>NZ_QTMW01000030.1:0-68984 GCF_003604005.1 Bacteroides sp. OF03-11BH | reverse complement strand
GTCACAACTTTTACAGGAAAATAATTTTTAATGCGTCTGCCCTGTGGGAAGATGAGAAGCACTAAAGATACAAAATTAAATAGTAAAAAGCAAGAGTGAGACAGGAAATATAGCTTCATCCCCTGAACGGATTGATTTTATTTCCGAACCGGGTAATGGACTTAAAAGACTATTTTAAATCCATTACAGCCTGCTCCAACTGTTTCAATGCTTTTTCCAGCGTAGCACGTGGACAAGCAACGTTCAACCGCATAAATCCCTCGCCTTCCTTACCGAATGTTGTTCCATCATTCAGCGCCAGATGAGCATCTTCTACAAAAAGACGGTTCAGTTCTTCCTGATTGAGTCCCAATGCGCGGCAATCCAGAAAGATCAAGTAAGAGGCTTGCGGACGGATCATCTTGATAGCAGGAATATGTTCTTTCAAATACGTTTCAGTGAAATCCACATTTCCTTTAATATATGCTACCACTTGGTCCAGCCATTCTGTACCATGACTGTAAGCAGCTGCTACACTTAAATAAGCAAAGAGATGTCCTTCGCTAAACTCGCTTGCTTCCATATATGTCTGGAAACGGTGACGAAGTTCGTCATTCTCAATAATTGCATAAGAACTAGCCAATCCCGGCATGTTGAATGCCTTGCTGGGAGACATAAAGACAAGAGAGTTCATCCGTGCCTTCTCTGAAATCAAAGCAAAGGTAGGATGTTTGTATGGAGGCAGGGTTAAGTCAGCATGAATCTCGTCAGAGATAACCAATGTGCCGCTTTCATAGCAGATGTCGGCTATCTGAGACAGTTCCTCTTTGGTCCATACACGTCCACCCGGGTTATGAGGGTTGCTTAGAATAAGCAATTTGCATCCTTGAATATCTTGACGGAAGCGGTTGAAATCAATATAATATTGTTCATCTTTCAGGACTAACGGGCTGAATACCACTTCACGTTCATTCTTTTGAGTGACTAAAAAGAAAGGATGATAAACAGGGGGCATTACCATTATCTTATCTCCTTTTTGCGTAAAGCAGTGGATCACAAAAGCCAAGCCGCGAACAATACCGGGAGTGAAAGTCAACATCTCTTCACGAATCACCCAACCATGGCGCTCCTTCACCCAGTTAATAATAGACTCCGACCATTCTTTGCAAGCAAATGTATATCCGAGTACTTCATGCTCCAGGCGTTTTTTCAAAGCCTCTATGACAAAAGGAGCTGTGCGGAAATCCATATCAGCTACCCACATTGGAATCAGGTCATTGCGTCCCCAACGATTCTCTACTGCATCCCATTTTACGGAATCTGTACCATGACGGTTTATTATTTCATCAAAATTATAGTTCATACTGCATAATATTGTTAGGTTATGTGTATAATAAACAGTTAGCAAAGATAGTTGTTTTCGTGGTATTACCGAAAGGCAGCCTCTAATTTTGTATGCTCTATCAAAACATAGAGGGCCGGAGCAATACAGCATCCGACCCTCATATTCATACCCTGAAAAAAAAACTAAGAACCTATTTGTCTTTATTATTCATTCCAACGATGCACTATAAATCCACGCTTACCATCTTCTGTTTTTAAAGAGATGAAATAGATATGCGGATGGCTCGTCGGACCTGTACCGATACGTTTTTCCAAAATAAACTCGGTCAGTTTAACGGCAGAGGCTGCTTTGTCTGTATACGAAGTCTTAGTGTCATTGATAGTCGTTTCAAACTTCGGATTACGGTTGGCAGCATTCACACTATTTAAATTGTTTGCCCAACCACCGTTAAAGTAGACATAATATGTATCTTTCACTTCACCGTTTTGTTGATACCAGTACATATCTTTTGGCGTTGCATAAGATCCGGTACTGGAAACTCCGACCGTGTTAATATCGGCACGATAACCATCCCAATAAATACGTGGCGTCGGGTCGTCAAGATTGAGCGGTACCCATAAATCTATGGAACGGCTTTCCTTTTCCTGGTCGGTCACAGTAATAGTTGTACCACCGTCACCTACCACAGTAACAGTTACTGTAGTGCCGGAGATTGCCACAGTAGCTACCCCTTCATTCAGAGATTTAACGGTATAACCGCCATTACCGGTCAGTATTTTCATTTCACGAAGAATAACGCCGTCATTATCCAGACGCAATACTTCCACTCCCTCCGGGAGCGATTCGAGTGTCAGTTCCTGAAGTTTACGTACTTCAACCGTCATGAGAGCACGATTGTAGCTATCATCCGAAAGGCGAACGATGGTGCTACCTATGTCACCGCCTGTCAACAGTATCTCGTTGCCGACCACCTCGGCAGTCACCACATCCTCATTATCACTCTCTACACGATAATTCACACCGTCCAAACCAATACCGATATGCAGGACTTCTCCCTCAACGAGCACCGGATTGTGCGTAGTAAGCGGAACATTGACATAAGGGTAATACACATCTTTGTCATTTTCACATCCCGTCATCAAGCAGAGAAGAGCTAGAAAAGGGATAAAGGATAAATATTTTATTTGTTTCATTGATTCAAGATTTTTAAAGCCCGATTAAATCTCCCCAAGGGAATATCCGGACAGACTGTTAGTTTTATCAAGTTCTGCAATATCCCGTCTTATTAAAACAGAAAGAAGCATAATTGCCATCCCATTAATAATTAGGATTCTGATTTATCGGCCTGCTGCAACGAGGCACCTTACTGCCTACTTTTGTAGATTACGAATGGTTTGGCAATATCAAAATTAACCATGACGAACTTTTCATCCGGATCATCGAGAAACTGCTTCCTATCGTAGAAGCGAATAATGAACCCAGAAAGGTTATCGTATTGTCCGACGTGCTTTTCTCGTTTGACGGAATGAGCGAAACGGCATTGACTTTCAAAATAAAAGCACTCAAGAAACTTGGACAAAAAGCGTATGCACAAAGTGTTTATGACCGTTTCCAAAAGGAGTACCAGCAACTCTATGGAGAGAAGTATAAGGAGAATTCGTTAGAAGAATAAAGACTTGATGCCATGCTTGGGAAACTTTTTTAGTCAAAAGAATAAAGGAACCTATTATAATTAATCATTTTATTAGGCACTTTTAAATAATTGTGTTCCTATCGATAAGAGTAGAGATTTAAAAAAAGCATAAGAGAAATCTCCTAATTGCTATTTACATAGAAAAATAGTACTTTTGTACTCCATTCAAAAAAGAATTTATGACGAAAGCATTATTTTTTGATATAGACGGAACATTGGTCAGTTTTGAAACTCACCGCATCCCGTCGTCTACCATTGAGGCACTGGAAGCCGCCCGTGCAAAAGGACTGAAGATATTTATCGCTACGGGACGTCCGAAAGCCATTATCAACAACCTCTCCGAATTGCAAGACCGGAATCTGATTGATGGATATATCACCATGAACGGGGCTTACTGCTTTGTCGGGGAACAGGTAATCTATAAAAGTGCCATCCCCCAGGACGAAGTAAAAGCGATGGGAGATTTCTGCGAGAAAAAAGGCGTTCCCTGTATCTTTGTAGAGGAACACAACATTTCCGTTTGCCAGCCCAATGACATGGTGAAAAAGATATTCTATGATTTCCTGCACGTGAATGTGATTCCGACTGTATCTTTCGAGGAGGCAACCAGTAAGGAAGTCATCCAAATGACACCCTTTATCACGGAAGAGGAAGAAAAAGAAATCCGTCCGTCTATTCCTACCTGCGAGATAGGCCGATGGTATCCTGCATTTGCCGATGTGACCGCCAAAGGAGACACCAAGCAAAAGGGCATTGATGAAATAATCCGCTATTTTGATATTAAACTCGAAGATACCATGGCTTTCGGAGACGGAGGAAATGACATCAGCATGCTCCGCCATGCAGCCATCGGAGTAGCCATGGGACAAGCCAAAGAGGATGTGAAAGCCGCTGCCGATTATGTGACAGCTCCCATCGACGAGGATGGCATCAGCAAGGCAATGAAGCATTTTGGTATTATCTGATTATGAGCGTAGACACCAATAACGCAGCGTTTCAGGACGCCCTGAACCTGATTCAATATACGCGTCAATCGGTTTTCCTGACCGGGAAAGCGGGTACAGGGAAATCTACATTCCTGCGTTACGTCTGCGAAAATACCAAAAAGAAACACGTTGTACTCGCCCCGACAGGCATCGCTGCTATCAATGCCGGAGGAAGTACGATGCATAGTTTCTTCAAACTCCCTTTCTATCCGCTGCTGCCGGATGACCCGAACTTGAGTCTCCAGCGTGGTCGTATCCATGAATTTTTCAAATACACCAAGCCTCACCGGAAGCTGTTGGAACAAATAGAACTGGTCATCATCGACGAGATTTCAATGGTAAGGGCGGATATCATTGATGCCATCGACCGAATCCTACGTGTATACTCTCACAATCTGCGTGAACCTTTCGGAGGAAAACAACTGTTATTGGTAGGCGACGTATTCCAACTGGAGCCCGTCGTAAAAAACGACGAACGGGAAATATTGAACCGCTTCTATCCTACACCCTATTTTTTCTCTGCCAGAGTATTCGGCCAGATAGACCTGGTATCCATCGAACTTCAAAAGGTATACCGCCAAACAGACCCCGTTTTTGTCGGCGTCCTCGACCATATCCGGAACAATACAGCCGGAGCGGCTGATCTGCAACTACTGAACACCCGTTATGGAAGCCAGATAGAAGAATCGGAAGCTGATATGTATATCACTCTGGCCACCCGTAGAGACACGGTAGACTCTATCAACGAAAAGAAACTGGCGGAACTTCCCGGAGACCCAATTACTTTTGAAGGAGTCATCGAAGGAGATTTCCCCGAAAGCAGTCTACCCACCTCACAAGAGCTCGTACTGAAACCCGGTGCACAAATCATCTTTATTAAAAATGATTTCGACCGCAGGTGGGTAAACGGTACCATTGGTGTCATTGCCGGAATTGATGAGGAAGAAGAAACCATCTACGTTATCACCGACAATGGAAAAGAATGTGACGTAAAGCGTGAATCATGGCGCAATATCCGTTATCGCTACAACGAAAAGACAAAAGAAATAGAAGAAGAAGTCTTAGGTAGCTTCACACAATATCCCATTCGGTTAGCTTGGGCCATCACTGTCCATAAGAGTCAGGGACTGACTTTCAGCCGTGTAGTCATCGACTTCACAGGTGGTGTATTTGCAGGTGGACAAGCATACGTGGCACTAAGCCGCTGTACCTCACTGGACGGTATTCAGCTCAAAAAGCCTATTAACCGTGCTGACGTCTTCGTCCGCCCCGAAATCGTAAACTTTGCCGGACGTTTCAACGACCGGCAGGCTATCGACAAAGCTCTGAAACAAGCGCAGGCCGACGTGCAATACGCTGCTGCTTCACGCGCTTTCGACAAAGGAGACATGGAGGAATGTCTGGAACAGTTTTTCCGCGCCATTCATTCCCGCTATGATATTGAGAAACCTGTTCCCCGCCGTTTTATCCGACGTAAACTCGGTGTCATAAACACCTTGAAAGAGCAGAATAAGAAACTCAAAGAGCAAATGCGCGAACAGCAGGAACGCCTCCGCCAATATGCTCACGAATATCTATTAATGGGTAACGAATGTATCACCCAGGCACACGACTCACGTGCCGCCCTCGCCAACTACGACAAGGCACTTAGTCTCGACCCTAATTATGTGGATGCCTGGATACGCAAAGGAATCACTCTCTTCAACAACAAAGAGTATTTCGATGCTGAAAACTGCTTCAACATTGCAGTCACCCTCTATCCGGCAAACTTTAAAGCTGTCTATAACCGCGGAAAGCTCCGGCTAAAAACAGAAAACACAGAAGGTGCCATTGCCGACCTGGACAAGGCCACCAGCCTGAAACCGGAACATGCCGGTGCACACAAACTCTTCGGAGACGCTCTGTTGAAAGTCGGGAAAGAAGGAGAAGCCGCCTTACAATGGAGAATTGCAGAAGAACTTAGAAAGAAAAAATAGCCTATTCTTCCCGACCTCCGCACCTATCCATCTTTGTCATCTACACACTTACATAAAAATCATCCTACACACAATATCTCCATCAAACAGTGCCCCCGCATGGCCTCCCGGCCTCGTTTTTCCGACGTCAAGCGCAGGTGGTTTCTCCGGCGTTAAAAAGGGCAAACTGTTTGAGCGTAGCGAGTTTCTGCCCTTTAGCCGGAGGAAACACCGGAGTAGTCGGAAAAACGTAGCCTTGATTCTTTCTTTTTGGTTCCTTTTCTTTCGTATCAAGACGAAAGAAAAGGAACTGATTCTCCCTCTATATCAAAAACTTTTATTAGTTTTGCTCTTTGTAATATCTCAAACTCTTAAAATAGAAGCAAATGAAAAAAGGTTTGAAAATCGCAGCTATCACAGTAGGAGTCATCATCATTCTGATGTTCCTTCTTCCTTTCGCCTTCCAGGGAAAGATAGCCGACATTGTAAAAACAGAAGGCAACAAGATGCTTAATGCACAATTTGACTTTAAGAACCTTAACATTAGCCTGTTCCGTAACTTTCCACAGGCTTCTGTCACTCTCGAGGATTTCTGGTTAAAAGGTACTGGTGAATTTGCCAACGACACCCTTGTACAGGCCGGAGAAGTTACTGCCGCAGTCAACTTATTCTCTCTTTTCGGAGATAGCGGTTACGATATTTCTAAAATATTCATTGAAGATACACGGTTACATGCCATTGTATTGCCGGACGGACGTGCCAACTGGGATATTATGAAACCGGATACAACAGCAACAGCCGAAGCTCCTGTTTCAGAAGAAGAAGCATCTTCTCCTTTCAAAGTGAAGCTACAACGCTTTGTTATCAAAAACATGAACCTGATTTATGACGATCAACAAGGAAAGATGTATGCTGATATCCGCGACTTTAACGCAGTCTGCGCCGGAGACTTAGGAAGTGACCGCACTACTCTGAAGTTGGAAGCGGAAACCAAATCACTTACTTACAAGATGAATGGAATCCCTTTCCTGGCCAATGCCAATATCTCCGCAACAATGGATGTGGATGCCGACCTTGCCAATAACAAATACACATTAAAAGACAACACCATC
Source organism: Bacteroides sp. OF03-11BH (assembly GCF_003604005.1). Taxonomy (NCBI): domain Bacteria; kingdom Pseudomonadati; phylum Bacteroidota; class Bacteroidia; order Bacteroidales; family Bacteroidaceae; genus Bacteroides; species Bacteroides sp. OF03-11BH. The sequence goes on along the minus strand of NZ_QTMW01000030.1, from coordinate 61,914 downwards.
CGCCTCAACGCCATTCAGGCAGGTATCGACGGTTGGGTAGCCTTGAAAGATCCGGCTATCGACATAGACTTGAAACTTAACACGAACGATATCGGGTTTAAGGAAATCTTGTCACTGATTCCAGCCATTTATGCAACGGAATTCTCCAGTCTGAAAACAGACGGAACCGCTACGCTTACTGCAACGGCCAAAGGTATCTTGCAAGGCGACACCGTTCCTGCATTCAACATTGATATGCAAGTCAAGAATGCCATGTTCCGCTATCCGGCTTTACCGGCAGGAGTGGATCAAATCAATATCAGTGCCAACGTCCAGAACCCGGGAGGAAATATCGACCTGACGACGGTCAATATCAATCCTTTCAGTTTCCGTCTTGCCGGAAATCCGTTTAGCCTGACGGCTAATGTAAAAACACCGATCAGCGATCCGGACTTTAAAGCTGAAGCTAAAGGGATTCTCAATTTAGGTATGATAAAACAAGTCTATCCACTTGGAGATATGGAGTTGAACGGTACCATTGACGCCGATATGCAAATGTCAGGACGCCTTTCCTATATCGAAAAAGAGGAATACGAACGTATGCAAGCTTCAGGTACTATCGGACTGACGGGTATGAAACTCAAAATGAAAGATATGCCGGACGTAGAAATCAAGAAGTCTCTCTTCACTTTCACCCCGAAATACCTCCAGTTGAGCGAGACAACCGTCAACATCGGAAAGAATGATATCACAGCCGACAGTCGGTTTGAAAACTATATCGGTTACGCATTGAAAGGTACTACATTGAAAGGAAACCTGAATATTCGTTCCAACTATTTCAATCTGAACGACTTCATGGCTGCTTCTGCGGATGAAGCGACTGCATCAGAAACTGCGTCTACCGACTCCGTAGCTACAGCTGCCACGGGTATTATGGAAGTTCCCCGCAACATCGACTTCCAAATGGACGCTAACCTGAAACAGGTGTTATTCGATAAGATGTCTTTCAATAATATGAACGGCAAGCTTGTGGTAAAAGATGGCAAAGTGGATATGAAAAACCTCTCCATGAATACCATGGGTGGCAACGTGGTCATGAACGGCTACTACTCCACTGCCAACGTAAAGAAGCCGGAGATGAAAGCCGGATTCAAACTCTCCAATATCGGTTTCGCACAAGCTTACAAAGAATTGGACATGGTGCAGAAGATGGCTCCTATCTTCGAAAACCTGAAAGGTAATTTCTCCGGAAGTATTAATGTACTGACAGATTTGGATGCAACCATGAGCCCTGTACTGAATACAATGCAAGGTGATGGTAGCCTTTCCACCCGTGATCTTAGTTTAAGCGGAGTGAAAGCAATCGACGAAATAGCCGATGCCGTTAAACAGCCAAGTCTGAAAGACATGAAGGTGAAAGATATGACACTGGATTTCACCATCAAAGACGGACGCGTAGAAACCAAACCGTTCGATATCAAGATGGGAGACTACACATTGAATCTTTCCGGTAGCACAGGCCTCGATCAAACCATCGACTACTCCGGAAAAGTGAAGTTGCCGGCATCTGTAGGCAATATCTCTAAACTAATGACTCTTGACTTGAAGATCGGAGGTTCATTTACCTCTCCGAAAGTCAGCGTCGATACTAAAAGCATGGCCAATCAAGCTGTCGAGGCTGTAGCCGATGAAGCTATCAGCAAACTCGGACAGAAACTGGGACTGGACTCTGCCGCTACCGCCAATAAGGATTCAATCAAACAAAAGGTGACAGAGAAAGCAGCAGAAAAGGCACTGGATTTCTTAAAAAAGAAACTCAAATAAGAGAGAAGGAGAATGAATTATGCTTCTGAAGCTATATGACAAAAATAATAACCCGCAGGATTTACAACGAATCATCGACATCCTGAATGACGGCGGACTGATTATCTATCCCACTGATACGATGTACGCCATCGGCTGTCATGGTTTGAAGGAACGTGCTATAGAACGGATATGCCGGATCAAAGAGATAGACCCTAGAAAGAACAATCTGTCTATCATCTGTTATGACTTGAGTAGCATCAGCGAATATGCGAAAGTAGACAATAATATATTCAAGCTGATGAAGCATAATCTTCCGGGGCCATTCACCTTTATTTTGAACGGAACCAACCGGTTACCCAAAATCTTCCGCAACCGGAAAGAAGTGGGTATCCGTATGCCGGATAATAATATAATCCGCGAAATCGCACGCCTGCTGGATGCTCCCATTATGACGACCACTCTGCCTTACGAAGAGCATGAGGACTTGGAATATATGACAGATCCCGAACTGATAGATGAGAAGTTCGGTGACATTGTCGATCTGGTCATTGACGGAGGTATCGGAGGTATAGAACCTTCCACTGTAGTGAAATGTACCGACGACGAACTGGAAATCATCCGGCAAGGGAAAGGCTGGCTGGAAGAGGTATAAAAGCCGAAAAATGAATCGAACTGGTATGCTATATGATAGGAACGTGAATAAATAAGTTTTATTATTAGTAGCATGCCAGTTCGTTTATACACAGCAAAACAACGATTGGTTATCCCCCCCCAACAAACCAAAATCATCATATTCATCATGAAAAAATTAAATCACATCGGCATCTTTCTTGTATGTCTATTCATTACTATCCAATCATTTGCAAGTGAACCCATACGGGTAGCGTGCATAGGAAACAGTATTACTTATGGAGCATTCATCCCCAACCGGGAAATGAACTGCTATCCGGCACAACTTCAAGCTTATCTGGGAGATGGGTATGAGGTCAAAAACTTCGGAGCCTCTGGTCGAACTATATTGTCTAAAGGAGATTACCCATATTCCGAAACAGATACCTACAAAGCATCTCTGGAATATCAGCCCGATATTGTATTAATCAAATTAGGTACTAACGATACCAAACCGCAAAACTGGAAATACAAAAACGAATTCAAAGACAATTACCAGACATTAATTGACACATACCGGAATCTGAAATCACATCCACGTATTATTCTCCTGACTCCTATCCGTTGTTTCCTGCCGGAGGGTTCGGAAATCAATGCACAACTGATAGAAAACGAGGTACGCCCCACGGTGGAAGAATTGGCTTGGAAAAATCAACTGGAAATTATCAATCTGTTTAATCTCTTCGGCGACCAGTGGGATTCGGTTATGCTACCGGACAAACTACACCCCTCTTCTATCGGAGCAGGAGTCATGGCCCAAAAGATATATGAATATCTCGCTGTAAAAACAACAGCTTCTCCAACAAAGCTGCAGACATCACTGGGAATACAAGATGCCAAACGATTCAACTTCCATGGACACCAAGGGTATGAATTTGAGAATGAGGGAGTAAAATGCCTTGTAGTAGAGCCCGCAAAAGAAGCCATAGGAAAACCTTGGATGATTCGTGCACGCTTTTGGGGGCATGAGCCACAGACTGCCATAGCATTATTGGAACATGGCTTTCATATTGTTTACTGTGATGTAGCCGACTTATATGGCTCGGATAAAGCTGTTCAACGCTGGAATAGTTTTTACAAGCGAATGGTGAAAGCCGGATTCAACAAGAAAGTGGCACTTGAAGGGATGAGTCGTGGCGGGCTGATTGTCTATAACTGGGCGGCACAAAACCCGGAAAAAGTGGCATGTATTTATGCAGATGCCCCCGTAATGGACTTCAAAAGTTGGCCTATGGGACAAGGTAAATCTGCCGGTTCCGCCATGGATACGAAACAATTTCTCAATGCTTACGGTTTTAAAAACGAAGCTGAAGCGTTGAACTGGAAAAAGAATCCGATAGACTGTGCACCGACAATGGCAAAAGCCGGAATCCCCATCCTGCACGTGGTAGGTGATGCTGACCAAGTGGTGTCGGTTGCTGAAAACACAGCCATTTTCGAACAACGTATGGAGGAATTGCATGCACCAATTACTATTATTCATAAGCCTGGAGTGGATCATCACCCGCACTCCCTCAACAATCCCGAGCCTATTGTGCAGTTCATCCTCAAAGCTACGAACAGGGCGGAAAATATGTGTGTGCATCCTGTACCGGGAAATGAATTCCGTTCGGCAGCCGGATGGACCCAAAACTCGGACTGGAACAGCGTAGCAAAAGACATAACCGCCACTCTCAATGGGAAACATTTAAAACTGTTGTTATTGGGAAATTCCATCACACAAGGTTGGGGAGGTAACAGAAAAGAAGTGACTTACAAGCCCGGCAAAGAGGCTATGGACAATGCCATAGGAAAGGATAATTGGGAAAGTGCCGGCATATCCGGCGACCGCACGCAAAACCTGCTTTGGCGTGTCCGTTATGATAACTACAATAGTTGCCACCCTGAAAACATAGTGATTGCCATTGGAATTAATAATCTGATAAGTGGAAAAGACAGTCCTGAAAACACGGCTGAAGGAATTATCGCAGTAGCCAATGAAGTACGGAAGCAATTCCCCGAATCACGTATCATTCTTTTAGGTCTGTTTCCATCCGGTAAGGAACAACAGAGTAAAGTGCGCACACAATGTGATAAGATTCATGACATATTACAACATCACCGATTCGAGAAAGTTGAATATATCAATCCCACCAAATGGTTCACCGAAGCGGACGGAACTATGAAAGACGGACTTTATGGAAATGATTACATTCATTTCACTGGTGAAGGATATAAAGTAGCAGCAACAGAAATAGCCAAAATACTTGCTCGTTAGACAATCATCCAAAATCTAATCTTCACATAATAGTATCAGAAATTAAAAGGGCTGCGTCACATTTTCAGTGCGCAGCCCTTATTTCTATTATTTCATCACAAATTACTTAATCAATGATTCTGGATCCAAATGAGCAGATTCGATATCTTTGAAGTAACGGTAAGTACCCACTTTCAATTCAGCTGTAGCAGCATCATCACAAACGATAATACCCTTTTCATGCATTTGCAATGCACTGATTGTCCACATCTGTGTGATAGCACCTTCTACCGCATGATACAAAGCACGAGCTTTGTTATGACCATTTACAATAATCATCACTTCTTTTGCAGAAAGCACAGTACCTACTCCCACTGTCAAAGAAGTCTTAGGAACTTTGTTGATGTCATTATCAAAGAAACGGGAGTTAGCAATGATGGTATCCATTGTTAACGTTTTCTGACGAGTGCGTGAAGTCAATGAAGATCCCGGTTCGTTGAATGCAATATGTCCGTCAGGACCAATACCACCCATGAACAGGTCGATGCCACCGTATGACTTGATCTTTTCTTCGTAACGTGCACATTCTGCATCCAGATCCGGAGCGTTACCATTCAGAATATTAGTATTCTCGGGTTTAATGTCGATATGACCGAAAAAGTTATTCCACATGAAAGAATAATAGCTTTCCGGATGTTCTTTCGGCAATCCTACATATTCGTCCATGTTGAATGTTACCACATTCTGGAAGGAAACGATTCCTTTCTTATTCAGGTCGATCAAAGCTTTATACATGCCCAGAGGAGATGATCCGGTGGGACAGCCCAATACAAATGGTTTCTCGGGGGTTGGATTGGCAGCTTTTATTTTAGCGGCAACGTAATGTGCAGCCCACAGAGATACGGACTGGTAGTCCGGCTGAATAATAAGTCTCATAAGTCGATTATTTTATAGGTTAGTTAATAAATTATCTCATTCACTGTTTTAACGATCTTTCTTCAAACGGTCCGCCATGGCACGTGCCAGATTTTCGCACTGGGTATAAGTCAGGTCTTTCATAGCCTGCTTCATCTCCACCGGATCACCGATCAATTCGAATTTACTCTTTTCAGCAAACTCCGCCAGACGTTTCACCGCAGCACCTGCCCATGCAAAAGAACCGAAGTAACCCAAATAGCGTCCCTTCACCTCACGCAGCAGAATCTTTGAAAGCAGCGCTTCCACCTCCGGAAATATCTGATTACTATACGTAGGAGAACCGATAATCAATCCCTTATAACGGAAAATATCCGCTATGATATAAGAAGGATGACTCTTTGTTACGTTATGCATAACGATATTCTTAACCCCCTGTGCAGAAAGCTCTTCAGCAATAGCTTCCGCCATCTGCTCTGTATTTCCATACATGCTTCCGTAGGCAATAACAACACCTTCATCCGCATCATAACGACTCAAACGATCATATATGCCGATCACCTTTGCAATATTCTCTGTCCATACAGGTCCGTGAGTAGAACAAATGGCAGAAATGGGAAGTCCACCTAATTTCTGCAAAGCCCTTTGCACGGGGCTTCCGTATTTACCAACGATATTAGAGTAGTAACGAACCATTTCTCCCCAGTACTTATCGACATTGATCCGGGTATCCAGGAATCCGCCATCTACAGTACCAAAACATCCGAATCCGTCACCGGAGAAAAGAACTCCATCCGTTTCATCAAAAGTCATCATCGTTTCCGGCCAATGCACCATTGGAGTCATATAAAAACGCAGTTTGTGACGTCCTAAAGCGAGGAAATCACCGTCCTTTACCAGATATTGTTCACCGGTTACCCCATAGAAACCTTCAATCATACCGAATGTTTGCTTATTACCCACGATAATAATTTCCGGATAATGTTGTTTAATCAATCGGATAGATCCCGAATGATCCGGTTCCATGTGATTTATAATCAAATAATTAATGGGACGTTCTCCAATCACTTGCTTGATTTTACGCAAGTAGACTTCAAAATAACAGATATCTACCGTATCTACCAATGCCACCATTTCATCATCAATCAGATAAGAGTTATATGAAACTCCATAGGGCAATGGCCACATCGCTTCAAATCTGTGCTTGTTACGGTCATTTACTCCCACATAGTGGACATTTCCTTTAATTCTTGTTTTACTTTCCATCTTTCAAATCCATTAAATATTTCTTCCACTATTCTATACTCCGCAAAACAGCTATTTATTAAGTGGTAAGTTTATCGTTTGCAAAAATAATCCTTTTTTCCGAATCCCTATACTTCTTACCTTGATAAGCACCTCTTTCTTTCATTCTTTTTTGTAAACGAGCTACAAATTCATAATTTTTCAATCCCCAGTCCGGAGCTATTAATAAATCTTTAGGAGATTGGGAAACAAAACGTTCCACAACCATATCGGGACGGAGATGTTCTACATAATCAATCACCAGATCAATATATTCCTCAACCTCGTTAAACAAATGAAAGCCAGCAGGAGTTACGTCATACTCATGCGCCATTCGCGTACCACGGATCAACTGTAACTGATGGATTTTAAGTGTAGCTAAAGGCAGATCGGAAAGAATTTCGGCATGTGCCACCATTGTATCATGTGTTTCTCCCGGAAGTCCGAGGATGATATGTCCACCTGTCAGGATACCACAGGCCGCTGTCTGACACACAGCTTCTACTGTATCTGCATAAGTATGCCCCCGATTGATGCGTTTTAAGGTTTCATCACAAGTGCTTTCGATCCCATATTCTACCATGAGAAACGTATGTTTGTTCAAATCTTCCAGATAACGCAACAAACTTTCCGGCATACAATCGGGACGCGTACCAATCACCAGCCCGACTACCCCATCCACCGCCAATGCTTCCTCATACTTACGCTTCAAGCCTTCCAACTCCGCATATGTATTGGTGTAGGCCTGAAAATAGGCCAAATATTTCATTTCCGGATATTTATGGGCAAAAAAGCATTTACCTTCTTCCAATTGAATTGCAATAGATTTCTCTGTCCGACAATAATCCGGATTAAAAGTCTGGTTATTGCAGTAAGTACATCCACCCCACCCTTTTGTACCATCACGATTGGGGCAAGTGAAACCTGCATTCAATGAAATCTTTTGTACTTTGTAAGGAAAATATTTCCGTAAAAAAGTAGGGAAATCATTATATAATAGCTGTGTAGACATATTCATTCACTTCATTCTTTATTTTACCTACAAACATAAGCAAAATCAACGAGTTACGGAAAGTTGGCACAAAATATCTTCAATATATTAAAAATTTCATAAATACCATAAGATAAATTAATAAATATTGCAATTCGAAAAACTATTTAATTAGCTTTGCTATGATTTTAGGCATTGGCAGGAGGATACTTGTGAAAGTCTTGTGCAATTTATTCCCCAATTATGATTTCATCTCACCATACCCCATGCAACTCTTGTCAATAAAATTATCCTCTTTATAATCTTATTCAGATTATAAAGAGGATTTTTTTAACTAATATTACTCTCTTATTTTTGTTCAAAACACAACATAGAGATCAATGCTGTATAGGATGAAGAGGAAAAAATAGGAAAAAACGAGTATTATTCGTTCAAACCGCTTATCGGACTTTCCATTCTGCATTGTTTTGTTTATTTTTGCTATAAACATTAAAGTAACTACTATGAAACGGCTCCATACTTTATTTCTTCTTCTAACAATAGCGATCGATATAGCTGCTCAACCTATCTGCCAAGTTAAACATTTCTCCGTGAGTGACGGTCTCGCTCAAGGTAATGTAATGAGCATTTTACAGGATCAGAAAGGGCTTGTTTGGTTTAGTACCTGGAACGGGCTTAACAAGTTTGACGGATACACTTTTAAGACATATAAAACTTCGCAAGAGAGTAAATATGCATTCGGCAGTAATCGCATGGGAACTATTTCAGAAAGCAAATACGGAGATATATGGTGCCCCACTTACGATGGACAAGCCTGTCTTTTTGATGTGGAAACCGAGAAGTTTATTGATGTTCTCCAACCTATTGAACTTTCCACGAAACAAACTAACAATGTTACACGCATTTATTCGCTGGAGAAAGGGATTGCCTGGATTCTCTGTGAAAGCGGATATGCATTCAGAGTGGACGAACAATTATGCAAAAAAGGAGAAGGTATCACACTTTATTCAGCTTCCAACCACAACCTGAAAGGATATCAAATATTTAACATTTATCAAGACTCTGAAGAAGATGAATGGATATTGACAGACAAAGGTGTTTCCATCATAGGAAAGAAAACACTGGATACTGACTTTCCTTTCCAGTTCATCACCCAAATAAAGGAAACGATCTATCTGATTGCAGAAAATGACAAGTTAGCCAGATATGACTTCCACACTAAAAAACTGAAATTCGTAGATATTCCTTATCCGCATCATAAAATAAACAATGTCACCACCATAGGAAAAGATATGCTGGCCTTGGGAACGGATAATGGAGTGATTTTGTATTCTATCCCGAAGAACAGTTTCCAGCAAATAGACATCCGTACAGCTACCCAAACTTCCAACGATGTAGAATCTGTCTATCAAGACCACTTGGGAGATATCTGGATTTTTTCAAAAGATCCGGGCATTGTCCATCTTAACCTCGTGACCAATGAAAAAGAGCATCTGTTCACCCCAAAAGATGAGATTATCAAGCATGGGCGTAAAAGTCGCAAACTTATTTTTGAAGATAATGCGAAAAACCTATGGTTACTCCCCACGGAAGGAAACTTTTGCTACTATGACCGGAAAGAAAGAACTCTCAAACCGCTTCTTACGGATATCAATAATCCTAAGTCTATTTTCAGTCCGTTAGTCAGGTCTTATACATTGGATAATCAGGGAAACTGTTGGTTTGCAACAGCACGTGGTGTAGAGAAACTATGCTTCTTTCCACAGAGCTATCAATTTAACCTGACTGATTACGAGGCAGAAACACGTGCATTCCTGCAAGACAGCAATAAACGTCTATGGACAGCATCGAAATCTAATTATATCCAAATATTCGCACCGGATGGTAACCTGGTGGGGTACTTATCCAAACAAGGAAATATCATTAAGGAAAAACAATCGTTCTATAATGGGGTATATTCAATTCTGGAAGACAAAGATGGAAATATATGGTTGGGGACTAAAGAAATCGGACTTTTCCTACTTAAAAAGACAGGAGCAAATCATTACTCTATTCACCATTTTGAACACCAGACTAATGATCCTTATAGTTTAAGCAGTAATAGCATTTATGCTATCTTTCAGGACAGTCGTAATAATATTTGGATAGGATGTTATGGGGGTGGATTAAATCTGCTGGCACAAGCTAAAGATGGAAAAGTTTCATTTATTCATAGTAATAATGAGTTAAGAAACTATCCCATAGCTTACGGTATGAAAGTACGCAATATTGCAGAAGCTCCGGGAGGAGTGATTTTAGTGGGAACGACTAACGGACTGCTGACATTCTCGAACAACTTCGAACGCCTGGAAGAGATTAAATTCTACCGGAATATCCGTAGACCGGGAGATAAAAACAGTCTTAGTGCCAACGATATCATGCATATCTATACAGACAAGAATAAAACCACTTATATCATCAGTTTCACCGGAGGCGTAAATAAAGTGATATCTCCCAATCTGCTGAACGAGAATATCCAATTCAGAAACTACGACAAGAACAACGGGCTGGCTTCCGATTTGGCACTATCAATGATTGAAGATACACAGAATCAGCTATGGGTTGTTTCGGAGATTGCGCTCTCCAAATTCGATCCAGCCAAAGAAACTTTTGAGAACTATGAATTAAGTTCCATCTATCAGGAATTCAATTTCTCCGAAGCTCTTCCTATTATCAATGCCCGCAACCAAATTATCTTAGGAACTGATAAAGGCTTTCTGGAAGTTTCTCCGGAGAAGATGCGGAAGAGTAGCTATGTCCCTCCTATTGTGTTTACGGGACTCAAGATTCAAGGACACCTTACCGATCACTCCATTGACAATCTGGAAGAATTGGAACTGGAGCCCTCTCAAAGGAATGTAACTTTCCAGTTTGCTGCACTTGATTATGTCAATCCAAAAGGGATTTTATATGCCTATCGCCTGCAAGGACTAGAAGAAGAATGGAATGAAGCAGATAATAACCGTTCCGCTAGCTACATCAACTTGCCTGCAGGCAAATATCAGTTGCAGGTAAAGTCAACAAACAGTGACGGGGTCTGGGTGGACAATGTACAGACTCTATCTATACATGTACTCCCCACCTTTTGGGAAACCTACTGGGCATGGCTGTTCTATTTCATTCTATTCATACTCTTTACGGCAAGCATCGTATATGTATTATTTTACATCTACCGGTTACGTCACAGAGTGGATATGGAACAACAATTAGCAAATATCAAACTGCGATTCTTTACTGACATATCTCATGAGTTACGTACTCCGCTAACTTTAATCAGTAGCCCTGTGACAGAGGTATTAGAGAATGAACCGCTTTCTCCTTCCGCCCGTGAGCATTTGACTTTGGTACATCAGAACACAGAGCGCATGCTCCGACTGATGAATCAGATTCTGGATTTCCGCAAGATTCAGAATCAGAAAATGAAACTGCTGATTGAAGAGACCGATTTGATCCCACTTTTGCAAAAGGTGATGAGTAGCTTCAAACTGATAGCTGAAGAAAAGAACATAAACTATCAGCTGACTTCTACCATCCAGTCGGTATATAGCTGGGTGGATAGAGATAAGTTTGAAAAGATATTCTTCAATCTGCTTTCCAATGCATTCAAATATACACCTGCCGACAAGTCGATTACAGTCAATATCACAACGAAAGAGAAGACGGTAGAGATAGAGGTTGCAGACGAAGGAATCGGAATTGCAGTAGAAAAGCAACATTCCTTGTTCCAACGCTTCGAGTCATTGGTAAAACAGAATATTCTGCAACCATCTTCCGGCATCGGGCTGTCTCTCGTGAAAGAGATGGTGGAAATGCATCATGGCACTATTACAGTAAATAGTCAACCCGGAATAGGCAGCCGTTTTACAGTAAGCTTGCCTTTACAACGGGAAATTTTCGAAGAGGATGTACAAGTCGAATTTATCCTGAATGATAGTCAGAGTTCAGCACCTCATCCCGTCGATAGCATGAAAGCGCCAGAAGAGGTGGAAGAAAAAGAAGACCTTGAGACTAATTCGGATGGTTTCTCCATATTGGTGGTAGAAGATAATGAAGAGTTAAAGGCTTTTCTGAAAAGTATTTTGTCGGAGAATTATACGGTAATCACAGCTTCCAATGGTGAAGAGGGATTGCAACATGCTGTTGACGACCTGCCCGATCTTATTATCAGCGATGTTATGATGCCGGTGATGGACGGTTTAGAAATGATTAGGCAAATCAAAGAGAACAACAATATTTGCCATATCCCCATCATTGTATTATCAGCCAAAGCCTCTCTGGACGACCGTATCGCCGGATTGGAACAAGGCATTGACGATTATATCACCAAACCTTTCAGTGCTACTTATCTAAAGACCCGTGTAGCCTCCTTGTTACGACAACGCAAAGCATTGCAGGAGCTCTATATGAATAGGCTGATGGAAGGAAAGAATACCTCTTCTCCCGATCCTCTGACTCCTTCACAACCACAGATTACTCCATACGACGAGCAATTTATGAAAAAAGTAATGGCATACATGGAAGAACAGATGGACAATGCCGAACTAACGATTGACGAATTTGCAGAACAGTTGATGCTTAGCCGTACAATCTTCTACCGGAAATTAAAATCAATCGTCGGACTGACACCTGTTGACTTTATACGGGAAATACGTATCAAACGTGCCGTACAACTGATTGACAGCGACGAATATAACTTCTCCCAGGTAGCATATATGACGGGATTCAACGATCCGAAATATTTCAGCAAGTGCTTCAAGAAAGTGATAGGAATTACCCCGTCAGAATACAAAGAGAGAAAAAAATAACTCTTTGATAAGAATATAAAAAGTCCCTTTATACCCGGTTGTCTCATTATTCGATCAATCAAAATTCGATAGAGTAAACTGATATAAAGGGACTTTTCATACAAGATAAAGAGATTTGCCTGTCAACAACACATCAATATCCAAACTTACATTGACAAACAAACACCTGTTTTTCCGAATCATCATTAAATACTTCTTCTTCAAATCCTCCATATTTATGAATAATACTAAAACCATTCCATTCCAAATATGAATCCAACTCTTGAGGGAAAAACATTCTCATATCCAGATTTTGAATAGAATTGAATTCACCATTGATAAAATAATGCCATTCGATCTGATTAATCTGGGTTTTATTTTCATATCGCATTGTCTGCTTTATCGAGACTTCTCTTCCATCATCAGTTGTATACGTGTCTATTTCCTGCTGCTCTTTCTCACCTTCAACTATATACCGAAATTCGGATTAAAACAATCCAACAGAAATAAGCCTCCGTCTTTGAGGTGATTTTTAACGACATGAAGTACCTTAAATTAATCTTCATTCTCATATAAATGATGGATCGAATTAAATGGAATAAAAATAAGGTCGTACTTCTCCTGTAAATCCAGAGTCCTGATATCCGCCTGAATGAAATTGATTCTTAGTCCAGCCTCGGCAGCTTTCATCTTAGCCTGATGGAGCATTGAAGCAGTGTAATCAACCCCACTTATATCATATCCATCCTTTGCAATAGGAAGAGTAAGTCTGCCAGTTCCACAGCAAAGCTCAAGTATTCGGGCATCCTTGTTTTTAGGTAACCACCGCTTATAAAATTGCAAATCATCCATGCTGGTATTCATTCCATCATAAATATTTGCATCATAAATTAAATCGCCAACTTTATAATCACTATTCATTTATGTCCTCCAATATTCATTATTTACGATTATTTCTTATACAAACGAGAATATCCCCAACGTACAATGTACCAAAAGGATATTCTATACACAACCAGAAGAACTACCAGTCGTTCGCAAATGTAGTAAATATCTATAAGCCAGCTATGATTATCCTCTAAAACCTTTACTTTAGTGATTTTCTATTTCGATAAAGGTTCAATATATGATCTTGTTGGATATTCTACTCAAATATGAAATTTTTAATAGATAATCCCTTATTTGAACCTCTGAATACAAAATAGACTTTCTCTTTCTTCCGTAATTTCTTCACTTCAAAACTCTGCTTCGTCCACTCCCCGTTAGTAGATTGAATAGTGCAAGAAGCCAACAGTTCCCCTTGTAAAGAGCCTCTTCTCATTTCAAGAACTCCACCCGGATTCGAAGCCTGCAATTCCAATGTTACCTTTCCGGGTCTTTTCTTAAATGTCAAGTTATTAAACACAAGCCAATCACCGTCCTTTATATCCGTTAGAAATTGCATCGGACGTTTGCCGACAGGACGAACCAATGTCATCCCTTCCCGGTCGTCATAACGAGAGAAGTCTATCTCCGTAAATGCATCATAATGATTGCCGCGATGCGCACTTTCCAGTTCAAAAGAGTCAAAGTCGGCATATCCGCAAGGATTTCCTTTCATTACATTATAACAACAGAGTGCATGCCGTATCCCTAGAAATCCCCAGAAATTAGAAACATCTTCAGGACCGAAACAATGATATTGGCGATTATCCAAACTATAATGAAAACGGGTAGCCCCTTCTTTCGTTGTTTCTGTGCGCAGATAGATTCTCTGAACATCATTCAATTCAAGACTATCCACAATCATCTCTGCCGCATCCCGGTTCCCTTCTCTCATTTCAAGCCAAAAGCGGTTGTCCTTCTTTCTGACTCCAAATTGATACATCATTCTTCCCATAATCCCATTTCCGGCAAAGTCACCTTCCTTCAAGCCGGACAAGTCTAATAATACCGTGCCCGTGCTATACGGTCCTGTCACCTTTTGAGTTAACGAGTTCCTCGCCCAATAAAAACCTTTGACATGTTGAGCATATATTCTAAAATAACCCGGCCTGTCCGTCAAGCTCCACTTCTCTTTATGCGGAACATGATTAAATTCCCAGACCGGAGCCAATTCCGGTTTGTCAAAAGAATCGGAATGATGAGGATAATTCATCTTATGTTTACCTCTGACTGCCGGTTTCCGATAAGTAACCACTCCTTTCCCCGGTCTGCCTTCCGGTCCGACAACCGGCCATTCATTCTCCCATTTCATAGGATACAACATCAGACACCTCCCCATATAATCGCGATCTTGAAAAGTGTATGCCCAGGATTCTCCTTCAGCCGTTTCTATATATCCGCCCTGATGAACACCTGCACCGGCATAATTAATATCATCATCTATCAGAACTTTCGTTTCATAAGGCCCGTAAAGGTCCCGTGAACGACTTATCATCTGCACTCCATCATACCCCAACGCCGGATTAAAGACATAATACCATCCGTTTCTTTTATAAGTGTGACATCCCTCAAACAAATGGCCGTAACCTTCGGGAGCTGTTATAATGAGCGTTCCCTTATCTTGAGGGTCGAGCACTCCCGTAGCATCATCTTTCAACCGCGTCAGATAGATTTTCCCTTTCCCGTGAGTGACATACTTTTTACCGTCATCATCAATAAAAAAGCCGGGATCATACAACCGCTTTTCAAACTTATGCATCGTATAAGGACCTTCCGGCCTCGTACTCTTAAACATGACGAAACCATCATCCGCAATATTGACTCCTATATAATAAATACCTTCATCATATCTGATGGTAGGGGCCCAGCACAAACGGCTATAAGCCGTTTTCTCATTTTCCATCCGATATTGAGGCTGGAAAGTGATACTGTCATAAGCATGACCGATAATTTGCCAATTAATCAAATCTTTCGAATGACAGACCGGAATTCCCGGCATTGCCACAAAGGACGAACTAACCATATAATAATCCTCCCCTACACGGATAATATCAGGATCAGGATAATCGGCATTAATCACCGGATTGGTATAGGTTCCGTCACCATTATCGGAGGAAAACAGGATATGTCTCTGAACAGGTGCACAAGCTTGCAGGAACGTCAATATGCACCCCAGAATCAAAAGACAAGGTAAACACTTAAAAGAACAAGTTGAATGATACATCATAGTATTCGCATTTTAATCAATAAATAAACGCCCGGATGAGCTTAATTAACAATGCAACATTAAGCATTTCCTCCATCCTGCCAGAGTAATAATCAGTACAAAAGGAGGACAATCATACCTACCCTTTCAAACAAACATTTCGGTATCTTTCTATTTACATTATAAAGTTCACGTCCTATTCGGCTAAAATGTTTTATCTTTGAACAGGTCTATGGATTTATCGGCTCCAAATAAGCCTTGCATAGGAAATCCTCCTTTTCTACCGGATATTCCCCACAAAAATAATGAAAAGCGCGTACTATTGCAGTCTCAAATCTAAAAACCCAAAAAACTAGAAAATGAAAAAGCAATGGATCATTGCCTGTCTTATCGGAATTCAAGGGGTAAATGTACAGGCACAACAACCCAGCAAGTATCCCTATCAGGACACGAAGCTGACTGTGGAACAACGGGCGGACGATTTACTTCAACGCCTCACATTAGAAGAAAAAGTAGCGTTGATGCAAAACAATTCCCCGGCTATTCCCCGGCTTGGTATTAAGCCGTATGAATGGTGGAACGAGGCTCTTCATGGCGTTGCCCGTGCCGGACTGGCTACTGTCTTTCCGCAAGCCATAGGTATGGCCGCTTCTTTCAACGACGAACTATTATACGAAGTCTTTGATGCCGTATCCGACGAAGCACGCGCCAAGAACCGCCAATTCAATGAAAGAGGACAGTATAAACGTTATCAGGGATTGACCATGTGGACTCCCAACGTCAATATATTCCGCGACCCTCGCTGGGGACGGGGACAGGAAACATACGGCGAAGACCCTTATTTGAGCGGACGCATGGGAATGGCGGCAGTCAGAGGTCTGCAAGGACCGGAAGATGCCGAATATGACAAACTTCACGCCTGCGCCAAACACTTTGCCGTTCACTCGGGACCGGAATGGAACCGCCACAGCTTCAATGCAGAGAACATTGCTCCCAGAGATTTATGGGAAACTTACCTTCCAGCTTTCAAAGAACTGGTACAGAAGGCAGGAGTGAAAGAAGTGATGTGCGCTTACAACCGTTTTGAGGGCGATCCCTGCTGTGGCAGCAATCGTCTGTTAACCCAAATTCTCCGTAACGATTGGGGATTCAAAGGAATCGTAGTAACCGACTGCGGAGCAATCGGAGATTTCTTCCAACGCAAAAAACATGAAACGCATCCCGATGCCGCCCACGCTTCCGCCGACGCTGTTTTAAACGGAACAGACCTCGAATGTGGCGGTAACTTCAAAAGTATCACCGATGCCGTGAAAAAAGGTCTGATTTCGGAAGAGAAAATCAATACATCAGTCAAAAGATTGCTGAAAGCCCGCTTCGAACTGGGAGAAATGAATCCGACTCATCCGTGGAGTAACATTCCTTATTCTGTTATCAACTGCCCCAAGCATAAAGAACTGGCACTGAAAATGGCGCATGAAAGTCTGGTATTGCTTCAAAACAAGAACAATATCCTTCCATTAAACCGTCAAATGAAAGTCGCAGTGATCGGCCCCAACGCCAACGACTCGGTGATGCAATGGGGTAATTACAACGGTTTCCCTTCACACACCGTAACTTTACTGGAAGGAATACGCGCCAAGCTCCCCGACGCACAAATCATCTACGAACCTGTGTGCGGATACACGAACGATACCACCCTGCACAGCTTGTTCAACCAATGCAGCATCGACGGAAAGGCCGGATTCAGCGCTACCTATTGGAATAACCGCGAATATAAAGGTAAGATTGCCGCAACCGACCGTCTGACTACTCCTTTCCATTTCAGCGCAGAAGGTTCTACCGTGTTTGCTCCGGGTGTGGGACTGAAGAATTTCACCGCCATCTATCGTTCTACTTTCCGTCCGACAGATTCCGGCGCCGCCACTTTCCGCGTGATGACGAATGGAGGGGTTACCTTATTCCTCAACGGCAAGCAGATAGCGGAAGCAACCAATATCAAGAATCACACCAACCTGTATTCGTTCAATTATGAAGCTGGAAAGAGTTATGACATTCAATTGCATTTTATTCAAGTAAAAGACAACCCTACACTTCATTTCGATCTGGCTAAACAGACTCCAATGGATGCCCGTGAAGTCCTAAACAAGTTGAAAAATGCAGATGTAGTTATCTTCGCCGGAGGTATCTCTCCCCTGTTGGAAGGAGAATCGATGCGGGTATCTGATCCCGGATTCAAAGGTGGCGACCGTACGGAAATCGAATTGCCCGCCATCCAGCGCGAAGTGCTCGCTCTATTGAAAAAGAATGGAAAGAAAACGGTATTTGTTAATTTCTCCGGTTCGGCGATGGCTATCGTACCCGAAACTCAAAGTTGTGATGCGATTCTACAAGCATGGTATCCCGGACAGGCAGGTGGAACAGCCGTTGCCGATGTTCTTTTCGGAGATTACAATCCTGCCGGACGTCTGCCTATCACTTTCTATAAAAGCATACAACAATTACCGGATTATGAAGATTATTCAATGAAAGGACGTACCTATCGTTTTATGACAGAAACTCCCCTTTATCCATTCGGCTACGGTTTAAGTTATACCCGTTTCTCTTATGGAAAAGCTACCCTGAACCAATCGAAGCTAGCCAAAGGCGAAAAAGCGATCCTTACTATCCCGGTAAGTAATGTCGGACAGAGAGACGGTGAAGAAGTGGTGCAAGTGTATATCTGCCGTCCTGACGACAAAGGAGGTCCACAAAAAACTCTTCGTGGTTTCCAACGGGTCAACATTGCTAAAGGTAAGACGCAGAATGTCAATATAGAGCTTCCTTACGATTCTTTCGAATGGTTTGATACAGCGACCAATACCATACGTCCTTTAAGCGGAACATATAAGATACTTTACGGAAACAGTTCAAATGAAAATGACTTGCAAACGTGCAGTATTCAGATTCAATAGGTAATACCATTCCATATATAATTTGAGGCTAAGTTGAACTTAGGCTACATTGAGAATTTATAAAAAATGGGGTTTATTGTCAGGCCAAGAGATATGGCTTCATAAAGTGATTGTTTTCAAGCTATTACCTACTGACAATAGAAGCTGACAATAGGCTGACAATAAAGATTTCCGTCTTTTATTGTCAGCCTATTATTGTTTAAAACTACACTATGCAGCTATTATCCCTTATTTACCAAGCCTGCATTATTCCGCTAAGACACCGTTATCGTTCAACCAGAGTGCCGCTATTATTCCCCTAAAGCACCGATATTGTTAATTCTCCACGGCCGTGACAATATCTCCCCATGGCTGTGGTAGGATCTTCCCACAGCCGTGAGAAGATATTACCACGACCGTGGGAAGGTAAAGATAGCGACACCTTTGTCCAACTATACAGGCACACTAACCAAACGATACAGGCATACTTACTCAACTGTACAGGTATATTAATGCAGCTACATCAAAACCTTGAAACAATAATTCCAAGATGTCCGCATAACTATATCGGTATATTAATAATGATATGAAAGTATCAATGAATGATATAGGCATATTGATATATGCCTCATCAGCCTATCAATACTATAATGTACGAATGGACAGACTTGTATCCTTACTTGCCAAACAATAAAAAAACAAGCTGACAATAGAATTCTCAATTCTTATTGTCAGCCTATTGTCAGCTTCTATTGTCAGCATGTATTATACTGTAATTCATACCTTTAACTGCCGTCCTGACAGATTGACAATAAAAACAGTATAAAAACAATTAGTATAGTTAGTTCTTGGTCAGCAACCGCTTCTCCGAAATGTTTCCCAACTCTTTTCCGTTAATAGTAATACCCGTTGTATTTTCTATCTGTATCATAGATTGATCGGGAGTGTCAATTTCTACATTCTCAATGTTGAGCTTTGCCACTTTATTCACAACAATACCCTCTTTCGCACCTGTAACCACCATATTCTTGATGGAAATATTCTCAATCGGCATTTCGGGAAGTCCGTTCAGATAAGCTGCCCGTCCTGCTCCCCTGCAAAACACATCCGAGATATAGATGTTTCTGAAAGCAGGCGTCTCCTCACTCACACTCGGAACCGGTTCACTGGGAGCACTTTTGGCCGCGTAATACAAGTCGGCAATCAAAGCATCATTAGGAATATCAATCATATTTATATTATTGATATAAATATTCTCCACGACACCACCCCGTCCACGGGCACTTTTAAACCGTAAGCCGACATCCGTACCGATAAAAGAACATTCGGACACATATACGTTTTTCACACCACCGGACATCTCACTGCCAATCACAAATCCGCCATGACCATGTAAAACGGTGTTGTTTCTCACGATTATATTCTCACAAGGTTCGCCCCTTCTGCGGCCATCCTCGTCTTTGCCCGACTTCAGACAGATAGCATCATCCCCCGCATCAAAGAAACAGTTGGCAATCAATACATTCTTGCATGATTCCACATCCAACGCGTCACCGTTTTGTGAATACCAGGGATTGAATACCTTTACATCATTCAATGTCAAAGACTCGCACGACAAGGGATGCAGACACCAACTCGGAGAGTTTTTGAAGGTCACACCTTCCAGAAGAATCTTTTTGCTCTTCACGATACTTAGCAATACGGGACGCAACCAACTCTTCATATCTTCCCATTCTTCACTCGTGATTTCAGTCCGTTTATCTCCGCTGCCGGCCATGAGAACAGAGGCTTTCAGCGCTCCTTCATTAGGATACCACACCTTTCCGTTTTCATCCACCTTGCCGCCGGAGTTCACCAGATTCTTCCATTGCCTGTCCGTCATCTTATCCTTCTTCACAGGACGCCATCTATCCCCCGCCCCATCAAAAACTCCATAACCGGTGATGGCTATGTTCTCCGCATTCATTGCCGAGATAGGCGACTGGCAACGTTTGGCATCCAGTCCCTCAAACGAAGTGGTGATGATCGGATATAATGAAGTATCACTACTAAATACAATCAACGCATTCTTTTCCGCATGCAAATTGACGTTACTCTGCAAAACAATAGGTCCTGTCAACCACAAGCCTTCCGGAATGACTACCTTGCCACCTCCCTTATCATGCACCACTTTGATTGCATTATTAATAGCCTCCGTATTCAGCGTCACACCATCACTTTTTGCCCCGAAATCGCAGATGTTCACCTGATAATCGGGGAAGACAGGACGCTCTATCGTGGGCATGGAGAAAGGAAGGTCTGCATACATCGCCTTCAAATCAGTCTCCATATCCACCTGCTTGGCAGTAGTCTGACAAGCACAAAATAGTCCTAAGATGACCGGTGCCAAACCAGCCATTTGATTCAATCTACTCATTGTCTCTTTTTACCTTAAATATTTTATTATTTGAACCAAGCCGCATCGGTGTAGCCATCCCAACTCATGATGATTTCACGCGTACCGAAATATTGGTCATACTGTTCCTTACTAAGTTGCAATACCGTATTGCTCACCGCCATCGGAATGGATTGGTAAATATCGGAACCCGATTCCGTCTTGCAGTTGTATAGTTTACAACCGGTAGCAACAGTAGGTACAGCCGGAGTCAGCGGTTTATTCTCGCCTACAAAGTTGGGCCCATACACATCGGCAAACGTACAATTCAAGAAGGTCAGGTTGTCCGGCTCGAACTGATAAATCAAAGTAGAGTTAGTAACGCCTTCGCCTACCGTGAAACGGCTGTTCAGGAATACATATCCCAAGTAACCCGCCCTGACCCGCGCTTGCATTACAGCACGTGTGCCGGTAGGTGCATGGATCTGACAATCTTCAAACAGTACCACCTTACCCGACCCCCAGATGAAATCGGTAGCTCCGGCTATGAAACAATTTTTGAACCAGTTGTAACCGCCACCCGGAAGCAAAGTATCTTGGAAACTCAAAACACGGCAATTGATGAAAGCTGCCGATTTGTTGTTAATATAGAGCGCCTCGGCCTGGCCATTTTTGCCCAGCGTCCAACCGTAAGCATTCTCTATCGTCACATTTTCAAAGCGGATTTTATCACTGTTGCCATCCAGTATCACCACCGAACGCCCTCCGGAAGAAGGTACAATAGTGCCCGCAGGAGCAAACTGATCGATATTGGTTCCACCACCTATACCACCGTTAATATCATTGCTGTTATCATATTGAATATTGACAGCCGTATTATCACTGGCATTTCCTTTTACGGTGATATTGCTTTGATCGCGCAAGTAGATAATCTCCTGATAGATACCGTCATCCATCCGGAAAGTCTTGGCAGCATTCAAATCGACATGTGCCGCACAGAAATCAATAGCACCTTGCAAAGTATAAAAGTCAGCATTAGGGTCGGTGTGACTAATCTTCACCTCATAGTTCGGTCCGTTCAATGCTGGTGTCGGCTTCGTCTTGAATGTCCATGCACGACCATATACTCCCTTGAAGTCTGTTTGCTTCACAGCTGCCTGTTCGATGGTTACATAATATTCGGTGTCGGGCTGCAAACGCTGTTGATGAGGTTTGATAATGAAACTCTTACCTTCCACCCGTGCCGGATAATAATTGACGATACGACGACTGACGGAAGAACCGGTAGGCGTAACGCCGATAATATCCATCCACGTATTCAGTTGGGTCTGACCGTCTACAATAGACTGTCTGCGCTCTGCCATATTAATTTCGTCTACCTGTTTATGATCGCTCATACGATAGATACGGATGTAGCCACTCGTGCCAAGTTCGGGTGCAGTGCCTTCAAAGGTTATTTTCAGTTCGGTATCTGCTAGTGCTTGCTGCGTGCCGTCGGCAGGTGTGAAGGCATATCCTGATACAGGAGTCTTGTCACCTTCGGCCGTTCCGTCCTCACTGCTTCCGTCTTCCCAGGGAGCTGATGAGTTTCCACCTTCCACATTTTCAAGACGTCCCATCTCTACAAAGCCGCTGTCGTCTATGTAGAGTGCGAATGTGTAGCTATAACTTTTGTGGAATTGCGGCAAAGCAATGTCCAAATTAGTAAATATCCACTCTTTCTCTCTATCGTCCAATACGAAAGACACTTTATAGCTGTCTGTCAATGCCGATGGAAGAATGATAGCTTCGTAGAATCCTGTTGTAGCATTGTGATAAGGGTTGATTGTAGCAACAGAGCTTTCGTCAACCGTCAGTACATCTGTTTGTATATTGAATGAAGCGGCAGTTTGCATCCCCTCAATCCGTACATCACTTACTTCCAACGGTTCTTTTTCCATATTCACAAACTTCAGAATCACTTTTGCCAGACGATGGGTAAAGTTTAATGAGATATGGGGTTCGTTCTCCGGAGAGTAGGTGTATTCTTCTTTCGTGGCAGCATATAGTAAGTCGCACGCCGTACTTCCTCTTTCTTGAGCGGCCAGTTGCACGGGATAATTAAAATTACGTACATCGGCATTATACGGATAGTATGCCACAAACTTCACCGGTGTTCCATCATTTTGCACTTTCAGCGGTGTAGTGGAAGTGAAAGAAACCGACGCACCCTCTTCCGAGCAGACATAAGGTACATTCGCTGCTTCTGTGACAGGTTCAAGAGTCTTCATATCCAATACGTATGTTCCGATCTTATCTCCGTCATTCCATGACGATCCGTCTTGGGTGACACGGGTTGAGAAACCTGTGAGGTCTACACCGAAGGTAACCTCTCCCGCAGTAGTAGGTTGTTTTGTACCTGAATCTTGCTCATCATCCGAACAAGAGAGGCAAAACAAACCACCTAACAAGGGATATAATAATGAATGAAATAATTTCATAACTGTAATGTTTAATCAGTATTACAAGAGTAATTCAATGGTTATTTTACATTCTTATACCAACGCGGGTCACCTACTTGAGCATCAATTCTCAGTTTGAAGTTGCCGTTTCCTGCATCTTCAAACAGTTCGGTAACTGTTTTGGACGTATCTATCCAGGCATTAGGAAAAGTATTGGTATCAATTGCTTTTCCATGTACATTCAATACAGGCATCTGTCCGGCTTCGGTAGCTGCCGCTGCATAGTTACCGGAGAATTCCCGTACATCCATTTTATAGCCTATGTTAGGGTTACTTGTAACGAAGCAGGCCGAAATATTATTCTTATAATAGAGATTACCATTCGCATATCGGCTTTCAAATGGAGTCTTTGCCATATCTGCCAATGTGCAATTTTCGACAGTGATAACTACACTATTGGCATCTTTCACGTAAATGACGCGTTCTGTCATTTTATAAAGTGTAGAGTTAGTGATAGTGATTGCTTTAGAACCATAATAGTTGAAGACATTTTGCATATTGGCAAACAGACAATCATCGATCACTACAGCAGAAAGTAAGTTTTGTGCCCCGTTATCTCCGGTTGACCAGTCACAAACAGTCTTCATGTTACTAAAGTTACACTTCTTGAAATCTACCACAGCATCAGTAGCGAGTTGGGCAGTTTCATTGTTAGTCAGCAGAGCGGTTGAGTTATCACCTGTAATATCTAAGTTATTCAATGCTATCTTTTGAAGACTGGTATATTGTATCTGTTTCAGATTCATCTTCACTTGTTTTTCTGTATCACCAATCAGTAACAACTCTGTTACAGCTTCGGGCACTACCATTGCATCGCTAAAGGTATAACCTTCTGCATTGGCAGCAAATACTAACGCAACTTTACCGGAAGCACCGGACAATATTGTCGACAGGTTTGTTTCTGCATTAATCGCTTTTTGAGCATAATCAGCAGGAATTGCTTCATTCTCTGAAACTTTATCACCGTCGCCATCCTCGCTGCCACCATCACCCCAAGGTGTGTTGCTGCCGGAACCACCGCCTATTTCTCCGCTAGTCTCTTTTCCTACATTGATATTGAAGGTATACTCATAGCCTGCAACAAACTTATCTATCTTGCTGCCTTCAGGCACTGTGTACTGATACTTACCACCGTCTGCCATGATAGTG
Organism: Bacteroides sp. OF03-11BH; assembly: GCF_003604005.1. NCBI lineage: Bacteria > Pseudomonadati > Bacteroidota > Bacteroidia > Bacteroidales > Bacteroidaceae > Bacteroides > Bacteroides sp. OF03-11BH. The sequence continues at coordinate 37,127 of NZ_QTMW01000030.1, read as the reverse complement.
AGCGACATTTTATTTATCAACTCTTCAGCAGGCAACATGATACCAATAAAAGATTTATCTCCTGTTTTCTGCAGGGAAATAGACTTCTGCGTATCCATGTTAGTCAATTTCCCGTCTATCAGGCTGAAAGTAGCTGTGGTATTCATCCCCCCTACCGTTATACTTGTCACATTCGACACGTTTTCATTCGTAATCTTAACACGTAGAAGCACTAACTTATGATGGAAAGTGAATGCCAATCCACCTGCCAACAATGATTCCGTTGACTGGTTGGCAGCCTTTGCCCACATTAAATCGTGGGCAGAGATACCGTCAGACTGATCGCTTACATCTACTTTATAAAGTGCTGCTGTGGCATCAATAACATCTGCAGATGTAGTATGCGGATAATAGGCTACGAAATTCGTAGGCATATCATAGATTGCTATTCCGGGATCGGACGAGAAGTTCGCCGTAAGCCCCTCGCCAATCGTCGTATATTTCACGTTAAGGGCATCGTTCAACACATTCTTATCTTCCGTATCGAACATATATATACCAATAGCATCACCGTTCTCCCATTCACTGGTTTCGCTATTCAATCGTGTAGTGAAACGGTCGTTGCCCGAACTGATAGTGCGAAGCATTCTTTGACCATCGCCATCAGTAAGAGAATTTTCATTAACTTCACTACAAGCTACTGCCAACGTTCCGGCAACCGCTAAGAAAAATAAATGTTTCAGATTCATAATATTATATTTTAATTTATTCTTAATCATGTAAGTTCATATTCTCAATTTAAATTTAAGGCAACCAACGAGTATCACCGGCACGGTTGCTTACAATCGGAGAAGAGGTATCCTTAATCGTCAAGTCTCCATTAGCCGGATCGGCAAACAGTTCGACTGCCGTAATTTTCAAATCGGTCGCATTCATATTCTTACCTCCCAATGTATAGTCTGCGGTGGTATAGTTATTAGAGAATGTAGTAGTAGTGTTAGCACCGATAGCAAACAAGTCACCGCAAGGGGATGCCAACAAGATACCTTCCATTACCAATTTAGAACCTACGGCAGATTCAATGTTAATCAGACGTTGATTACGGCTGTAGTTGTAAATAGTTACATTCTTATATTCCAGGTCGATAGGTTTATCCATATAAGGAGCATAGAAAAGGTTACCCCAGCCATAACCATTGGTTCCATCATTGTCGTTGCTAAATGTACAGTTGCGGAAGATTGCACGGTCTACCTGGTCATAAGAAACTCCGTTATCTTTGTCGAAAGACTGAAGATTAAATGCACCATAAGCACTTGTTTGCCATCCACAACCTTCGAAACGGCATCCTTCCATTTCCAGATTCATAATGTACTTGGCATTAGCGGACTGATGGCGCCAGAAACCTCGGCGAAGACTTATGAAATCGCAATTTACAAAGCTGACATTCTCTATTGTGTATGCCTTGCTGGTATTCATAAAGTAGTTATTGTTTGCTTCATGACGGAATTCAATATTATCAAACTCCAGACTGGAGAGGTAAGAACCCTCTGCAATACTCCAACTACCTTCCAAAACAACAATAGGTTTAACTCCATCACGACTACCGGCCAAACGGAAGCCTTTCATCAAAGCGAACGGAGTGACGCGGTAAGAAGAACCTGCAGGCAAATAGTATTCTGTACCTTCGGGCACTTCAGGATCAACATCGTTGTTCAGCAACATCGCAGATAAATCGTCATCCAAGCCTACCGGTATGGACATAGCCGACGGGCCTGCCGTACGGAACGTTACCTGATTATAAGGTTTGTCATATTTACGCGGTTTACTGGTATCATACAGGTTGACAGCATACAGTGTATTCTTCGTTAAACCATCCACCTCGGCAAATCCCTGCATCATTTCTTCAATGGTCAGATAGCGGCTAATACCAGGCAGTGTCGTATTCATCATAGGGATAATGCTTATACTATCCACCGGATTCTGTTTATTGTCTTTCTTCCAGCGAATGATAGCCGATGATTCCGTAATTTCGGTTTTGGAAACATCTTCCACCAGTTGGGCATATTCCGGACGAGCTTCAGTAGAGGCACTGGTGTATTTCCATTGCGAGTTGTTGGTAGCGTTGGCAGCATTACTGCGTACACGAATATAGAAAGTAGTTCCGTAAGGAATATCATCGATAAACACATAAGGATCAGTGGTTTCTATCTCCATAAACAAGCTGGTATAATATTGATCCTGATGTAGTTGTACCGTATAAGAGATAGCATCGTTCACTTTATACCATACCAATGTCACAGAGTTTGCTTTCACCTCCGGTTTCTCCAATACAAACCGGGGCTGGAACAGGTCGTCCACTTTCGTATATTTATCATCTGCCTCGCAGCCTATGAACAGGGTGCCGCAAAGGAGTGCGGGCAGCATAGCCGTTGCAAGTTTTCGTAATAACTTTATCATAACGTTTGTCTTTTTACTGATTAGTATCCATAATAGTTCCGAATCAATCCGCGATGGTCTGTTATAACCTTTGCAGGATAAGGACACAGGTATCTCACAGGATCGGTAGGTTTCACTAATTGATCGTTGTTCTTGTTGATAAATCCACGGAAACTCCATGAAATAGCATCCAACGTTTCATAAAGCTGTGTTTCTTTGTTCAACACTCTCCATCCCAACGCATACTCCAATACTGTGTAACCGGCAGGGCGACCTACACCGGGACCATATTCGTCAATACCTACAATGTCTAATACCTTTCTATCAGAATGTTCAGGGTCCGTCACTTGCTTGTAATAGATATTAGACGGTACTTTCTCAATGCCTGGTACGTAAGCTCCGTTAGCTACCAATCCCCAATTAGTCATCTCGTTATAAAGATTGTAGATAACTTCACCATATTTATTCCAACGCGCAAGATCGTATTTACGAATACCTTCACCACCAAACTCCCATTTACGCTCATCCATGACTGCTTGGAAGAAATCTGCTTCATTAGTCAGGCTCTCTACATAACTTTCTACTTTATCCGTCCATTGAGCCGCATCGAAAGCACGGCGGCGAACACGCTTCAGTGCTTCTTTGGCATCGTCACGCGGTCCGTAAAGTTCATTGACTGCTTCAGCATACATCAGCAAAACATCTGCAAAACGCATACGTACACTGTTGATACCTGTATTAGAACCACTGGAAGCACCCAGCGGAGACTGCATATAGAGTTTGGACCATTTACCAACACCCATACCAGTCACTCCCATATCAATCTCCTGATTCAGGTCTTTATCATATTTATAAGGTACACAAGTCATATCACGACGCAAATCATCCTTATCAAACGAATAAACATACGTACCGCAGAAAGTTACATAGTTGCGGGCGCTGCCATAAGAGTGCTTACCTTCTGCAATAGTAACACCGATATTATAGCCATAACGACTGGTGACACTTTTCAGCATCGGAACAGCGAACATGACATCATCGTTGTTGGCAGTCTTCCAGTTACATTCATTTACCCACAAGTTTTCAAAACTTTGAGTCAAGTCGTGTTTGCTTTCTTTGATTACCTTCCCCAGATAAGTGATGGCAATCTCATAATAATGTTCAAAGTTATCACCTCGTTCCATGTAACCTACGTGAGTCACATCTTCTTTGTCGGCACGAAGAGTCCAACCACCCCGATAGAGAGCCAACTGTCCGATAAGCGACTGGCAATATTCGCGTGAAGCACGTTCTACGCCATAATCCAAATCGACTGCATATTTCATCATCGGTTCTACAGCTATCAAGTCATCAATCAGATATTCCAGAATGACATTGCGGTCGGTAGTACCCAGACTGAAGAAGTCATCGGTCGCTTCCGTTGGTTTGATAATAAACACTACATCTCCCCATGTACGGATCAAGTCCAGATAGAGCATGGCACGAAGAGTTTTCACTTCTCCATACATCTGTTGTGTTTCGGAAGGAGTATCACCTGTTACTTTATCGGAAAACAATGGTGACTCCTGCACAGCCTGCAAAAAGTCGTTGGCATAATTGATAGCATAATAGATATTGTTCCAAGTAGCGTTCAATACCGACCAGGTGGGACGGGAATCAAAGCAGCCTATATCCGAGCCATTGGTACTGACAGTGTTGTTCTTGAACGAACTCATTTCCACATCGGTATTCGTATTCAAACCGCTGGCAAGGTTACTTCCGTACAATCCGTCTTCCGTCATGGAAGAGTAGATACGGGTCATCAACGCTTTCATCTCCGATTCGCTGGAAAATATGTACTCGGGAGTAAAGCCGGAGGCGGGCTGCACATCAAGAAAATCATCGCAAGACGTCAAAGTGAACATAGTTCCGGCAATGAGTGAGTATATTAGTTTCTTATTCATTGTTCTTTCATTTTATAGATTTCAATTAAAAAATCAACTGTGCACCAAATGTATAGGTACGGCTACGCGGATAACGGTTATAATCAATGTTCGGTGTCAAACCGGTAGCGATGTTCACCTCCGGATCATAACCACTATATCCGGTAAGGGTAAACAGATTATTGCCCGATACATAGAAACGCACTTTACTCAAACCGACTTTCTTCGTCCACACACTTGGTAAGGTGTAACCGAGGGTAGCTGAATTAAGACGCAGGAATGAACCGTCTTCCACGGCATACGACATACAGATGGGGCGTCCGATGGAAGTGGGATTCCACATGGTAGCATTCTTATTGAATTCTGCCAGTACTTCCGGACTGTAACGGATCTCATTACCCATGTCGTCGAAGTTACGCCAGCGTTTATCTGAAGCGATGTCCATCAGGAAGTTGTTCTCTTTATTGTCCGCCCAAGTGGTCAGCATAATTTTGTTGGCATTCAGTACATCAAAATCATACATAAAGTTGAAGAACATACTCATATCAAATCCTTTATAAGTAGCATTCAGACCAAAACCTCCCGAGAATTTCGGAGTAGTGTTGCCAATAACAGTACGGTCGGCTTCTGTCAGCTGATAAGGATTGGTGCTGTTGGGATCTACCGGAGTGAGTTTCTTGAACTTGGCATTACCGGGACGCGGAGTGTCGGACAATGGGCTTGAATCTACCACTCCTTCTTTCAGTTTCCATGTTCTGGATTTGGAGTCGAAAGATTCAAAATCGGCTACGGTATAGAATCCATCATTGACATAACCGTAAATCAAACCACTGGTACCACCCACATAGGCACGATAATCATCAGAGTTCACGACGTCATTTCTCCAGGCCGAAGTGAGAATCCATTCTTTTTCACCACTTGCCAGTTTATCAATCTTGTTTTTATTATGACCGATATTGAATGTGGCGTTCAGTGAGAAGTCTTTCGTTTCTATCAGCCAGGCATTCAGTTGAAGTTCTATACCCCGATTGGATGTCTGTCCCACATTGGTCATCAGTTTAGTGTAGCCTGTGTAACCTGGAATATCCGAAGGCACCAGCAAATCTTTGACTGTATTCCAGTACACATCAATCGTACCGCTAAGGCGTTCTTTAAAGAAACCGAAGTCAATACCAATGTTACGTGTGATGGTGGTTTCCCATTTCACATCAGGATTGTACACATATTTAGAGTTATAGAAGTTATAGTAATAGTGGCTGACTTCTCCCCATCCGGCAGGACGGGAACTGCTTACCCCATACAATTTCTGATAAAGGTCGGCATCGATACGGTCGTTACCGGAAGAACCGTAGCTTAATCTCAACTTTAAGTTGGATACGACCTGATTATCTTTCAAAAAGTCTTCGTTAGAGATACGCCATGCCAACGCTCCTGCCGGGAAGAATCCCCAACGGTTACCTTTGGCAAACTTGGAAGAACCATCGGCACGCAGCGTTACCGTAGCGAGGTATTTATCATTATAGCCATAGTTGATACGGCCAAAGAATGAAGAAATACGAGAGGGAGAGGCCGCTGACGAGGAGTTCTCGTAAGGAGTACCCAGCGACAAATTATCAAAGACCTTTTCTGCCGTGATATTTTCCGGAAAAAAACGAGTAGAGTAAGTTTTGGTAGTAGTCTGGTTATGCTTGATTTCCTGTCCCAACATCAGACGGATATCATGTGCTTCTTTTAGCATAAAGTTGTAGTTCCACACGTTGGTAAGCTGCCACTTGGTACCTTGTTTCATGCTCCATTCCGCCACCGGCTGGTTATTGTTGCTACGAGCTTTACTGGTCTCCATACCCCAGAAACGGCGTTGTTCTTCAGAGTTATTCTCGAAACCAAATTCACTACGGAAAGTCATACCCTTCATAATATCCCAGGTCACGGCTCCCATCGTATTGAGCGACTTGTTGATTCTCTTTTTATAATTTCTTTTCGATTCTTCTTTGGGATCAAAAAGAGTTTCCTCTTCCAGTTGATCGGGATCGAAATACGTATCGTCTTCGGGAAGTTTCATATATTCATCCAGACCCTTAGTCGGTTTTTCACGCAAAGCAGTCAACAAACTAACGCCTTCCGTACCGGATCCATCTACTTCCTTATGCAACAAACGCGTGCGGTATTCCAACGTCAGGAATTTAAAAGGTTTGAAGTTGAAAGAAGCGTTCATATTGTTTTGTTTCAGTCCGTTGCCTACCATCACACTCGGTTGGTCCTGATGGATAAAGGATAGTTTATATTTGGCTTTCTCCGTACCGCCATTCACACTAAGGTCTACATATTTGGCCACCGGATTGGAACCGAACACCTCGTCCTGCCAGTCAGTTCCGGCATTTCCCTGATAGATGTAGTGTTCGTAAGCATGTCCATACTTATTATTAAAAGCTGTAGGATTAGAGCTTTTCTGACGCGCATTTTCATATTGCATCAATACAAATTCGTAAGGGTCCATCACATCCAGTTTGTTGGAAAGTTCTTTGGTCTGCACATAAGTGTTCAGGCTAATGACAACCCGTCCTTCAACAGGACGTTTGGTTGTCACCAAGATTACACCGTTGGCACCACGCGCACCATAGATAGCTGTGGAAGCCGCATCTTTCAAGACCTCGATAGATTCAATATCGGTAGGTGGAACATCGTTCAGACTGCTTACTTCAAATCCGTCCAATATGATAAGCGGACTGTTATCTTGTGTAATAGAACCGCCACCACGTACCAAAATCTTAATTTCAGCATCCGGCGAACCGTCTACAGCTGTCACCTGCACACCCGGCAGTTTACCGACGATGGCTTCAGCAGCAGAAGTGGTCTGTACTTTCTCCAATATCTTGCCGGATACGCTGGCGATAGAACCGGTCAGGTTACCTCTTTTCTGCGTACCATAGCCGATTACGACTACGTCGTCCAACATTCCGACAGCTTCTTTCATGTGGATATTAATGTTCGAGGTACGTCCTTTCAACGGTTCTTTTGCTTCTTCCATACCTACATAGCGAACTATCAACACGGCCTTGGCTACATTGGGCACACTGGTCAATGTAAATTTACCATCCAAATCGGTCGTTGCACCTATTGAAGTGCCTTGCACCGTTACTGTGGCACCAATTACCGGCCCCATATCGTCGGTCACCGTACCGGTCACGGTAGCAGTCTGTGCCATAGCACCCACTGCTACCCACAGCAGGATAAATATGCTTATGATTATTTTATTCATCATTCTATGCTTTTATTGTAAATAGATTTATTTGCTCCACACCTTTATTTCTTTTCCATTACTATTCCGCCTTGGTTCTGATAATAGATAATGTGCTGAACCAGGTTGTGGAAATAAACTTCGATGTTCGGATAGCGTCCGTTAGGATCAACCGACGAACTGATTTTTTGTGCATCACTCGGATCGTTAGGATTCAACCCGTAAGCTTCTTCCCAAATATCAGGAATTCCATCACCATCCGTATCAGGCCAAGGATTCAACGACTTCACCTTAATGTAACCTTCAGTATCTGATACTGTATCAATGATACCGGGTTGCTTGGCTTTGCCGTCTTCTTCGGGTTTGGAACCGATATAGGTGTAAGTACCATTCTTTACTTCGCGAACGATACGCTGATCTATCACATCTCTACGCAAAGAAGCTCCGGCATATTCCAATACTTTATCGTAAGCTTGTTCAGCCGTGTGACTGGTCAGTTTGCTGAAAGGTTGGTAATCTGCCATCTTCATAGCTTGCTTTTCTGCTTCAGGAACCGTACCCAGTGAAGAATCGAATTGTCCCCAAACACCCTCTGTCCAGTTATCAGCCGTGACACCTGTGTTACCTAACACATAATTGCCATTGATATAAGCTCTGGCAGTAGGATCACTTGACAGGATACGGTAAGAACGGTTGTTTGTTCCGGTAGCTGGCCCCGGTTTATAATAGCAGTTGGTCAGGTTGAAAGCAGCATACTTTCCGCCATAACTGCCTTGTCCTCTTCCACTCCAGTTGTAGTAGACATTATTCCTCACATCGAAATATCCGGTAAAGTCATAAGATTCTTGTGTACCGGGAGCAGACAAATCGGAGATACGCGGGCAGCGGCTACCGTGGTGTGCTAACAGTATGTGGTGGAAAGAAGCATTATCTCCACTAAACATAGCACCATAACCATGAGCACCCTTGGCATGGTTAGACAGGTTCATACTTTCAGAAGCGATACACCATTGTGCCGTGAAGTTCTGTACGCCATAGAAAGTCAGTGTTTCATCCACACTCCATCCGGCTGTAATATGGTCGATAATGGCATCTTTGAAATAGCGTCCGCCAATCGCATCTTCTCCATAATCGGCAAACTGATCGCCCGGACGGCAACGCAAGAAACGAACAATAGCATTCAGACTGCCACCTGCACCAATAGCCGGATCTTTCGACAGGTTAAAGGTGAAGTTGTAATTCTTCAATGTGATACCGTCGCCCGGTGCGGTCTGACCAATGATACTCAAATTAGGATATTCATTCAGATACAGCCCTCTTTTCAGTTCGATGATACCGGATACATCAAAAATGATGGTGCGTGGTTGGTTGGATTTCTCAATTCCGTAGCGTAAACTGCCCTCAATAGGGGTTTCGTTTTTGTTATAATCTGCCAGCGTGGTCACACGATAGATTTCGCCGCCACGACCACCGGTAGTAAAACGACCGCCACCTTCGGCACCCGGGAAAGCGAGTATAGAAGTAGAATGATCGTCACCGATGCTTGTATCGGGTTTACCATATTGGAAGATGGTAATTACTTTATCCAACATCTCTACCGTTGCTGTACGTGGAAAGACTGTTTCATTATTTTCGATATTCAATACGACTTCATTGGCAGTAGAGTTTTTCTTATCCTGCGTAATCCAACTCTCGGATATTACAGCATCGTAATCTACCGGGTTTTCTCCTTGCGGAGCCGAGATAACCAGTTTAGGACATTTATAAGGAATGATATACTCATCCTGTTCTATCGTCACCTCACCGCTTACACCGTCTTGTGTCACTTTCAGGACACGCTGCAATGTATAATCTCCTACGGATTTGAATATCAGGACGGCTGTTCTGGTTTTGTTTGCATTTGCATCTACGGCAAATGTTACTTCATCCGTCACAAAACTGCGGGTTCTGGGAGTTGCTTCCTTCAACTTGATCCAGTCGTACTCTGCTGCTATCTCCAGTTCCCATTCCACATTTGCCACTACTTTGCAGGTGAATGTACCTCCCCGGAATGACAAAGGGGCTGATGAATAATCAAACAAAATATCGGGATCGGCCCCCAGTTGCTCTACGCTAATCTCTTGTTCCAATGTCGAGCCTGCACCCGACATTGATACTTTTACTGTTCCGGTGCGCTTGGGGCCGTCTGTATTCTCGGTAAAAAACAAACGGAGATCACCATTCCCCTCTCCGGAGCTTTTTGATATAGTCAACCAGTCGCCTGTCGAGGTCACTTCGGCAGTCCATGTAGAGGTAGCCGTTACGTTGATTGTAAACGAACCGTCTACGTTACTCAACTTCACCTCATTCTTCGACACCTCCAGTTTGGCAGCTGTTGCACCCGCATTAGATTCGTCGTCCGAACTACATGCGCTCAACAATCCTACCAATAATATGAATAGAAAATATCTCATGTTTTATATCTTTATATTGTTAATACTCTATTGATTATTTAATCCAATGCGGATCACCAATTCCATTTGTATATACTTCGGAGTTTTTATCGGTAATAGTGAAATCTCTACCAGCCACATCTTTGAAGAGTGTTTCCATAGGGAGAGCTGTTTCTACCGGTATTTCAGCAGTATCAACTCCCCAGTTAGCCACTACAAAGCCATTGGTGCGATAGTTATTCTCGAAAGTCTTGCTTGTGACGTTTCTTGTAGTGAACCAAGTTCCCTGTCCGACTTCACAAACACCACTAAAGAGATTATTACGGACAACTAAGTGGAATGAAGAGGTATTCTTCGGGTTTAAGTCGAAGAAGGTCATTGCAGCAGGAGCCATACTCACAAATGTACAATTCTCTATTGTCACATTCAATTCGCCTGTCATACTACCCAAACCGGTTATCAAAGCTCTTGTCAGATTGTTGGCATGGAACGTAGAGTTCTTGAACACAAAGTTGTGTACCGGCGCGTCCTGCTTGGTAGAAAGACCGAACAGGCCACTTCCACCGGAATTCAAACCTAAGAAACGACAATTCTCAATCACAATATGATCGGCAATCTGTTTCTGTGCAGCATCTACTTCCTGATACCACATTGTACGTACCAAATCGCTGATTTCACAGTTCTTCCAAGAGATAGTAGATACATGGAAAGCTTGGTTTTTAAACTTAAAGAAATCGGAAGTTGTCACCTTTATTTTCAGATTCTCGAAGTGGAAGGCTTCAATAATGGCATCAGGACAGTTGATACTCATGTTGCCCATTTCCATAAATGCCAATTCTTCACCATCACCCGGTGCCTGTCCCATGATGTAGAGAGCTTTCGGTATTTCGGTCTGTGTACCTAATTTATAGGTAGCACCCGCTTTCAGGAAAAGTTTCACCTCATTTACAGAAGCATCCGCCAGCATTGATTTACAGATTGATTCAAGGTTCTCTTCCGGACTTACATATCTGTATCCGTCAGGAATTCTCATCGGAGCTTCCGGATTGATATCTTCTTCGTTCCATCCTTCCGAAGCAATTGTTACAGTGTAATCTTGTATGATCGGTTCATCTACGTTGTTCAGTGCAAACGCCACTTGTACCGTATCATCAGGCAAGATGGGGAATGTGCCATCGATAGCTTTAGATTGGACTACCGTATTATTCTTATCCAGATAGTCGATACGCACAGATACTGTTCCGCCTTCGCTTTGCGTTTGAAACAATACAAAGTCATCGGTGTAGTTCACTCCACCGGTTGTTGTCTCTTTCTCGCGTTGCACATCTGTCGGAGCTTTTACAAAAGTAGCATCCGATAGTTTATATCCTGATATTGGTGAAGAAACGACTGCGCGTAATTTCGAGTAGCTTTTATCCGATTTACGATCGGTAGACTTCAGACGAAGCACACCTGTACGATTGTACATACGCACACTAAGCGGTTCGTCGAACGGGGATTTATACGTCACCGGTGCCGAAATGGCATATTTTGTTTTAGCCGTCGGATCCTGATGTATCACAATATCATTCAGATTCTTCGGACTGGGAATAGAATCGGATTGTGTGGTAGAAATAATGTTATAACTCCCATTGGGCAACTGAAAGCGATAAAGCGACGAATAGTTGGCTACATACTCACCATCGGCTGTATAGATAAACAGGGGTTTGTTAGAGGCACCTGTGTTCACCGCCCACGGTTCGTCATCCAGAAACAGTTGTATCTCTTTTACTACCGAAGTGGCATATCGTTCTTCTTCCGAACAAGCTGTTATTCCCAACAGGAGCATTATTCCCGTCAGTGAATAGAATATATTTCTCATATAACTCCTGTTTTAAAATTCTGAAACTTCTATTGTAAACGGTTGAGTGGATGTACTCTTATACATGACTGTGCGTACCGAAGGCCACGGCTCGTCCAAGTAATTCTCATCCGTAATTTTCATATGTACGGTAGAACGCTTGGAAGACTCAAAGCCTATACCGGTATCAAGAGGGCTGATGATGCGATTCACCTCCTCGCCTCCTTTCAGATATACCACATCTATAGATGTTCTGGAATCTCCATTCACTGTGGGAAATGAATAAACGGAAGCTCCAAAGCCGGTAGAAAGATTAGTGGAGATAGTCACATTTTCTGTAATACATTCTTTACTCTTTACTTTATAGCCTATTGCCACATTTGTAAAAGTGACATTCAACTGGTCAAAACGAGTGATAGCACTCAATTCCTCCTCCGTCTCTTTCGGCTGGAACACTGCTTGCCCGACTAAACGTTTCAATTCTACGTTGAGCGAACTGACCGAGTTATCTGAAGTAAAGCCTACGACATCCGAAATATAAACCGGCTTTTGAATATGAGCATCCTGATAAACTACCACTTTGGAAAGACTATCTGTATCCACCAGATGATCGGCATTTGCCACGATGAAGGTTTGCAGATTTTCTCCTAAAGGAAGGTCGACTTTTAAATCTCCATTATTTAAAGGGAGATTTTTTCCATATACCATGGAATCTTGCAGGTAGACATAAACACCGACCTCTGTAATTCCATGTTCAGCAAAAGTTTCAAGACTAGCCCTACTGAAAGAAACGCCAACCGGGTGGGTTTCGGGCACATTGGGAAGTTGTTCATTCGGTTTCCATTCATCATCCATTTGCTGTGAACAAGAAGAGCAAAGCAGAAATGACAGAAGAAATAAACTTGCTAGATGTTTCATAAATATTAGTTTATATATAATTTAAAGATATACAATTATTAAAAGAATAAAAATTCTATGCCCTTTTTCTTTAAAAGGCGGATTCAAGCCTAAGGAGGATTGGCTATTATAAGTGCTGGCTTCATGTTTCTCATTTGTTTAGATTTTCATTGTACATTAATGATGTTTTTCGCTAGAGTGATTTTTTTGTTCTTTCACCAGTGCAAAATTGAGGATTAAGCAAGAGAAGATAGAGTAAGATTTAGTAGAAAAGGAGTAAAAAACGGACTGGGGTAAAAAAGTGCCCCTCTGGTATAGCCATGCACAAAAAAGATATGCCCTTCAAATGTTATCATAAAACACCTGAAGGGCATATCATCTAAATTCTCCGCATTGAACGGGGAATTGCTGATTACCTATTTGTTCTGTGCATCGACTATATGTTGCACCAAACTATTCAAATATACCTCAAGATTCGTATATTGTCCATTCGGATCTTTCGTTTTTGTATTTCCATCTACGGGATTATTCGGATCAAGTCCGTTTTTTATTTCCCACTCATCAGGTATGCCATCACCGTCCGAATCTACCGGTGCCGAAAGACCTGCTATTGATAATTCCGGCCAGGGAGAATCGCCTGTGTCTTTGGGGCTATTGATAAATCCGGGTTTATTTCCTTCTCCGGTGAAAGTTGCCGTTCCTTTCCGGGTGTCGGAAATGATACGTTTGTCTACTTCATCACGATAATTACAGCAACCTGCATAATTCATCACCTGTTCATAAGCCTTGTCAGCCGAATAAGTAGTGATTACTCCAAAATCAAGAGGTTCTTTCAGACGGATAGATTCTTTGGCATCTTCTGTCCAGAGGAAATCTACTTTTTCATCATTCTTCAACTGGGCATAGACTCCGTCCGTCCAGTTATCGGCAGTAACTTTGTTGTTACCTTCTATCTTATTTCCATCAATATAGAAAGTTCCCCATTTCTGCAGGTAAGGTTGAAAAGCCAAGTTCTTTTTGGGTTCTCCATCAACGTAAACATAAGCTTGCGGATAAACTCCGACTTTGGCAATACGATATTGCACCTGTTTGGAAGCCTGTTTTGTTGCCGGTCCCGGTTTATAATAGTTATTGACGATATTGACATGCTGATCTTCCCCGCCATAGCAGCCGTTTCCAGCCCAGTTGTAGAAAACATTATTCCGGATATCAACACATTCGCCAAGAGCTAATGTAGAAGGACGAGGGCCCAGACGAGGCACGCGACTCTCACAGTGAGCGATCAGGTTATGGTGATAAGAAGCTTTATGTCCTCCCCAATTGCCTCCATATCCATGTGCCCCTTTTACATGAGTCGCTTTTCTTAATGCTTCAGAGCCAATACACCATTGTACCGTAGAGTTTTCCATACCATAAACGGAAAGACATTCATCTACACTCCAACTGACAGAGCAATGGTCTACCATAATATCTTTCTTATCACAGCCGCCCAACCCATCGGGTTCTTTCCCACTGGCTTCTCCGGGGCGGAAACGAAGAAAACGGATAATTACATTATTAGAATTAATAGAAAAGCCATAATCAGCCAGACAGATTCCTCCGGGAGAAGTCTGTCCTGCAATGGTGAGATGATCTTTCCCTGTTCGTAATTCCGATTTCAGATGAATCGTACCTGCCACATCAAAGACAATCGTTTTAGGTCCATTTTGTTTCAAAGCCCAACGTAAAGTCCCCTGCGAACCATCGTCTTCCAAAGAAGTCACATGATACACTTTACCACCACGGCCGCCTGTCGTGTATCTACCGTGTCCTTCAGCTCCGGGAAAAGAGATCACTCGATCTTCCCGGCCGCCTGTCTCCTGTTTTTCGGGTATGTCATAGGAAAAGGACATCATTCCTCCCGCAACCATTGCCAGCAGACAAACATAAACTAATTTTCTTTTCATTTCCTTATTCACATTATTAGATGATGGAAACAAAAGTAGTGGAAGCTTTTCATTCTGACATTCATTTTTTGACCGATATGGGGAAAAATCAGTTTTTATGATAAGATTGAACAAATTTTAGATCCCCAGCCGCTCTTTTAATAACCGGTAACCGGAAAGACTTACTTTAAGTTTCACGCCAGTCTTCAATAACAACTGATAAGTTTCTTTTCCAAAAAGCTCGACCCGCGAAATTTGTGTTACGTTGACAATCGTAGAACGATGCACACGCACAAAAGTATCAGGAGACAGATGGGTCTCAAAATATTTCATAGTTTGTTCTTTCAGATATTCTCCGGTAGGGGTTATCAACATTACATAATCTCCACAGGCTTGTATGTAGATCAGTTCGTCTGTCTTTACCAGATGAATGCGGGAACCGTCTTTCACCGTAATGCGATCTATTAATTCTGTCTGTGGTTCTCCTTGTTGTTCGGTCACAGTTAGCTGATGTGCAGCCAATTCTTTATCCAGTTCCTGATTCTGTACTTCTTCTTTAGTTACAATCAGGCGATACCATAAAGTAATGGCAATCAAGGTTGGCAGTCCGAACAATAACCGGAAAGGTATGGTCTGCGCAAAAGGAATATAGGATATGCCTACAATCCTCACCATGATATCACAGATCATAAAACTACCCGCCAGCCATAACAGGCTTCCAACGATTATCATGATTATATCCGTCTGGAACAACGAAACAAGACCGACCACAAACCAGGCCAAATAGGCTATGGCTGCCAGCCAACCAATTGTTGCCACTCCATCTACCAGAGCAGGAAGATAGTCGTTTCCGGTATATCCACAGACTAAAACCACCTGTGTCGCAACCAGAATCAACGCCAGCACCAGCATCGGAATCCAGCGGAATGGATAATCTATTATCGGATGTGGTTTCATACGCTAGTCTTTAACTTCCAAGCCTCCGAAAGAAAGCGTTCCACGAATGACCAATATATTCTCCTTGTTTACATTCCCATTTTGCCAGCGTTTGTCATCACATCCTCCAAAGAAAGCATTGCATTTGAAGACGACTGTCCAATCCGACGGGACATAAATCTCGACTCCTCCCCAACTGCAATCCAAATCAATATAGGTTTCTCCCGGTGCAATATGGGTATGGCGAAGATCAATAGTCGTCCCCCCGAAAGAGGTACGAATCATAGCTCCTTTAAACAACTCATCAAGTACTACGTGACGTGCAGCTCCCCAGACATTCTCCGAACGCAAAAAGCCATCTACTGATTCCGATTGTTGTTGCTCACTCTCAAAGTTCGTGCCGGGTCTACCCTGATGCATCTTCATCCATTGCCGACGATGTTCCATTGTATGCTGACGAGCCCATTGCGCCCTCTTATTTCTGCCGGGTTTGAAGATAAATAAAACACCTGCTATTATCAGAGCGAGGGGCCACACCATTGCCTGTGAATTTTCCGGTAACCAGGAAAGTCCTCCTATCAGAAAATAGACACCCGCCAGAAAAAGGATGATTCCACCGATGAAATGGCGGCGAATCATTGCATATATACCTAATAATATAAGGAGTGAATGCCAGGATACGATCAAATCAAATACTTCTGAAGTTATCCATCCCATATTACGGGCAAACAGTAGAATCCCGGAAAGGATAAAAAGCAAAGCTATCAGTATTTTACCGGAAAAGCCTGTAGCACGGGGAAAATTTTGTTTCTCTTCCATTGTTTCTATTATTAATTGATTAATGGTTCAAAGATACATCATTTCCCTATGCTTCCACAGGCTTTTCAGTTGATTTACGGTATAAATTCCGATGAATGCCGGATAAAAACCGGTGAAAAAATCAATTTATAAATCTCTGATTCGTATATTTGCCGGCCTTTAGAACACAAATAACACCCTTCAAAGCTAATAACTACACCTCGCAACAAACTAAAAAACAAAAAATACGAGGTGAAAAACAAATATTGCACATCACTATATCTTCATTCTCATACTTTTGTAGCGATGAATGAACTCTCATCGGGATTTTTTATGAAATATCAAACAACAACCATTAATTAATAAACATGCAAAGAATGTCTAACAAAGTGAAAAACATGCGCTCCTTATTGCTAATACTATTTTCAGCAATATCGCTTAGCGTATCTGCGCAAACGATTACCGTAAAAGGTAACGTGAAAGACACCAGCGGAGAGCCTGTTATTGGAGCCTCTGTTGTAGAAAAAGGTAATACTACCAATGGTACGATTACAGATTTAGATGGTAATTTTTCTATTAAAGTTGATGGCAAAAAAACATTGGTTATTTCATACATAGGTATGAAAACTCAAGAAGTAGCCGTTCAAGGTAGAAAAACAATTAATGTACAAATGGTCGACGACTCGAAAGCTTTGGACGAAGTCGTAGTAATTGGTTACGGTACGGTCAATAAAAGAGATTTAACCGGTTCTGTAGCCTCTGTTAGTGCCAAAGACTTAGCTGCTATACCAGTAGCAAGTGCATCTGAAGCCCTTACCGGTAAACTTGCCGGAGTTAGTGTTACTACTACTGAAGGTTCTCCCGATGCAGATATAAAGATCCGTGTTCGCGGTGGTGGTTCACTATCACAGGATAACTCTCCTTTATATATTGTAGACGGTTTCCCTGTTTCAAGCATTAGTGATATCGCTCCCTCGGAAATTCAAAGCATCGACGTATTGAAAGATGCTTCTTCCACAGCCATTTATGGTGCCCGTGGTGCAAATGGTGTAATCATCATTACTACCAAGAGCGGAAAAGAAGGTAAAACGCAAGTAGACTTCGGTGCTTCTTTCGGTTTTAAACAGGTAACCAAACTGACTGAAGTCTTGAGTCCTTACGATTTCGTTGCTTATCAGCGTGAAATCGGTTCTCTGGATTATGGAAACTTTGCCGATATGGATATTTGGCGTTCTATTGATGGTACCGATTACCAAGACGAGATGTTCGGACGTACTGGAAACCAGCAACAATATAACATTAATGTAAGTGGCGGAACCAAGCAAATGACTTATAGTGTCAGCTATGCCCATAATGAAGAAAAAAGTATCATGCTTAATTCCGGCTTCAAAAAAGACAATGTAAATGCAAAAATTAAATCAGAACTGAATAAATGGATGACACTGGACTTTAACGCCCGGTTAAGTTACTCTACCATTGACGGTTTAGGTGGTGGTGCTGATACCAATGAATCCAATGCTGCCAATTCAACTGTGGCTAATGCTACCGTATTCCGTCCGGTTGATTCACTTAAATACAGTGATGACGACGAAGAAAACAGTTCGGCACAACAGAAATCTCCATTGGAACGTCTGCTTGCAACGGATAAAACCCGCAATACTTTCAACCAGAACTACAATGTAGGTTTAAACTGGAAACCATTCAAGAACTGGACATTCCGTTCCGAATTCGGATATGGATGGAAGTTTGACGATACAGAACAGTATTGGGGAGTAGATGCAGTATCTAATTCTAAATATGGATATAACGGTCAGCCACAAGCCTACCTGTTGAGAGAAAAGACGATGAGCTGGCGTAATGCCAACACATTGACCTATGATAACAAAAAACTGTTCAAAGGTCGTGATAAACTCAATGTATTGATCGGACATGAAGTAAGCAGCAGCCAAAGGAAATCAATAGAAAATGTATCTGTAGCTTTCCCTGTTACTATGAATTTCGATGATATGAAAGCAAATATGGGTTCGGGCAAAGCTTTAGCCAACCAATCTACCATTGCTGCAAAAGAAAACATATTATCATTCTTTGGTCGTGTGAACTATACTATGATGGATAAATACTTGCTTGCTGTTACAGTACGTGCAGACGGTTCGAGCAAGTTCGGTTCCGGAAATCGTTGGGGTGTTTTCCCGTCAGCAGCTTTGGCATGGCGTATCTCTGACGAGGCTTTCATGAGTAACACTCAAGACTGGCTGTCAGCTTTGAAACTACGTTTAAGCTTCGGTACTGCCGGTAACAACCGTATCAATTCCGGTTTGCTTTCCACCACTTACTCTTTGGGAGGTAATGATGCACGCAATCCTTTCTTCAACGGAGAAAGCACTACCATGTTGGAACATGGAACGAACTTATACAACCCCGATTTGAAGTGGGAAACAACAGTCACCCGTAACATCGGTATTGACTATGGATTCTGGAACAATCGTATCTCCGGTGCTATCGACTTTTACTGGAATACAACCAGAGACTTATTGATGCGTACTGAAATTCCTTCTCTCTCCGGATATAACTATCAGTACAAGAACTTCGGACAGACATCCAATAAAGGTGTAGAATTGTCTGTTAGTGCTGTTTTATTTGATAAAAAGAATTTCTCTTTGAACTTCAATGCCAACATTGCTTACAACCGCAACCGCATTGATAAACTGAATACAGACTCTCCCTGGCAAAGTAGTAACTGGTCAGGTAGTACAATGGCCAAATACGAAGACTTCCGCGTAGAGAAAGGCGGACGTTTGGGTGAAGTTTGGGGATATAAGACAAACGGTTATTATACTGTATATGATCCTGTCACCAACCCTACCGGCGAACTGGTTTGGGCAGGTAGCGAATGGGGATTAAAAGACGGAATGCAAGATAACAGTCCTACTATCACCGGTGGTAAATACTATCCGGGTGGTTTGAAACTGGAATGTGATAAAGATGGTAACCCTCTCAAACAACGTTTGGGTAACACTATCGCTCCTACAACCGGAGGTTTTGGATTCGATGGTCGTGTAGGTAATTTCGATTTCAATGTATTCTTTAACTACTCTCTCGGAAATGTAATTGTCAATGGAACAAAACTGGCAGCTTCTTTCCGTTCAGGTTCAAGAACCGGTTATAACTTAAACAATGATTTCAGATTGTCTAACCGTTACACATGGATTGATCCGGAAACTGGTTTGAACCTGTCGTCCAGCTCTACAGATGTCCTCAATACCTATGGAGACATGACAACAGCAGGATTACGTCTGAATGAAATAAACGCTAACGCCAATATGTACAATCCGGCCAGCGCTACTACCATGCAGCTGACTGATTATGCAGTAGAAAAAGCCTCATTCCTGCGTTTGAATAACATTACTATCGGATACTCTCTTCCGAAAACAATTGTAAGGAGAGCGTTTATGCAGAATGTGAGAATCTATCTGACAGGATATAACCTGTTCTGTTGGACTAACTACAGCGGAGCAGACCCTGAAGTCGATACAAGCAGTAAGAAAAATGCGATGACTCCGGGTATAGATTACGCCGCTTATCCTAAGAGCCGCACATTTGTGGGTGGTATTAACGTTACATTCTAATTAAAACATTAAACAGATTGATCGTATGAAAATATATAAGACATTATTCCTGGGGCTGGGGTTAATTGCCCTGTCTTCCTGTTCGGACTTCCTGAATCAGACCTCACCGTCTGAATTGGATAATGAATCAACTTTTAATAATGCCTATTATACAGAATTGGCACTTAATAAAGTTTACGGCAGCCTGACGCAAGACCAGACTTATTCTAACTTCCTACCTATCATTGCCGGAACCAATACCGACTGTGAACTGATTGACGGTTTGGGTACGGATGCAAGCAACACGTCCAGCGAACGTGGTAATATGAACTACAACGCTAATCCGGGATGGTCACAACTTTCCAAAGTATGGGATGCCATGTACGGAGTAATCGAGAATGCGAATCTGGTAGTAGATGGTATAAACAATAGCCAACTGATACAACAAGCAGGAGCAACCCGTACCAGCATGATGAGATTCCGTGCAGAAGCGATGACATTGCGTGCGATGATTTATTTCGATCTGATCCGCTTGTTCGGTGATATTCCTTTCAAAACAGAATCTTCCAACAGCGACCTGTCTAATGTTTACATTGGAAAGGCAGATCGTGACGATATCATGGATGAATTGATAATTGAACTCGAGGAAGCTATCGGATATTTACCTTGGGCTGGTGAAGACGGTTATACAACCGAACATGTAAGCAAAGGCTATGCTCACGCTCTCTTGGCTAACATTGCAATGACACGTGCCGGATATGCTATCCGCGAACAAGCTAAAGACGGATATATCACCGGAGATAACAGTGACGCTACTTATCCTACTCAACGTTGCAGCGATACCAAACGTAGAGAACTATTCGAATTGGCCGAAAAACATCTGGCAGCTGTTGTCAGTTCAGGAAAACATAAACTGAATCCTTCTGTAGAAGAATACTGGCGTTTAATAAATATCGGACAACTAGATCAGACTTATCAAGAAAACCTGTTCGAGATTCCAATGGGACTAAACAAAAGTGGTGAGCTGGGATATACTATCGGATATCGTATAAACGGTGCCAGTTCCCTATTTGGTCCGAAAGGTAACTCATCCGGTAAGTTGAAACTGACTGCTCCTTATTATCTGTCATTTGGCGAAGGAGATATCCGCCGCGATCTGACTTGTGCTATTTCACAACTTTCTACAGACAAAAACACCAAAGTATTTAAAGAATATATGTTAGGAAATGCTCCTTTCGGTCTTTATTGTGGAAAATGGGATTATCGTAAGATGATGGAAAACTCTGAATGGTACGCAGCTGTATTGGCCAGCGATCAGAAAGTTTGTTCCGGTATCAACGTAGTGAAAATGCGTTATCCGCAAGTATTGCTGATGTATGCCGAAGTTGTGAACGAACTTTATGGTAAGGGTGCAACAGCCGAAGGTTGTACATTAACAGCCACAGCAGCCCTGAAAGAAGTACACGACCGTGCTTTCACCGATGCAACCAAACGTGATGCTGCATGGACTGCTCTAATGGGAAAAGACTTCTTCGATGCAATTGTTGACGAAAATGCATGGGAACTGGCAGGAGAAGGTGTTCGTAAGTTCGACCTAATCCGTTGGAACCTGTTGAGCGAAAAAATAGACGAATTCAAAAACGAATATACAAATGCAGTGTATAATGGTACATATCCACAGTATGTGAACTATAAATATCGCACGGACAATCCGATGTATATCGATATGACTTCTCTCGTATTTGGAGCTAAAGTAGGTGGAGAATATGAAAACAAGAGCTTTTTCGGAGCTGAAACCAGTGACAAGGAGCAAAAGAATCTGAAAGTAAACTTGCCTAGTATTTCTGGCGGATTGAACAAGGCTGTGAAGAATCGTTATTTATTGCCGATAGCTTCTACAACCATCTCTAACTCAAACGGTAAATTACATAACTCTTATGGTTATTCGGATTAATCTTAAAATCGTAAAATGATGAAGAATATAAAAAATATATTGGGAATGGGAGCTTTCATGCTCCTGACCTCTTTGGCTGTATCTTCGTGTACAGAGAAAAGTGATTGGGATATTGACTCTTCCTATAGCCGTCCTTTCGGAACTGATGAAAACGGAATCAGTATAGAAACAGACAGTAAAGTAGCCAGAGCGGTAGTAACTTGGAGCTCAACATCCAATACCGACTATTACATTATCGAGATTAGTCCTAACGAGATGACTGACGAAACTCCAATGGGATCAGAAGAAAATGGAAATATCGTTTATGGAAATGATCCTGCCAACCGGATCAAGCAGTCACCTTACACAATGGATAATCTGGCGGTAAATACGACTTATTATATGCGTATCAAGTCTATTTCCGGAGAGAAGGAATCTCGTTGGGTAAATTATAAAAAGACTTTTGCTTCAGTTAAGGAAGAAGCTATCCTAAATATTCCAACTACTGAAGACTTACCTGAAGGTCAAGGAAAAGTACGTATGTCATGGGAAGCCGGATTAGCAGTCGATCATTTCGAAATCATGGAAACGGGTGCCACAGAAGCAACTTCACGTGTTATTTCGTCAACAGAAGCTGCCGCAGGTGAAGCATGGGTTGAAAATTTGAAGTCATTCACTGAATACACGATTACTATTTATAATGGAAATAATCCGCGTGGTTCACAGACTGTTACCATCCCTGGTTTGGAAATCGAATCTACCATCAGTGATATAACAGCAAATTCAGCTGTATTCTCATGGGAAGAAACGGTGGATGTAGATGAATATGCTTGTGTTCTTTCTACCGAAGGAGTACCTGAATCAGGAACCCAATTATCACCAGCAGATATTGCTGCACATAAGGTGGCAATCACAGGTTTGGCTTCCAGTACGGAATATACGGCTTATGCTTTCGCAAACGGCTCTATATGTTCTCGTATCACCTTTACAACTAAGAAAGGTAAACCGACGGGGTATACTGAAATGACATGGGAAGATGCCCTTGCCAACTGGGATAATCTTTCAGGAAAAGTATTAATCAATGTTTCCGGAACAGAAGGATTTGCACAAGAAAAAGAAAGCATTGCTGCTGGCGTGACTCACCTTATTTTCTGGGGTGACAGTCAAGACGGACAGGTTAATATGACTATTAAAAAAGGCATAGGTGCCAGCGGAATATGTGATAAAGTAGAATTCCATAATCTGAATATTACCGATGAAGGAAATACAACCCTTATTTATCAAAACGGTGCTTCAGGTTGCATCAAAGAAATAGAAGTTACCTCGTGTACAATTACCAATATCCGTGGTATCGTTCGTATGAATGCAAGTACAAGTAATGCTATGTCTGTTACTATTGACGACTGTATCATCAAAGGATTGGGAAGAGCAGCAACATCCAATCATTATGGATTACTTCTTTCTGACAAGGTAACATTAACAACTCTCAATTTAGTGGTTTCCAACACTTCTATTATTGTATCCAAGGGAGCTTCTGCGTCTCAATTCATAAGACACAAGTCAGGACAACCCGGTACAATAACAATCAAAGATTGTACATTCTATGATATGTCAGCAAGTGATGCTTTCTGCAGAGATACAAAAGACATGACAATAACTATATCAAACACCCTGTTTGCCAAAGGTGGAGTTAAACCTTTCTACAACACAAGTTCCGTAGCTACAACCCTGAACGTAAACGGCTTGTATAAGGCTTCTGACTTTTCATTTGTTACACCCGACTGGGGAAAAGACTATACTAGTCTTCCTCTGACTTCCGATCAGCTATTCCCTAATGGTTCAAGTGAAGATTTGACTTTTGGAGCAGATGTTCCTGAAGAATACAGAGTCGGTGACCAACGTTGGAACAAATAACTAAATAAAACTACAAGGTTTTCCGTCAAGTCTGGAATTTGCATTTACTTGACGGAGAATCTTCTCTAAAAAGCAACAGATATTATGAATACAAATTCAATCAATACAATAAGTAAATACTTACTTCTGTTCTTGTTGATTCTTACAGGTGCTTCCTGTAATGACAACGATGATGCAGAAGATACAAGCATCCCTGTTCTGATTTCACAGAATATCAATGATGGTGATGTAGTAGGTCCGAGCGGATATGTAGAACTGACTTTCAGCAAAGCTATGCGTCAGGCTCCGGATACAGAAATCTATTTCAACGGAGGAGTAGTGCGTGTATCCATCAACTACGAAAAAGTACGTTATACCTTCTCTGGTATGGAAAACAAAGAATGTACTTTCGAAGTTCCTGCCGGAGCATTAACGGATATGCAGGGAAGAGCTTACGACGAAGACTTCTTTTTAAGCTTTACTGCCAAATCTGAAATTTCGGGCGGTGGAAAAGTATTCGATGCAATTGTTGATTCAAAAGGGAATGGTGATTACACTACTCTCCAGGCTGCAATCAACGCCATCACTACCCCACCTACCAGTCCTTATAAAATCTTCATTGCCAACGGAACTTATAATGAATGTGTCCGGATCAATAAGAATAAACCATTTGTTCATTTAATCGGTGAGAGCCGTGATGGTGTTAAAATCCAGTTTGCAGTAAACCGTGTAGATGATTCAAGTAATGCTACCTCATGGCCTTATTCTATTTTCAACGAAAATTCACCAGCCCGCAAAGCCGGATATAGTGAAGACCAAAACACAGTAGTGTTGATTGAAGCCACAGACTTTTATGCTGAAAATATTTCAATCATCAATCTTTATGGTGCATTCTCAAATCGTCACACTGGTGGTTTAGGTAAAAACGGACAGGCAGAAGCCTTGATAAACCGTGAAGACCGCTTTGCTTTGAATAACTGTTTGCTTGTCTCCTACCAGGATACATGGTGGACCCGTTATTGGAACAATACAACCCCTCATCGTGCATACGTTTATAACTCATGGATTGAAGGTCATACAGATTATATCTGGGGAAGTGGCGATGTACTTATCGAAAACAGTACATTCTATAATACAGGCAATGACGGTGGTAGCGTTATAACTGCTTCGCGTACCAGTGAAAGCGATAAATACGGATATGTTATAAAAGATTGTACGGTAAACGGTGATGATACAAAATTCTCATTCGGACGTTCCCAAGCCACAACCACGAAAACTGTCTGGATCAACACCAAGTTGAAAATGGATATTATAGATTCACACTGGGGATATGGTGGACAAGTACCTACACTATATGCTGAATATAACACTATCGACAAGAATGGAAATATGATTGCGGAAAGTAAAACAATCACCTCCGGAAACGTTTCCTTCACTAGTTCAGTGCTAACAGCATCCGAAGCTGCTAAATATACATATGAGAATATAATAACTATTGACAGCTGGAACCCGAAAGAGTATATGGAAACTCCCCTTGCAGCACCTACCAATGTCAATCTGTCGGGAAACACTCTGACATGGGATGCAGTATCCGGTGCTGCCGGCTACCTCATCTTTATGAATGGTAACTATGCAGGGCAAACGACAGACACTACCGTTACACTGACCAACACTGACGAAAGCAATATTTATACAGTGAAAACTGTAAGCCAGTACGGTACAGTAAGCGAATAAAACCAATAAGATTTAATAAAGAGTTCTTTGTCACATCATCAGCAAATATAATGTATGAGACAAAGAACTCTATTTTTTTAAAAGATAATTTGTATGCTCAAATCTATTAAAATGGGATTATTGTGCTTCTGTGTAATCAACCTATCGGTTGCTTGCAGCAGCAAAGACCCAAGTATCACCGATGAAACACCGGGACAGAATACCGGTAACGGTGGTAATGAGAACGAAGGTGGTGAAGAAGAGACACCTGCCGAAACGCGTTATGCCTTTCCGGGTGCTTACGGTGCAGGTCGTTATACTACCGGCGGAGCAGGCGGAGATGTATATATAGTAACTTCGCTTGAAGACAACGATAAGACAACACAAGGAACATTACGCTACGCATTAAATCGCACGGGAAAGCGCACGATCGTATTTGCAGTAAGTGGATTGATAGAACTGAAAAGCCCCTTGAGGATAACCAACGGAGATGTAACGATTGCCGGCCAGAGTGCACCGGGTGACGGTATTTGCCTGAAAGGACATCCCGTATCCGTACAGGCGGACAACGTAATCATCCGTTTCATGCGTTTCCGCATGGGATCGGACAATTTTACAACAGAAGCAGAAGCCGACAGCGGTGATGCATTGTGGGGAAAGCAACATAAAAATATTATCATTGACCATTGTTCGATGAGTTGGAGCACTGATGAATGTGCTTCTTTCTACGATAACACTAACTTTACCATGCAATGGTGTATCATCAGCGAAAGTTTGAATCGTTCGGTACACACCAAAGGTAATCACGGTTACGGAGGAATATGGGGAGGATCACCCGCTACATTCCACCACAATTTATTAGCCCACCACAGCAGCCGTACACCACGTTTATGCGGTAGCCGCTATACAGGGAAACCGGAAAATGAAAAACTCGATTTACGAAATAATGTTTTCTATAACTGGGGACCGACCAATGGTGGCTATGCAGGAGAAGGAGGAAGCTATAATTTCGTGAACAACTACTACAAGCCCGGACCAGTTACCAATACCAAGAAAAATATTGTAAACCGTATCTTCCAACCTAACGGTGATGACGGTACAAATAAAAACACCAAAGGTATATGGGGTACTTTTTATCTGAAAGGAAACTATTTTGATGGCACATGTCCTGAATTGAAAGCCGAATATCAATCTCTGCTTACTTCTGTAAACAATGACAACTGGCAAGGGTTACACCCCAATGCAACAGAAGCCGTTCCTTTACCCGATGGAGGAGAAAAAGCACTTCAGTCAAGTAACGAATTTACTATTTCCGAAGATGCATCCGAATTCACTCAATCGGCAAAAGAAGCTTATGAATCAGTATTAAAGTATGCCGGTGCTTCCTTAAAATATGATGATGTCGATAAACGCATCATAGCCAACGTTCGCAACGGAGATTATACGGCAGACGGCAGCAATGGCAGTGAAAAGGGACTCATTGATAAAGCCAGCGATGTAGGTGGCTGGCCGGAATATAAAAAGGAAACCGGTCCAAAAGACACCGACGGCGACGGCATCCCTGATGAATGGGAGACTGCCAACGGTTTGAACCCCAAAAGTAAGGCCGACGGTGCCAAATATACTCTAAGTAAAACGTATACCAATCTGGAGGTTTACCTCAACAGTCTGGTAGAAACGTTGTATCCCAACAAATAAATCGTCTATATCCCCAAACAGTTAAAAGATAATGAAGCAGAAAATATCTCTATTTTATGTAGCTATTGCATTCAGCATCGCAGGATTATGTACCTCATGCTCTTCCGACGATCCTGTAGATGATACAGGTGGAGGAACAAATAATCCAGGTGGGACATCTTCTGATGTCAAGCAACTGGATTATGGAGAACTTCTTGCTTTCCCATACGCCGAAGGCCACGGTCGCAATACCACCGGAGGACGCGGAGGAAAAGTTTATCATGTGACTAGCCTTGAAGACGACACCAGTGGAAGTATCAGCGGAAGTCTGCGCTGGGCTATGAAACAAGACGGTCCTAAAACGATTGTATTTGATGTGTCGGGTACCATCTATTTGAAATCGGAATTAAAAACCCAGAAAGATGATCTGACCATTGCCGGACAAACATCACCGGGCGGTATCTGTATCGCCAATTACCCATTTACGATTAATTCCAGCAATATCATCATTCGTTTCATCCGTTTTCGCCCCGGAAACTCTAACGTAGACTGCGACGGATTAGGAGGTTGTGACAAACAAAATGTAATCATCGATCATTGTTCAGTAAGCTGGGGAAGCGATGAATGTCTTTCTGTCTATGGTATGCAAAATTCTACCGTACAATGGTGTTTAGCTTATCAAGCCTTACGTGTGACTGATGTAAAGATCAATGCTGCCACAGGTAAATTCGCTTCTCACGGATATGGCGGTAACTGGGGAGGAAACTATGCCTCTTACCACCATAACCTGATAGCCCATTGCGAAAGCCGTGTTCCACGCCTTGGTCCCCGATATACTACATTAGCACTGAACAACAACGATGGAGAGCGAGTGGATATGCGCAACAATGTTTACTACAATTGGGGAGGCGAAGGCTGCTACGGTGGTGAAGCGCAACACGTGAATATCGTTAACAACTACTACAAGCCAGGCCCCGGAACCGATGAAAGCGGTAAAGCAGACCGTGCTTACCGTATCGCCAAGCCGGATGTATATCCGGAAAATTACTCCGGCGAAGCTTACAAAAAATGGCTTCAAACTTGGGGGAAGTTTTATATCGACGGAAATAAAGTGGTAGACAATACGACTGTTAGCAATGATAACTGGACAAAAGGCGTATTTGAACAAATGGATAATAAAAACTGTGCAACTACGGAGCTTTGGAACCAACATACCCAGATAAAATCAAGTTCACCGGTAGTTAAGACAGGAAATGTAAGAACTCATACGCCGGATGAGGCTTATGAACGTGTGATGAGCTATGCAGGAGCCAGCAACTATCGTGATAAAGTCGACGAGTTGATAATTAGCGACGTTAAAAACAGAAAAGCAAGTTGCACGGGAGATGCCAGCAAATGGGAAGGTCTTTCCGGCTACTCACAAAACAAAAGTGGATATATCAACGACCCGAAAGATGTCTGCACAGCCTTAGGAGTAAGTGATCCCTACGATGTTCTGAAATCTGTAACCAATGCAAACGTGAAAGATACGGACGGTGACGGTATTCCCGACTACTGGGAAGAAGAATATGGTTTGAATCCCAAGAAATCTGCTGATGGAAAAGAAACGACTATTGACAAAAACGGGAAGTACACTAATCTGGAAATGTATCTCAATAGTCTGGTGCACGAAATCATGGTAAATGGTGCGACAGGTGGCAGTGTTATAGAATAATTTTAGTAAATTCAAACCCAAATGATAAATTAGTAATGAAAAAGAATATATTAGCAATCTGTAGTTTGATATTGGCTTTTCCTCTAGTGGGACAAGCCATGCAACCTGCCATTTCGGTTGAAAAAACATCAAAGGACTATCCTACCCCGGATCGTTCCAAAGTTCTCGCCTTCCCCGGTGCCGACGGAGCAGGAAAATATACCACCGGTGGTGCCGGAGGTACTGTATACACTGTTACGTCCCTGGCAGACGACGGTTCGGAAGGGACACTTCGCTGGGCTATCAGCAAGAAAGGTCCCCGCACCATTATCTTTGCGGTTAGCGGAATTATTGAATTACAAAAAGCATTAAAACTCAGCAATGGAGATGTGACCATTGCAGGACAGACAGCTCCGGGTGATGGCATTTGCCTGAAAAACTATACATTCTCTATTCAGGCAGACAATGTTATCGTCCGTTTCATCCGTTCCCGTATGGGAGTCGACATCAAACAAAAAGGTGACGACTCAATGAATGGTACTAAAGCGCACCAAAACATTATCATAGACCACTGCTCCATGAGTTGGTGTACGGACGAATGTGCCACATTCTATGATAACCGTAATTTCACACTTCAGTGGTGCATCATCAGTGAAAGTCTCGCCAATTCTATCCACGAAAAGGGAGCACATGGTTATGGGGGTATCTGGGGTGGACAACCTGCTACTTTTCACCATAACTTACTCGCCCATCACACTAACCGCACACCCCGTCTTTGCGGAAGCCGTTATACGGGTCGTCCGGAAGATGAAAAAGTGGAATTATTCAATAATGTGATTTATAATTATGGCAGTGACGGTGCTTATGCCGGTGAAGGAGGTTCCTACAACTTTATCAATAACTACTATAAACCGGGACCTTTCAGTGCGACAAAAGGTTCTTTCAAACGCTTGTTTACAGCGTATGCCGATGATGGCAAAAACAACAATAAAGCAGGTGTTCATGGTGTATTCTATTTCAAAGGTAACTATATGGATCCTACCTGTCCCAAACTGACCGATAAGCAGAAAGAGGCTCTTTATAAAGTGAATATGGATAACTCTTACGGACTGGTTATCAAAAAGGACTTTGCCACAGAAAAGGAAGTACTGTCTAAAAAAGCATTTGACATAGCCGAACATACTTCTTTGCAACCTGCCAAGAAAGCCTACAAAGATGTTCTCGAGTTTGCCGGTGCTTCATATCGCCGTGACGCCATAGACCAACGCATCGTAGATGAAACTCTCAAAGGCACTTATACTTACGAAGGTTCTCACAGAAGCACGAATGGAATGATTGACCAACCGTCTGATGTAGGAGGATGGCCGGAATATAAATCAGAAACAGCACTTGTTGATACAGATGGTGATGGTATTCCCGATGAATGGGAAAAGAAACACAACCTTAATCCCAATGATCCTTCAGACGGAGCCAAATATACATTAAGCCCGGAATATACAAACCTGGAAATGTATATGAACAGCCTTGTGAATCATCTATACCCTAAAAAATAATTTCGGATAACCAAGATGAGGGTAAATGTATCGGAACTCTCATAAACAAAAAATCACCCTCGCCACAGATAGTTGTAGTGAGGGTGATTTCGATAAAAGGGGAGCTTTGAACATCCCCCTTTCTATTTCTTTCCTTTCCTATTATTATCTCCCCACTCTATCCCGATACTCTGTAGGCGTCATTCCAACCTGTGCTTTAAAGCATTTACTGAAATAACGCGGATCATTAATGCCGACCATATACGAAATCTGGGTCATATTAAATTCTCCGGTTTCTATTAATTGTGTAGCCCGCTTGATACGCATTTCTTTGATAAATTCAATCGGAGCCAGTCCGGTAAGTGTTTTCAGCTTCTTGAAGAAGACAGAACGGCTGACAGCCAGTTCCCGAACCAGATCATCTACCACCAGTTCTCCATTATCCATGTTCTGCTCCATCAACTCTACCAATTTATCCATAAACTTACG
This sequence comes from Bacteroides sp. OF03-11BH, assembly GCF_003604005.1. Lineage (NCBI taxonomy): Bacteria > Pseudomonadati > Bacteroidota > Bacteroidia > Bacteroidales > Bacteroidaceae > Bacteroides > Bacteroides sp. OF03-11BH. The sequence goes on along the minus strand of NZ_QTMW01000030.1, from coordinate 6,189 downwards.
GTCGTTGGGAGACATTTCGAGAGTTGCAGGTACAGTTTCGGAGGCATCTTCTTCAGCAGACGGCATATCCGTAGCCACAGGCACTTCCTCCTGACCGGTAGAAATATTAATATGCATCAGACTATCCCGGTAGAAACTTTGCAGTTTCTTACGCTGCATCAACAGATTTTCCACACGGGCTTGCAGATAGGTAGCACTGAAAGGCTTCGTTATATAATCGTCCGCACCATATTCCAGTCCCTCCAGTTTGCTTTCAATCGTAGTTTTGGCAGTAAGCAAGATGATAGGTATATGGCTGGTCGTCATATCCGCACGCAGTTCGCGCGTCATTTCGATACCATCTTTCTCAGGCATCATCACGTCACTGATGATAATATCCGGCAGGTACTTCAAAGCCTTGCTTGCCCCCTCCTTACCGTCAGCAGCTTCCACCACCCGGTACATCGGAGAAAATATACTGCGCAAGAATTCACGTAACTCCTGATTATCTTCGACTAACAGCATCAATTCTTTGGAGTTCTCTTCTTTCGCAAATTCTTCCCCATACACGTCATCAATCTTCTCCGAATCATCGCTTACCAACGTTTCAAACTGAATGGAAGAATTGGCAATATCCACTACCTGTCCCATTCTTGCCGGAGCATCCGCATCTTCCAGAATAAACTCGGCTTCCTTATCGTAATGTTCTTTTCCCTTGAGGAAATCGACTTTGAAGCAACTCCCTTCTCCCAAATGACTATCAACGGAAATAGTCGCTTTATGCATTTCCACCAACTCTTTCACCAATGAAAGTCCGATACCCGTACTAGCCTGATTGAAAAGATTCTTATCTACCAGATTCTCAAAACGGACAAACAGTGACTTCTTTTTGTTTTCCGCGATACCGATACCCTGATCTTGCACACCGATAGAAACCGTCTTTTCATCTTCCCGGATAAACATCGTAATCATCTTGCCATTCGGCGTATATTTAAATGCATTGGAAAGCAAATTGAATACAATCTTTTCCAGCTTATCGGCATCCACCCAAAGATAAAGATGTTCCTTTTCGGTCTGGAACAGGAAATCAATCCGATGTTCCTCGGCCACAGCTTCAAAATTTTCCATCACCTTACGGACAAAAGGTACAATATCCACCCGCTGCACCTGCATCTTCATCTTCTTATTCTGAATCTTGCGGAAGTCCAGAATCTGATTGACAAGACGAAGCATCCGATTGGTGTTCCGTTCAACCACCACTAACTGTTCGCGAGCATCAGCCGGCAATTTATCATTCTTCAAGACCTGCTCCACCGGACCGGCTATCAACGTAAGCGGAGTACGCAACTCATGCGATATGTTAGTAAAGAAACGCAGTTTTATATCTGAAATCTGCTGTTCGACCGAAACTTCATGCTTCAACCGATAAATAGTAAACAGGATATAAACGGCTACGAGAATAATAATCAGAATAAAAAGAACATAAAGCACATAAGCTACCGGCGTCTCCCAGAAAGAAGGCAGAATAACAATGTTCAGTATACGTTCATTATCCACCCACACACCATCACTATTCGTTGAACGAACACGGAGCACATACTCTCCTTTCGGAAGATTCGTATAAGTCACACTACGCTGCTTGTCGGCAAAAGTCCACTGTTTCTCAAATCCGTCGAGAATATAAGCATACTGTATATTCTGCGGATTAGTATAATCGAGTGCAGCGAAGTGAACGGAGAAAATATTCTCTTTGTGTGAGAGCACCAATGGGTCGGTATCGTCAATATCCACCTTCAACAAGGAGTTATCTCCGGGCGTAATATCCTCATTAGTCACCATCAGTTTGGAGAATACGATAGGTGGGATATAGCTACTCTTACGAATAGAGTCGGGATTAAATATAAAGACTCCCCCACTGGCACCGAAAAGCATACTTCCTTTAGCCGTCAATGTGGAAGCCGCTTCACTAAAGCGCACTGGGAAAGTAATACTACGTTCGTCGTAACTTTCAAAACGTTCTTCAGACGGGATAAATTTACAAATTCCATTCTCCGTACTAATCCATAAATTCTCCTTACTATCTTCGCGGGCAGAAAGCAAGACGTCGGAAGGAAGACCGTCCAGTACGGAATATGATTTGAACTCTCCGTGGCCGTCCTTACTGATAGATATCAGTTTGTTGAGTCCCCCACCGAAAGTAGCCAGATACAGTTCCTTTTTCTTAGTGGAAATAATCCAATGGACATCATTATTACTCAGACTTTGCGTATCGTTCGGCATACGGGAGAAATGATAAAACTGCACATCCTCCGGTTTCTTAAAGTTCTCATCAAAAGCAACAGCTCCCGTAGTTGTACCTACCCACAGGCGTCCATTATTATCGGAAGTAATGAAACGCGCTTTGTAGCAAGGATCAATCGGATACCCTTTCAGATTATTCCGGTGATTGATAAACAATGTCTTTCCTGCTTCATTCTGCGTGATATAATTGATACCTCCGGCAAAAGTAGCTACCCAAATACGACCATAATGATCTTCATAGATACAATACACATTATTATCGCTCAAACTGTACATATCCTCTTCACGATGAAGATAACGGGTCAGTTTATAAGACATTCCGTTGGAAGAAGTCGGCTCGGCACGGACAAGTCCGTCTCCTTTTGTTGCAATCCAGATGATTCCTTTCGAATCCTGAATAACAAAATAAACAGTTCCCAACATGGGAGTACCGGTAGTAGAAACGATGCCGCTTTCGGTCAGGTATCCTTTATAAGCTTTATCGGCATCATACATACGAAGCATACCATCTTTCAAGCCAACCCACAGATTACCCAGTTTGTCTTCGCACAGGGCACGTACCTCATTATGCAATGATTCATGTTCATGCGGCATGGGAGTCATCATCGCAAAAGGTACATTCCGATAAGTCACCTTCTCCAATCCCTTGGAGTGGGTGCAAAGCCATAAATTACCTTGTTTGTCGGAGAAAGCCGAATGAATCTTATTGGAGAAGCGCCAGTCACGGCTACCCAGTCCGTTATAGAAAGGAACCAACCGTTTTTTTTGAGGATCGAAGTAAGAGAAACCTCCTCCGTAAGGGTGTACCCAAAGATACCCGTTTACATCTCCATGGATATGGAAGGCCGGACGGGAACGTTCGGGATTACTGTATTCAATAAGAATCTGTTCACGGGTCACCACTCCGGTCGAGGGATTAAAATGGGCTACAACACCCGGTTCTTCCTGCTCGAACCACACTTCCGAAGAACGGTCTACATAAGCAGAAAGGATTGGTTTTGCGGGTAAAGCCTTACAAGTCAAAAATGAGTAATGCACGTTTGTTTTGGTCCGCAGGTTATAAGTAAAGAAACCATCCGAATCGGTAGTAATTACAGAAACGTCCGGTGCAACGGGGTGAATGGAAGTGATCTGCCCTTTTGTAGGAAGTTCGATCAACGTAAATTCTCCGCTATCTTTCTGATAAGACCAGATACGTCCATGATCCGAAGCAAAGCAGATGTCCTTATCCCGCTCCTGTACTGCATAGAAGGCTTGGTTCATGCCGCCAAACTTCCCTTTTGTCTCCGTAAAATAGGAATCCGGTTCTTTCTTGCCGGGGCGGATCATGCCGAGGCCGTTATCCGTCAACAACCAGTCATTGCCTGCTTTATCCTGATGTACTTTGAATACATGCAAAGAGGGAAACAGTTCCGTCTTACTGGAATAAATATCCCATGTCAGACGATTATTCTCATTCGGATGAGTTAGGATGCGGATGGCTCCGTCATTTTCTGTCAGCAGCCAGACGGTTCCGTTCGGCATCACCTCAATGGTATGCACATTGAAAGCACTCCCCTCCTCTCCGGCAGCAGGTACTTGTTCGAAAGTCTCTGTCTTCGGGTCGAAACGATGGACACGATTATCATAAGTCAGTAGCCACAAAAAACCATAACGGTCTTCATAGATACGGTCTACGCGATTATTGGTCAGACTGATGTAATTTCCCTGACGAGCCTTATATGTTTTGAAGGTATAACCGTTGAAACGGTTGATTCCATCCCAAGTGGCAAACCAAAGGTTGTCTTTGTGATCTTGCAAGATGTTCATCACCGTATTTTGGGACAATCCATCTTCAGTAGAATAGTGGGTGAAAAAACAGTGCTGCTGCGCATGTGTCGAGAACACAATAGCTAGCAAAAGAATTACTGAAATTAAGGTTTTCTTCATCATATAACTAGGTTCTGTGCCGTAAAGATAGAAAAATAGTTGTACTTTTATGCAATCTTTAGCGGCTATTTAACAGAATCGAGCCATTCTATAGGACAAGTGATCTATTGTCTTTTATATATCCATTGTTTTTTGCTTAGTAATTCATTTCTTTACATATTCGTCAAGTCAACGTTTCACTGTTATCAGTTTGTTTCCGTCCGCTACCGGATTCCATCCATCTTCGCCTGCCAGTACAGTCGTAATCTCGTATCCTTGCAGGTTTTTCAGTTGTTGGGAGAAAGCGGCACGCGCTTTCGGATTGGCTCCTTCGCCCCGGCTCTCATATTCGGCATAGAAGACTGTCTTTTCGTTCTCTTTCTTGCCCCAGTTATTCCAGCCGACAGGGAGAATGTGCTTACCCAGTTCGCAACGGATAAATACAGCTTGCGCATACGGACGCCAGGGACGAGACAGATATACTTTTGTAGCTTCCGGTTCCGCAGTCAGTTTGCAATCATAGAAGACATAGCCATACTTTTTCCCTTTATCGGTAGAGGGAGCAGTGACATAACCGTCGCACTTGCTATGAATGTGGCAGCGATTGAAAACAGCGGTAGACCATCCGAAAATAAAATCGACTGTTCCTTCGATGTAACAATCTTCGTAATATTGGCGGCTTTGCTTCCCGTATGTATAGAGAGTATCCTGAAAGCCGAGGAAACGGCAGTTCTTAAAAAAAGCACGGTCGGCAGATACAAAGCAGGCAACTGCCTGTCCTACGGGACCTGATGAATTCTCAAAGGTGATGTTTTCTGCATAAAAATCGGGAGCGTAAATGTAACAGCTGGACGAACCGGAAGTTCCCATGTTCTCACCGAATACGTTTTTCTTGTTTGCAAAACCGTCATAAGTCAATACCGTACCTTCTTCTCCAATCAGGGAAATATTGATTTTAGATTCAGGGATAATCAGTTTTTCTTTATAGGTACCCTTGCGAACCAGAATTGTGGTACGCACTTCTTTGCGAAAATCAGGAACTGCATTGATCGCTTCCTGCACGGTAAAGAAATCACCGCTACCATCTTGAGCCACTACATAATCGGATTGACGGATATATTTCGCCAGTTCCGGAATTTCCTTGCCGATGGCATCCACCGCCAATCCGGCAATGGTTCGTGCTCCGTATACATTCAAGTGAGTATTGTCTTCACGGCCTTTCGGAAAAGCAGGCACCTGATTGGGTTCGACAAACATAAATAATTTCTTAGATTCTACAGGTCCAAGTCCTTGCACCAGGTCGTGAGTGATTTTATTCATATCGATGAAAGTTACTCCCAATTCTTTTGCCACATTGCGGGGAGCATCCAGATAAGCACCATGCGTATCGAATAAAACAGTACCTTCCTTCGGTTGTTCCTTTTCCCCCGGTGTGCGACGGACATCTTTTGCGATGGCATCATCCTTCGGCTGCACAAAGTTTCGACGGACGATAGAGTTAAACAATACCGGTATTCCACCTTTGGCACGGGTTTCATTTACATAGCGGCGAAGAATCTCATCAAAAGTTGTCCCCGGATCAGTGTGACGGGTAGAGTCTGCTTTCTCATCATTATGGCCGAACTGAATAAAGACATAATCTCCTTTTTCCACTTTGGAAATCACTTTTTCCCAACGTCCCTCACTGATAAAACTCTTGGAGCTTCGACCGTTGGCAGCATGGTTGTCTATCCGTATATCTTCGGAGAAGAATCCGGGAAGCACCATTCCCCAACCACGTTCGGGGTTTCCTCCATCCATTTTCTTGTTAGCCATCGTCGAATCGCCTATCATAAAGATAGTGATGACCGGTTTGTCTGCACGAAACGCAGAAAAAAGAATGAGAGCCACAGCCAATAGCCCTACCATTTTAACCCTAAGTGTTTTCATATTTTTCATACTCTCTATGAGTTTATTTTGGTTCTTCGTCAAATTTGGTGGTAATCTCTTTTTTATTTCAAC
>NZ_QTMW01000003.1:0-270897 GCF_003604005.1 Bacteroides sp. OF03-11BH | reverse complement strand
GTTGAAATAAAAAAGAGATTACCACCAAATTTGACGAAGAACCTATTTTTTTCAAAAAATCATTGTTTCTAATCGTGTATCCGACAGTCAGGTTCTTCAAACGAAGATAGGATGCGTCTTGCAGCCATAAGGTAGACGGTGATGAGTTCCAACTTTCCGATGTCTCGGAAGGACGCGGATATTTAGCGCCCAACTGATTGTCCGGTGTCCAACACTCATCATAGAAGTAAGTCAACAATCCACGGTTTCCGGAGTTGGTAAACGGGATACGGTATTCAATCTCATACATCTTATTGACATGAGTCGCCCCGGTCCATTGCATAGAGAGTGAGAATCCTTTCCATTCACATCCCATATTCAATCCAAATACATATTCCGGGCGATTAGAATAACCGGTAATGAATCTATCGTTACCATCGACTATATTGTCACCATTAAGGTCGGCATACATGGCATCTCCCGGAGAAACAGCAGATGAAGGTTGAGGCAGTGAAGGATTCAGTGTCAGTTTTCCATCTTCACCTGTAATAAAGTCGCTGTACTGATAAAGGCGGACAAACTGATAAAGGTCTTTTGTACGTCCTGTAGGCCCACCCGTTTCATTCATATAATCAAATTGTTTGGGCACCTCATCCTTAAAGATAATCTTGTTACGAGCATACGATACATTCGCATTGATTCTATAGCTGAAATCATTTCCAATTTTATCGTTCCAACCTAATTCTACTTCATAGCCCTGATTCTTTACTTTTCCCAGATTCATATTCGGCAATGAAGTTGCAATAATACCGGGAGTAGACTGCGGCTTAATCAAAATACCTTTACGGTTTTCGATGAAATAATCAAAATTGAAAGACAAGCGGTTTCCGAAGAACTTACTTTCCACACCGTAATTCTGTTTATCAGCCGTTTCCCAAGTTACTTCCGGATTACCTAAAGTAGAGATAGCGAAAGCAGGACTGGTTACCGAATTATTAACACCAAAACTGTAGCCTTCGGAACCACTCCATGTAGAAGGTATATACATAAAACGGGAATTCGCTCCCAAGTCATTTCCTACACGTCCCCAGGCAACTCTGAATTTCAGGAAATCGAGTACTTTCTGCTGTTCCATAAATTTCTCACCCGTCATCACCCATCCGGCAGAAATGGAGGGGAAGAGGCCAAATCGCGTTTTTCCCGGAGCAAAGTTTTCAGAACCATTATAACCGACATTCACGTCCAGCATATATTTACTCAAATAGCTCCATGTAGCCCGACCTACCAAACCGACATAACTTCTGGGTATATACTGATGAGGCATAGCCGAACCACTCGCATATAACGGATAATAATCGCGTGATTGGTTATAAAGAAACAAACCGCCTACTTTATGATTGCCGAAAGAACGGTCGTAATTGGCACGCCCCTCTATATACCAGTTCTGATCACGGCCTTTTGATTCCGCGTATGTCAATGGAGTATCCGTACCTATCGGCGTATACACATGCGTCCTGTCGTAATTCGGGTCCGTTTCCGGCATCGTGTTATTACTATCCAAGAAAGACTTATATCTTACTTGTTGATATTCAATCGCACCACCCGCACGGGTTTTATTCAAGTTAAAGCGGTTGTCATAAGCACCTTTCAACGAAACACTTAATCCGGGAGTTACAAAATCCAACTTCTGAGTAATGTCCACATCCATATTCAGTGTTGTCTTGTAATTCTGCATATAGCCTTGCCCGTAAAATACAAACAAACCGTCACGCATAGTTTCTGTAAGCGGAGTCAATCCTTTGGGTACCAATGTTCTTACGCCATCCACAAAACCGGGACCAGCAAATGGAAGAGACCAAATCTGGGCAATTACCCATCCGTTGCTAACATTCTCGATACTTCTCGGCTCTCTGGTCTTACCCAAATATCCACCAAGCCCCAACTTCATTGTAGTAGTAGAAGTTAGCTTTGCGTCGATATTAGCACGGTAATTGTATCGGTCATAACGATAGTTATTATTATATGCCTGTCCGGGCATATCTTTCAGCAGTCCGTTCTGATACAGGTAACTGACGGAAATAAAATATTTCACGTTCTCGCTACCTCCGGATATATTCACGTTATTCTTGCTTTGGAGAAATACATTCTTAAAGAGGTAATCTCCCCAATTCACGCTTGGGTACATTATAGGATCCGATCCTGTACGATAAGCCTCAATCTGTCCGGGAGTGAAGAATTTCTTCGGGTCGGTATACCCATCCAATTCTTGCTTGGTATTCCAGAATTTGGCAAACTCATAACTATTAGTTTGTTCTACTAATGAAATAGGTTGCTGAAGCCCCAAAGAAGTGCTCACTGAAATTTTAGCCTTACCCGCTTTTCCTCGTTGAGTAGTAACCAATATTACCCCATTGGCACCACGCACTCCAAACACAGCAGTAGCCGAAGCATCCTTTAATATAGATATATTCTCTATTTCATTGGGGTCGATTTGTGAGAACTCACGCTCTACCCCGTCCACCAAAATCAATGGTTTTGACAATGAATTATCCAATGAACCGGCACCACGAATATAAATTTCAGCATCATCCTTACCGGGTTGTCCGGTCGTTTGCACCGTTGCTACTCCCGGTAGAGCCCCAGCTAATGAGTTAGTAACACTGGCAACCGGTGATTTAAGCAACTGTTCATTACTAATGGATGACATAGCACTCGTAACCAGCCCTTTCTTTTGAGTACCATAGGCTATCACCACTACCTCGTCCAAACTTTGTGAATCGTCTTTCAACTGAACATTAATCACCTTCCGTTCACCTACCACAATTTCTTGTGTGGCATATCCCATAAACGAGAAAACCAGCACCGCTTTCTTATTCGGCACGGTAATCGAGTAATTACCGTCAAAATCAGTAATAGCTCCCGTTTTTATACCTTTTATTGTCACATTGGCTCCGGGAATTGCTTCTTTCAACGCTTCGTCCGTAACCTTACCTCTAATTATAATACCTTCCTGAGAAAGCGCATGTGAGATAGGAATACATGAGAGAAACATGAGAAGAAGACAGAATTTAAAATCAAAAGTGTTCTTCATATACCAATTTATTTAATAATTAATACGTTCATAACCTTATAAAAGAATAGTTTCAAAACATTTCATAGGTTTTTACTGAACGCAAAGTTAATCTGAACGAACTAAATTAAGGGACAGTATTTGTGATAATAGGTACACAATTTGCCAAAGAACCGATTTATGGCAATTAGTGAACATTTCGTGCAAGGCAGGTGATGAGGCAGTTATGTGACTATTTAAGGTTGCTGTTTATCAATCAGGTTTTAGACTTCCAATCTTTAACAAAAAGACTTTTATTGTTTTATTCTGCTTTTATATATACTACCGAACGTCCGGTCCCGTACTTCTTCAAAATACCTTGTTCAATAAAAGCATTTATATCTATCAACGCTTGTCTTTTTGTCTTTCCAACAAGTAAAGCATAATCTTGTCGGTTAATACATGGATTCTTTTCTAAAAAATTATTCAATCGCTGCAAGCACTTCTCTTCCGCTAATGGATTCTTCACACGAAAAGGAGAATGATAACGCTGCAATACCAATTCACTCTCAATATCCTTCTTGAACTGACGATTAATTCTCAAATTAATATCTTTAAGAGATACTGACGGTGAACGCAAATCTTTTGAATCAGTCACTTTTTTGTCCACACTCAAAGAAAGAGTAAAATAGCCAATATCACCCACTTCAACGGAAAATCCCTTCAGCAACAAATGTCTTAATTCTTTTGATACAGCCTCTATAACACCCACCACTTGTGCATGAGGCATATGCTGAAAAGCGACAACTTGGTCTACAAATTCTTCGGCTGTATAGCTACCTTTCAATACCACACGTGCATGTAGAGGCAACACTTCCCCTTCCTTATCAGGATTAGGGGTTTCATAAAGGTCATAATTAACGCTCATTACTTATTAGTTTTTCATTGGGAAAGATTATTCTTTTTGTTCCCATATACTATTTATTTCATTAACTAGTTAGTTTTCGTTCAACAGCTGTTGAACGATAGTTCAACATATGTAGAGTGACAGCTCAACATCTGTTGAACGAAAACTGGAATACTAACGAGACAAATATACGTAGAATAAACGTATACTAATCTATGCCAATCAAGAATTTATTTTATCCTATCAACTATTTAAAGATCTCAAAGAATTATGCCTACGATTCAATAAAACTGTCCACATATTCACAGCAAACAACATTTCTAGCAATTTGTATACCCAACATAGTGAATAATGTACGTCCATTTCACATTCGGTAACTAATTTTACGCCAGCAAATATATTATGAGCCTCAAGTAATTAACCTTTTAATGATCAAAGCAATACGAAAAAAGCATGTTTATCAATGATTATCGAAAGCCATGACGAAGAACAGTGTATCATCAATTACCTAAGACACAACTTATACTCAATTAAATAACAGTTAAAATTATGAACTACTTTAAATTAATAAAATTGCTTTTGGCTGTAACCTTGGTAGAGGTTATAACAAGCTCCTGCTCTAAATCAGAAGCACCAATAAGGTTTGCTATTGCATCAGATTTTCATGCGCCGGATGTCCCGGATGGGAAAAAGCGTGTTGAGACATTTATTAAAGCAGCCAATGACGAGAATGCCGATTTTATAATTGAACTCGGAGATTTTTGCAGGCTTGACAGTGCAAGTCAGGTGTACAGAGATACATGGAACAGTTTTAAAGGAGAAAAATACCATGTCATTGGAAATCATGACCTTGACCGTTATAGCACAGAAGAATATGTAGAGGGAATGGGTATGTCACATCGTTACTACTCATTTGACAAAGGTAATTTTCACTTCGTAGTGCTTGATGGCAATAATTATCTTGATGGAGAGGAAATTCGGCACTATGACCATGGAAATTATGGAGCTTATCCACAGAACAAGCATTCGTATATAGATAAGGAACAAATGGAATGGCTGGAAAAGGATTTGGCAACAACGGAACTAAAAAGTATTTTGCTGTCTCACCAAAGTCTTGACAGTGAAATTAAAAATGGCACAGAAGTACGCCAAATTCTAGAAAAAGAAAATAAACGCGTAGGGTTTAAGAAAGTGGTACTTGCTTTCAACGGTCATAATCACAGTAATTATACAAAAGAAATTAACGGGATCACTTACATGCAGATTAATAGCGCTTCATATGTCTGGATTGGTAAGCCTACCATGACAGAAAAAAGATTTTCGGAAGAGATTAATAAAAAATATTCTCTTATGCAATATTCAATAATGTTCGATAAGCCATTGTACGCCACTGTTACGTTAACTGACGAAGGAGCAGACATAAAAGGAACAAAAGCTGAATTCATACCACCTACACCCAAAGAGATTGGATTAGGTGATTCTATCGGGGGCTACCCACTTGTATCGGCAATTGAAGATGTTTATGTGAAATTTTCCAATTGAAAGAGAGTTATGCTTACAGAAAACCTTAAATAGCAATATCATCCAACTCAATAGAGAATCCCTTCAAAAGCAAATATCACAGTTCTTTCGAAATTGCCTCAATAAATCCTAAGATTTTATTAAATTCTCCCTATATTATAAGGTAAGGAGAATCTTTTTTTTTACTTTTGTCCCCGAATATTGTGGTACAAGCCATTATAAAAGAAAGAATTATGCAGAAAAACCTTGTCATTGTCGAGTCTCCGGCAAAAGCAAAAACGATTGAAAAGTTTCTGGGGAAAGATTTCAAAGTCCTTTCTAGTTACGGACACATACGCGATCTGAAGAAAAAAGATTTCAGTATCGACGTAAATAATGATTTTAAACCCAGCTACGAAATCCCGGCAGACAAAAAGGCGCTGGTTAGCACACTAAAGACAGAAGCTAAAGAGGCAGAAACCGTATGGCTCGCATCCGATGAGGACCGCGAGGGAGAGGCAATTGCCTGGCATCTGTATGAGGTCTTAAAACTAAAACCGGAAAACACAAAACGAATCGTATTTCATGAAATTACGAAAAGCGCTATTTTAAAAGCGATTGAGCAACCACGCGACATTGACCTCAACCTCGTAAATGCACAGCAAGCACGACGGATTCTGGATCGTATCGTAGGTTTCGAACTCTCTCCCGTGCTTTGGAGAAAAGTGAAACCGGCACTTTCTGCCGGACGTGTTCAGTCGGTTGCTGTCCGCCTGATCGTTGAACGCGAACGTGAAATACATGCTTTCCAAACGGAAGCTGCTTATCGCATCACTGCCGTATTCCTCGTTCCGGACACGGACGGAAAACTGGTGGAGATGAAAGCTGAACTGGCTCGCCGTATTAAAACAAAAGAAGAAGCAAAAGCTTTCCTCAACGCATGTCAGGGAGCAAGCTTTGCTATTGACGATATTACTACCCGTCCGGTCAAGAAAACGCCTCCTGCTCCATTCACAACATCTACGTTGCAACAGGAAGCCGCACGCAAACTGGGATATACTGTAGCGCAGACCATGATGCTCGCGCAACGCTTATACGAATCGGGATTCATCACTTATATGCGTACAGACTCTGTCAACCTCTCGGAATTTGCGACAGCAGGCAGTAAAGACGCTATCATCAAAATGATGGGTGACCGCTACGTACACCCCCGTCATTTCGAAACAAAGACTAAGGGTGCACAAGAAGCGCATGAAGCTATCCGTCCTACCTATATGGAAAACCAGTCCGTTGAAGGAACAGCACAGGAAAAGAAACTGTACGACTTGATATGGAAACGCACCATTGCCTCACAAATGGCAGATGCGGAACTGGAAAAGACAACTGCTACCATAACAATAAGTGGCAGCAGCGATGTATTTACAGCCATCGGCGAAGTGATTAAGTTCGACGGATTCCTGCGTGTATACCGTGAATCTTATGATGATGACAACGAACAGGAAGATGAGAGCCACCTGCTTCCTCCTCTGAAAAAAGGTCAGAAGTTGGAACACGGCCCTATCATCGCAACCGAACGTTTCACCCAACGTCCTCCACGCTATACGGAAGCAAGTCTTGTACGCAAGTTGGAAGAACTGGGTATCGGACGTCCGTCTACGTATGCACCTACTATCTCTACCATCCAACAACGCGAATATGTGGAGAAAGGTAATAAAGACGGGGAAGAACGGCAGTTTAATGTCATGACATTGAAAGATTGTCAGATTAAGGATGAAAACCATACTGAAATTACCGGTGCAGAAAAGGCGAAGTTATTCCCAACGGATACCGGCACTGTGGTAAATGATTTCCTTACCGAATATTTCCCGGACATTCTGGATTTCAACTTTACCGCCAGTGTAGAAAAGGAATTTGACGAAATTGCAGAAGGAGAAGTGAAATGGACTTCTATCATGAAGAATTTCTATGATAAGTTCCACCCATCTGTAGAAAACACATTGGCTATCAAGACGGAACATAAAGTAGGCGAACGTATTCTGGGAGAAGAACCGGGAACAGGCAAGACTGTTTCTGTTAAGATTGGTCGCTTCGGTCCTGTTGTACAGATTGGTACTGTAGAAGATGAAGAAAAACCACGCTTCGCACAAATGAAGAAAGGTCAATCCATGGAAACCATTACTTTGGAAGAAGCATTGGAATTATTCAAATTACCTCGTACACTGGGCGAATATGAAGGAAAATCAGTCAGTGTAGGCGTAGGCCGTTTCGGTCCGTATGTCCTGCACAATAAGGTATATGTATCGCTCCCGAAAACACTTGATCCGATGGAAATTACTTTGGAAGAGGCAGAACAGCTGATTCTGGAGAAACGCCAGAAAGAAACGGAACGCCACATCAAGAAGTTTGAAGAGGAGCCGGAACTTGAGATTCTGAACGGACGTTACGGACCTTATATTACCTATAAGGGTTCTAATTATAAAATTCCTAAAGATATCGTCCCGCAGGATTTGAGTTTGGCTAGCTGTTTGGAACTCATCAAATTACAAGATGAAAAAGGACCAGCGACCACAAAAAAAGGACGATTCGCAAAAAAGAAATAAAAAAACTAGAAAAAGAGCAAATTATATAATTAAATGTATATATTTGCTCTTTATCTTTTAATACACAAACTTATGAAGCAAACAAATTTAAAGTATTTAATGATAGGAGTGCTTACCATAGCTTCCATCAGTTGTATGGACAAAGAGCGTGACTTATCTTGGGAGAGAAGGCATATGCCAAAAGAAGCATACTTCGACTTCAACATGACCCAAGCTGTCGCTTTGGATATCAATTATTGTTTCAAAAGCGAAAATTATCGTGTTCTTTTTAACATTTACGATCAAGATCCCATTGAATACTCAGCTGACGGCAGCGTGTCCCAAAAGGACATAGAGCCTATCTACCGTGCAGTTACAGACGAAAAAGGCAAATTCAGCGGAGAGATGAATATTCCGGCGGACCTCTCGGAAGTATGGTTATCATCGGATTATTTAGCCACCGTATCTCCTCTTAAACTAACGATTGACGACAGTCGTCGGCTTTCATTTAATCAAGATGCATATATCGCTACCTTACGTTCACAAACGGCATCAAAAACCAGAGGAGTGACCGTGAACCAACATACCTATCTAAAAGAATGGCATGTTCTTCCCAATGCAGACTGGGATGACAGCGGAAGACCAACCAACCTGGAACCTAAAATAAATATACCTCCGGCAGACGTACTATACAACATCAAGTATGTTTTCAGAAAGGTTACAGTCAAAGATGAGAGCGGTAAAAGCAAGGTTATGAACATCAGTCAGAATTATCCGGAGTTTTTTGATGGTTCCATTAAAATGACTTCAGATATTCCAATTGTTAACCCGACCGAAGTAAGCCTCGTATTTATAAACAGCTCTGCTGCATGGTACAATACAGTTGGATATTACACCTATCCGACCAACAATCCGCCCCAGAGCACGAGTGATATAAACCAAATAATTGCATTCCCAAACACCTCTCCTGTTTACAAGACTTTAGGGGTAGGAGCATTAGTGTGTGGCGAAGAAATAAAACTCAAATATTGGAATGAAGAGACACAGGAATACGAAGACAAATTTCCTGCAGGAGTCACAATTGGCTGGTGCCTTCAAGGTATGGGATTCAAGAGTAAACTCACCTCAGAAACAGATAAAGACAAAGTGGGCGATATCATAAATGGTATGGGGGCACGCTACTCCACCAGGAATCTAAACACGAATAATACACAAAGAACTGTATCTCTCCGTGATTCCAAGTCCGGGCAGATTGTAGCAGTAGGATTCGAAGATAATATTGACTTCGATTATGCAGATGCCATCTTCTATATTCATACGTCAGAAAAGAATGCTATTGACCCGATATTGCCTCCATTGCCTGAAGACCCCGAAGCAATCCCCGAGCAATATAAAATTTCTTATTCCGGTACACTGGCTTTTGAAGACTTATGGCCTAAGTTAGGTGATTACGATATGAATGACGTAATGGTAAAGTACACCAGTACGATGACCCGAAATGCTCTTGACAATCGCATTTACGAAATTGAAGACAAGTTTATCTTACAGCACTGTGGCGGTTATCTGCAAAACGGATTTGGATATCAATTACACAAGCTCTCAAACAGCAATGTCAAGAGTGTAAAAATAACGGGGCCTGATGCCAGTGGTTTATCAAGTTCTATATACATGGAAGGAAAAGAAACAGAGCCTGGACAGTCTCACCCAACCATATTGTTGTATGACGACATGACAAAATTCAAAAATATCACTGATGAATCAAAGAAAGAATATACTGTAACCATCACGCTTGATGGAGCTAGTGAGAAAGAGGTGGTACCTCCTTACAACCCGTTTATCTTCATCAGTTCCAACGAGGGTAGAGGCAAAGAATTACATCTGATAAATTATCCCCCGACTGACAAAGCCGACTTATCGTTACTGGGAACCGGAAAAGACATCTACAGACCAGAAGAAGGGATGTATTATGTTTCTGCAGACTTGATGCCGTTTGCTATCAATATGCCAGTAAGTAATCTCCCGGTTCCAGAGGAAGGGAAACGAATCGATCAATCATATCCCAAGTTCTCTGGATGGGTATCATCGAATGGGAAACAAAATAAAGATTGGTACAAATAAAGATTGATACGATTTAAATAAAAGCAGCCCGGATATTGTACGGAATCGCTATCGGGACTTCGCATTGCGAACCATCGATGAAAAAGACATAATAGACATCTGTTTAGAAAGGCGCGAATTACGCAGTTCACACAACTTCTCGAATACTCACCAAGAATTCGTGTGAACTGTGTTTTTATTTTAAGCCACAACATTATAGGATGTAAGTATTATCCGTTATGAATAGGCTTCCATCATTAAATCTTCGGCTCCCATTTTATCTTAAAACCTTTATTAGGGAATAGCATATCAAACACAATCACGAATATAAAAACAGATGTTACCAAGATATTCATCGTCAATAAAGAAATGTGATAAGGCCAGGGAAGCAGTAAAGCCAAAGCTATTACAGCAATAATATGTGATAAAGGAAGCATACGGCACGTGACATATTTATAGATACTATTTGCCAGAATATAAACGATTGGTCCGATAATCAGAACAAAAACAACTTCCGCTCTCATTTCTTGTTCGGGATAGGCAACAATCAGCTCGTCTCCTACCGCACAAATAATCAATGCTCCCACCAGTACAATATGAATTGCATTATAAATCAACCCCAGCTTTCCGGGATCTTTCACTTCCTGTATTTTCCGACTACCGGCTTCACTGCTCACATCAAAGTAAACCCACCACATAGCCAAACTACCAATAAAAGATATGACAGCAGAAATAATCACGAGAGGCGTCCATTCTTCTACTTCACTCAAAGAAGCTCCTGTCATCAATAGAGTTTCTCCAAAAGCAATAATCACAAACAACTGGCAACGTTCCACCAAATGATGCCCTTCAATAGTCCATTCCTTGCTACTGTCCGAACGTCCCAGACGAGGTAAAGCAAATCCGTGCATCGGGGCTGTATAATCACAGATGGCGGCTATAATCCACAGTAGAATTTGCCATTCTCCCTGCAATATGGCACCCGTAATCCAAAAGACGGCAGATATACAGAACCAGCCCATAATTCGCTTAAAATTAGCAGCCAGATGATGATCTCCTAACACCCCGATAATATAAAGTGTTCTCCCTGCCTGTATCAGAACATAGCAGACAGCAAATATCAATCCCCGGTAAGTAAAGGCATAAGGAATAGCAGCCGCCATCACCAGCCCCACCAGCATACTGATAAAAAGAAGAATACGTATCGGCCGGGTATCCGGGTTGAACCAGTTAGTCACCCAGATGGTATGTTGCCACAACATCCAGACTGCAAACCACAGGATTGTTTCTTTCAATAATCCTTCCCAAGTGAGATTATGAAGCAAATAATGTGAAAGTTGCGTGACCGAGAAAACATAAATCAGGTCAAACAGCAGTTCGGAATAAGAGACAGTAGCAGTTTCCGTTTCTCTCTTCCGAAGCAATGGATGGGGGGGAGTAAAACATACGAGGTTCCTTTTATATATATAAAAGAAACCCCGCAGAAGTCTATTTTGTTCAGAGAAAGTCTTACATTCTGGAAGGAACTTCGATACCCAGCAAATTCATTCCCAAGCGAACAACTTTAGCTACATTAGCAGACAGAGCGATACGGAATACTTTCACCGCCTCATTCTCTTCGCGCAGAATACTATAGTCATGATAGAACTGATTGTATTCTTTCACCAAGTCATAAGTATAATTAGCAATAATAGACGGGCTGTAATCTTCACCGGCTTGTTTTACAACAGCAGCAAAGTCGGCAACCATCTGAATCAGCCCTTCTTCCTTTTCACTCAATTCAATACCAGCCGGAATCTGTTCAGGAATTACGATACCTGATTCGGCAGCTTTCCGAAGTACAGACTGGATACGTGCATAAGTATATTGAATAAACGGACCTGTATTACCATTGAAGTCGATAGATTCTTTCGGATTGAATGTCATATTCTTACGGGCATCGACTTTCAGAATGAAATATTTCAATGCTCCCAGACCCACAATACGGGCAATATCATCAGCTTCTTCCTGTGTCAAACCATCCAGTTTGCCTAGTTCTTGTGAAGTTTCTTTAGCAGTGGCAATCATTTCCTCCATTAAGTCGTCAGCATCAACTACCGTACCCTCACGGGATTTCATCTTACCTTCCGGCAGTTCCACCATTCCGTAAGAGAAGTGTACCAGACTCTTACCCCATTCGAAACCAAGTTTATCGAGCAAGATAGAAAGCACCTGGAAGTGATAGTTCTGTTCGTTACCTACTACATAAATCATCTTATTAATCGGGTAATCGGCAAAACGAAGTTTAGCCGTACCGATATCCTGAGTCATGTAGACAGAAGTACCGTCACCACGGAGAAGGAGCTTATGATCCAGTCCTTCGGCAGTCAGGTCGGCCCATACGGAACCATCTTCTTTCTTGTAGAAGAAACCTTTTTCCAGACCTTCCATTACCTTTTCTTTTCCTTCGAGGTAAGTATTGGATTCATAATAGATCTTGTCAAAGCTAACCCCCATCTTCTTGTAGGTTTCGTCGAATCCTGCATATACCCAGTTGTTCATCATTTCCCACAATCCGCGTACTTCCGGATCACCGGCTTCCCACTTCACCAACATTTCGCGGGCTTCTTGCATCAAAGGAGAATTCCGCTCAACTAATGATTTAATACCTGATTCAAAATCATTAATTTGGTTTTGGAGATAATCAATTTCTTCAAAGAAAGGAAGAAAATCATTTAATTGGTCTTGATTTAAGATTTCGGGTAATTCTTTAAAAAAGCCATTCCAATCTCCATTATCATGAGCAGTTTCAGCAAGAATCTCAATTTCAGAAGTCAAAAAAGGAATACTTTCAAATGGCAATGAATAATATGCCTCTATAAGCCTATTTTTATAATCTTCTATAAGCCTAAGATTATTCTTAATATTATCTGCAATAATATCCGGCAACTCATCCCAAGATTCACTAATACAAATAGTATTTATCTCTTCTTTAAGTTTATTATTAAAAATTACATAATAATCGCCAACCAGATGGTCGCCTTTCTTTCCGGAAGTCTCCGGAGTTTCGCCGTTTCCATATTTCTTCCATGCCAGCATGGATTTACAGATATGGATACCACGGTCGTTTACGATATTAGTCTTTACTACCTTGTTGCCGTTGGCAGCTACGATATTTGCCAGCGCATTTCCCAAAAGATTGTTACGCACGTGTCCCAAGTGAAGCGGTTTGTTTGTATTCGGAGAAGAATACTCGATCATCACCAACGGAGAAGTTTCGGTAGCTTTTACCAGACCGTACTGTTCATCTGCCTGAATCTCGTTCAGCAACTCAATCCATGTAGCCGATGCAATAGTCAGGTTCAAGAACCCTTTTATCACATTAAACGCTGCTACAGCCGGATCGTTTGCCTTCAGATATTCACCGATTTCCTGTGCCGTTTGCTCCGGTCCTTTTTTTGACATCTTCAGGAAAGGAAATACCACCAACGTCAAATGTCCTTCAAATTCTTTCTTCGTTTTTTGCAACTGCACCATCTTTTCAGGGACTTCCTGACCGTAAAGTGCTTTGAGTCCGCTGATAACGGACGCTACAAGTTTATCTTCTATCTTCATAATCAAGTTATTTCTTGCGCGCAAAGATACAAAAAAAGGAGACGCATCGCGTCTCCTCTCCTAATTTCTTTCAACTATCTATCTTATTCAACAGCTGCAGATAATTCAGCACCAGCTTTAAATTTAGCTACTTTCTTAGCAGGAATAGTAATAGTTGCCTTTGTAGAAGGGTTAATACCAGTTCTTTCAGCTCTTTCGCTTACTGAGAAAGTACCAAAACCTACGAGAGATACTTTGTCACCAGCTTTCATAGCATTAGTAACTGAAGTGATGAAAGCATCAAGTGCTTTTTTTGCATCGGCTTTGCTCATTTGAGCTTCAGCAGCCATTGCGCTAATAAGATCAGACTTATTCATAATACGTAAAATGATTAATTAATATATATGTTACACAAAAGATTATCCCACAATGGATTAATTCCACAAATATAGCCGAACAAAACAACATATCAAATAAAAACATAAAAAAAACGCAGCAAATTATTGAAAAAGAGCTAATAGGAAGCGTTTTTCATGCTTTAAAACAGAATTTATTCGTACTTTTGCGTCTATTATCTAAATATTCAGAAATTAAAATGATGCCAACTGTAACTAAAAACCTGATAATTATCAATGTACTAGTATTTTTCGGGACAATCGTAGCCCAACGTTACGGCCTGGATTTAACGAATTATCTGGGATTACATTTTTTCCTCGCAAGTGACTTTAATCCGGCACAGCTTATCACTTATATGTTCATGCACGGCGGATTCAGCCACATTTTCTTTAATATGTTTGCCGTTTTTATGTTCGGACCGATTCTCGAACAAACCTGGGGACCCAAACGTTTCCTCTTTTACTATATTCTCTGCGGTATCGGTGCGGGACTTATCCAGGAAGGGGTACAGTATATTCAATATGTAACGGAACTTAGCCACTACGCACAAGTGAATATAGGTACAGGTGTTATCCCAATGGAAGAGTATCTGAACATGATGACCACCGTAGGTGCTTCGGGAGCCGTTTACGCCATATTGCTGGCATTCGGTATGTTATTTCCCAATAACCGGTTGTTTATCTTCCCGCTGCCATTTCCTATCAAAGCGAAGTTCTTCGTTATAGGATACGCCGCGATTGAATTATGGTCAGGACTTGCCAATAGCGCCGGAGACAATGTCGCTCACTTTGCTCACCTGGGAGGAATGTTATTTGGATTGATCCTGATTTTGTATTGGAGAAAAAAAAGCAATAACAATGGGACATATTATAGCTGATTTAAAGGAGACATTCAGAAGAGGAAATATTTTCATCCAACTGATTTATATCAACGTAGGCATCTTTCTGATCGGCACGTTGATTAACGTTTTCTTGCGACTGTTTGAAGTAAGTACCCCCGATATATTCGGTATATTTGCCCTGCCGGCATCCTTTATCGGATTTATTCATCAGCCGTGGTCGTTATTTACTTATATGTTTATGCATGCCGGTATCCTGCATATTCTATTCAATATGCTTTGGCTGTATTGGTTCGGAAGTTTGTTTCTCTACTTTTTCTCGGCCAAGCATTTAAGAGGACTATATGTATTAGGAGGTATCTGTGGAGGTTTACTGTATATGGTTGCCTACAATGTATTTCCTTTATTCAGTTCGCAAGTGGCGGGTGCAACATTGGTAGGAGCATCAGCTTCCGTATTAGCCATCGTAGCTGCTACGGCTTATCGTGAACCAAATTACAGGGTGCAACTTTTTCTTTTCGGTGCTATCCGTCTCAAATATCTGGCACTGGTTGTTATCGGAATCGATGTATTATCCATCACCTCAAGTAATGCCGGAGGACATATCGCCCACCTGGGCGGTGCTCTTGCAGGACTTTGGTTTGCCGCCAGCCTAAGTAAAGGAACCGATTTGACTTCCTGGATCAACTGGATTCTGGATGGTTTCACCTCCTTGTTTCAAAAGAAAACATGGAAACGGAAACCGAAAATGAAGGTACACTATGGAAACAGTGCCACCGGTCGCGAGAAGGATTATGATTACAATGCCCACAAAAAAGCACAGTCTGATGAAGTGGACCGTATTTTGGAAAAACTAAAGAAATCCGGTTACGACAGTCTGACAACTGAAGAAAAGAAAAGCTTGTTCGACGCAAGCAAAAGATAAAGGAATGGAACATATTGGCAAATTTGTCGCATATCTGATACTTGCTGTCAACGCTCTCTTCGTGGGAACGTTGATATTAAGCGCTTATAGCCCTTACCTTAACCCGAAAATAAATCCACTTGCTTCCAGCTTGGGACTTGCATTTCCGATATTCCTGACGATTAATCTGATTTTTATCGGCTTCTGGGCATTTGTCAATTACCGCTATGCGCTCTTGCCTGCCATCGGTTTTCTAATTTGTATTCCGCAGATACGGACTTATATTCCTTTTAACTCCACCACTAAAACCATACCGGAAGGAAGCATCAAAATCCTATCCTACAACGTAATGAGTTTCAACAATTTGGAGAAGAAAGATGGAAAAAACCCGGTATTGTCTTATCTTGTAGATAGTAACGCCGATATTATCTGTCTGCAAGAATATAACACCGCTACCAACAAGAAATACCTGACGGAACAGGACATTAAAAAAGCATTGAAAGCCTATCCTTACCAATCCGTCCACCAACAAGGGAAAGGAGATGTGCAACTTGCCTGTTTCTCTAAGTTCCCCATACTCTCGATACATCCCATCGAATATGAAAGTAATTATAACGGCTCCATGAAATATGTACTGAATGTGAATAACGACACTCTTACATTAATCAACAACCACCTGGAATCCAACAAGCTCACCAAAGAAGACAGAGGGATGTATGAGGATATGATTAAAGACCCGAATGCCAAGAAAGTAAAAACCGGACTTAGGCAATTAATAAGAAAACTGGCGGAAGCATCGGCTATCCGGGCTACACAAGCAGATTCTGTGGCTAAAACCATTGCAGAAAGTAAATATCCGACAACCATAGTATGCGGCGATTTCAACGACGGTTCTATCTCATATACCCATCGCATCCTGACTCAAAAACTAGACGATGCATTCACACAGTCCGGTAAAGGATTGGGTATTTCCTACAATCAGAACAAGTTCTATTTCCGCATAGACAATATCTTGATCAGCCCCAACCTGAAAGCCTACAATTGCACGGTAGACCGGTCTATCAAGGCATCAGACCATTACCCGATCTGGTGCTATATCAGTAAACGATAAGAACTGAAAACTCTAATAAAAAACACTTATGATGATTAAAAAGACACTAACCATTTTAGCAGTAAGTTGTATGATGTACTCCTGTGCTACGAAAACAGAAAGCAATCCTTTCTTTACAGAGTTTCAAACCGAGTATGGTGTTCCTTCTTTCGACAAGATTAAATTAGAGCACTATGAACCTGCCTTTCTAAAAGGTATAGAAGAACAGAATCAAAATATCGAAGCCATCATCGAAAGCCCGGAAATTCCGACATTCGAAAATACGATTGTGGCTTTGGATAACAGCGCACCCATCTTAGACCGGGTAAGCATCATTTTCTTCAATATGACAGATGCGGAAACTACTGATTCGCTGACCGCACTTTCCATCAAACTGGCACCGGTTCTTTCGGAACATAATGACAATATCTCCCTGAATGGGAAACTATTCAAACGGGTGAACGATGTCTACCAAAAGAAAGATTCATTGAACCTGACGTCGGAACAAGAACGTCTGCTGGACAAGACTTATAAAAGATTTATCCGCTCCGGAGCAAACCTTAATGCCGAAGACCAAACCCGCCTCCGCGAAATCAACAAGGAACTTTCTACACTCGGCATTACTTTCAGCAACAATATACTGAATGAGAATAATGCCTTCCAACTTTTCGTTGACAAGGAAGAAGATCTGGCAGGATTGCCTGAATGGTTCCGCCAAAGTGCGGCCGAAGAAGCGAAAGCAGTCGGACAACCGGGAAAATGGTTGTTCACCCTGCACAATGCCAGCCGTCTGCCTTTCCTGCAATATTCTGAAAATCGCCCGCTCCGGGAGCAAATATACAAAGCTTATATCAACCGCGGCAACAACAACGACGGGAACGATAACAAGGAAAACATCCGCAAGATCGTTTCTCTCCGCCTGGAAAAAGCGAACTTATTAGGTTTCGACTGTTATGCAAACTTCGTCCTGGATGAAACCATGGCAAAGAACGCCAACAACGTAATGAGCCTTTTAAATAACCTCTGGAGCTACGCACTGCCAAAAGCAAAAGCAGAAGCTACCGAACTTCAGAAATTAATGGATAAGGAAGGAAAAGGAGAAAAACTGGAAGCATGGGACTGGTGGTATTACACCGAAAAACTGCGGAAAGAAAAATATAATCTGTCTGAAGAGGATACAAAACCTTATTTCAAACTGGAAAATGTACGCAATGGTGCTTTCGCCGTAGCCAACAAATTATATGGCATCACCCTAAGCAAACTGGAAGGCATACCAACTTATCACCCTGATGTAGAAGTCTTTGAAGTGAAAGACGCAGACGGTTCCCAGCTCGGTATCTTCTATGTAGACTATTTCCCACGTCCCGGGAAAAGCGGTGGTGCATGGATGAGCAACTATCGTGAGCAACACGGAACAACCCGTCCATTGGTATGCAACGTTTGCAGCTTTACCAAGCCGGTAGGCGACACCCCCTCTTTATTGACCATGGATGAAGTGGAAACCCTGTTTCACGAATTTGGTCACGCCCTGCACGGACTGCTGACAAAATGCGAATACAAAGGAACATCGGGAACCAACGTGGTACGCGACTTTGTAGAGCTTCCTTCTCAAATCAACGAACACTGGGCGACTGAACCCGAAGTGCTGAAAATGTATGCCAAACATTATCAGACAGGAGAAGTGATACCCGACGAAATCATCGAGAAGATACTGCAACAGAAAACTTTCAACCAGGGCTTCATGACCACCGAATTACTGGCCGCCGCCATCCTCAACATGAACCTGCACACGATAACAGATGTAAAGAATCTGGATATGCTTGCATTCGAAAAAGAAGCGATGGACAAGCTTAATTTGATTCCCGAAATAGCACCGCGTTATCGCGTGACTTACTTTAATCATATCATTGGCGGATACGCAGCCGGATACTATAGTTACCTATGGGCCAACGTATTGGACAATGATGCTTTCGAAGCTTTCAAAGAACATGGTATTTTTGATAAAAACACCGCCGACCTGTTCCGCCATAACGTATTGGAGAAGGGAGACAGCGAAGACCCGATGGTGCTTTATAAGAATTTCCGTGGAGCGGAACCAAGCCTGGAACCACTACTGAAAAACAGAGGAATGAAATAATTCAGCAAAAAAGCCCTTAAACATCAAATATTTGAGGGCTTATTACACATGAATGTGAAAAAAAAACTATATTTGCAGCCTTGTATGCGGCAAAAAGAACTTGTGTACGACAGAATTTAACTGAAAATTAAATTAAAAAAGTAATCATCATAAATTAAAAGTAAAATGCAAAACAAAGGATTTGTAAAGGTTTTTGCGGTATTACTCACACTGGTATGTGTGTTCTATCTCTCCTTCTCCTTCGTAACACGCCATTATACCAACAAGGCGAAAGAAATTGCGAACGGCGACCCGAAAGTGGAACAAGACTACCTCGACTCTCTCTCCAATGAGAAAGTGTGGTTGGGTAACTGGACGCTGAAACAATGTCGTGAGATGGAGATTAGTTTAGGTTTGGACCTAAAAGGTGGTATGAACGTTATCCTTGAAGTTTCTGTACCTGATGTTATCAAAGCACTGGCTGACAACAAGCCGGATGAAGCTTTCAACAATGCATTGGCAGAAGCTGCAAAACAGGCTGTAAACAGCCAGGATGATATCATCACGCTATTTGTCAGAGAATACCACAAAGCTGCTCCTAACGCAAAACTTTCCGAACTCTTCGCAACACAACAGTTGAAAGACAAAGTTAACCAGAAATCATCGGATGCAGAAGTTGAAAAAGTATTGAGAGCAGAAGTAAAAGCTGCTGTTGAAAACTCATATAACGTACTTCGTACACGTATCGACCGTTTCGGTGTTGTTCAGCCGAATATCCAGAGCCTGGAAGACAAAATGGGTCGTATCATGGTGGAATTGCCGGGTATCAAAGAGCCGGAACGTGTGAGAAAACTTCTCCAAGGTTCTGCTAACCTGGAATTCTGGGAAACTTATACAGCTAAAGAAGTTCTTCCTGCCATGCAATCTGCTGATGCTAAATTGCGCGCTGTATTAGCGCAGGAGACAGGTGCAGACTCTACTGCTGTAGATTCCACCAAAGAAGCTCCGCTTGCAGAAGCTACTCCGGCCAAGAAAAACGTAAGTGCTGCCGACAGTCTTGCTGCTGCCCTGAAAGGAGATGCTACAACTACTGAAGATAATTCAACAGCTAACCTGGCAGAAATTAAAAAGCAATACCCTCTGTTGGCTATCCTGCAGTTGAACTCTAGCGGACAAGGTCCTGTGATCGGTTACGCTAACTACAAAGACACTGCTGATATCAACAAATATCTGGCTATGCCGGAAGTTAAAGCAGAACTCCCGAAAGACCTTCGTTTGAAATGGGGTGTTTCTCCTTCTGAATTTGACAAGAAAGGACAGACGTTCGAATTATATGCTATCAAGTCTACCGAACGCAACGGTAAAGCTCCGTTGGAAGGTGATGTAGTAACAGACGCGAAAGATGAATTTGACCAATACAGCAAACCGGCTGTCAGCATGACAATGAACTCTGACGGTGCACGTCGTTGGGCACAGCTGACCAAACAGAACATCGGTCGTTCTATCGCTATCGTTCTTGACAACTATGTATATTCTGCACCAAACGTAAACTCTGAAATCACAGGTGGACGTTCACAGATTACAGGTCATTTCACTCCTGAACAGGCAAAGGACTTGGCAAACGTATTGAAATCAGGTAAGATGCCGGCTCCGGCTCACATCGTACAGGAAGATATCGTTGGTCCGTCATTGGGTCAGGAATCTATCAATGCAGGTGTATTCTCATTCGTAGTGGCTCTGATTCTGTTGATGATCTATATGTGTATGATGTACGGCTTCATACCGGGTATGATTGCCAATGGTGCATTGTTCCTGAACTTCTTCTTCGTATTAGGTGTCCTCTCCTCCTTCCAGGCAGCATTGACAATGTCCGGTATTGCCGGTATGGTGTTGTCACTAGGTATGGCAGTGGATGCGAACGTACTTATCTACGAACGTACAAAAGAAGAACTTCGTGCCGGTAAAGGTGTGAAGAAAGCACTTGCTGACGGTTATTCCAACGCATTCTCCGCTATCTTCGACTCGAACCTGACATCCATCATCACAGGTATCATTCTGTTTAACTTCGGTACCGGTCCGATCCGTGGTTTTGCTACGACATTGATTATCGGTATTCTAGTATCCTTCTTCACCGCTGTGTTCATGACCCGTATAGTTTACGAACACTTCATGAACAAGGACAAACTATTGAACCTTACATTCACAACCCCTGTTTCAAGAAACTTGATGACCAACACACGTTTTGATTTTATGGGAACAAACAAAAAATCCCTTATCATCACTGTAGCCATCATCCTCGTTTGTATCGGTTCATTTGCCATGCGCGGTTTAAGCCAGAGTATCGACTTTACCGGTGGACGTAACTTCAAGGTACAGTTCGAGAATCCGGTAGAACCCGAACAGATTCGTGAATTGATCTCCAGCAAGTTCGGTGATGCTAACGTTAGTGTTATCGCTATCGGTACAGATAAGAAAACTGTACGTATCAGCACCAACTACCGTATTGAAGATGCAGGAAACGATGTTGACTCTCAAATCGAAGCATATTTATATGAGACTTTGAAACCTGTGCTGACTCAAAACATCACTCTAGCTACCTTTATCGACCGTGACAATCACACTGGTGGTAGTATTGTAAGTTCTCAAAAAGTGGGTCCGAGTATCGCAGACGATATCAAAACAGGTGCTATCTATTCCGTAGTACTGGCTTTGATCGCTATCGGTCTGTATATCTTAATCCGTTTCCGTAACATCGCATATAGTATTGGCTCTATCGTAGCTCTATCATGCGATACCATCATGATTATCGGTGCTTACTCATTGTTATGGGGTATCGTTCCATTCTCACTGGAAATTGACCAAACGTTTATCGGTGCTATCCTGACAGCTATCGGTTACTCTATCAATGACAAGGTGGTAATCTTCGACCGTGTACGTGAGTTCTTCGGCCTGTATCCGAAACGTGACAAACGTCAGTTGTTCAATGATTCATTGAATACTACACTTGCACGTACTATCAATACATCATTAAGTACATTGATCGTATTGCTGTGTATCTTCATCCTTGGCGGTGATTCAATCCGCAGCTTTGCATTCGCAATGATCTTGGGTGTTGTTATCGGTACATTGTCATCACTGTTCATTGCATCTCCGATTGCATACAACATGATGAAGAACAAAAAAGTCGTACCAGTAACTACGGAAGAATAATAAATTCCAAAAATAGAAAAAGCCTCTTCCGAACATTCGGTAGAGGCTTTTTCTATTGATTATTAAAACAAATAGAAGCTATAAGACGTTCATCTTAAAAGAAGCCATTGTTAAACTCAAAACCAGATACGATATGAAAGTAAAACAAAACAACTTCTCACAGATTCTTCGTAGTAGCCCCGAGGGGAATCGAACCCCTATCTAAAGTTTAGGAAACTTCTATTCTATCCGTTGAACTACAAGGCCGCTTCAAATTTGCTTGCAAAGATAACGGTTTCTGTCGATTTAACAAGAATAAAAATACAGGTTCCTTTCAAATATCTCAAATATTTAGCGTCAATAGGACAATAAAGTTCGATTTATTTTGATAATTCGATTAACTTTCCGACCTTTGCGCTCACAAATTGAAAGTAAAATCAGTTTTAAAATTAAATATAGTAATTAAAGTTATGGCAGACGAAATGATGGTTAAAGAATTGGAGGAAGTAGTAGTACGTTTCTCCGGCGACTCCGGTGACGGTATGCAGCTGGCCGGCAACATCTTCTCGAACGTGTCGGCTACGGTAGGAAATGACATCTGTACATTCCCCGACTATCCGGCAGACATCCGCGCCCCGCAAGGTTCACTGACCGGTGTTTCCGGTTTTCAGGTCCACATCGGTGCCGGACAGGTTTACACTCCCGGAGACCGTTGCCACGTGTTGGTGGCTATGAATCCTTCCGCACTGAAAACACAAATCAAATTCTGTAAACCGCAAGGACTTATCATTACCGACTCCGACTCATTCGAAGCCAGAGATTTGGAAAAGGCACAATTCAAGACTGACAATCCTTTTGAGGAATTAGGCGTAAAACAGGAAGTACTTGAAGTTCCCATCTCTTCCATGTGTAAAGAGAGCCTGAAAGATTCCGGACTAGACAATAAATCAGCACTCCGTTGTAAGAACATGTTCGCACTCGGATTGGTTTGCTGGTTGTTCAACCGCAACCTTGCCGCTGCTGAAAAAATGTTGCGTGAGAAATTCGCCAAGAAGCCCGAAATTGCAGAAGCTAATATTAAGGTATTAAACGATGGTTTCAACTATGGTGCCAACACACATGCTTCTGTCTCTACTTATAAGATTGAAAGTAAAGCTCCGAAATCAAAAGGACTTTATACAGATATCAACGGAAATAAAGCAACTGCTTATGGCTTGATTGCTGCTGCCGAGAAAGCAGGTCTGGAACTCTACTTGGGTTCTTATCCTATCACTCCGGCCACTGATATTCTGCACGAATTAGCTAAACATAAATCACTGGGAGTAAAAACCGTACAGTGCGAAGATGAAATCGCGGGTTGTGCTTCTGCCGTTGGTGCCGCTTTTGCCGGTGCTTTGGCTGTAACGACTACTTCCGGGCCCGGTGTTTGTTTGAAGAGTGAGGCCATGAACCTTGCTGTAATTGGCGAACTTCCATTAGTGATTGTAAATGTGCAACGTGGCGGTCCGTCAACAGGTTTGCCTACTAAATCAGAACAGACAGACTTATTGCAAGCTCTTTACGGACGTAATGGTGAAAGCCCGATGCCGGTGATTGCCGCAACTTCACCAACGAACTGTTTTGATGCCGCATACATGGCATGTAAGATTGCTCTGGAACACATGACTCCGGTTGTATTACTGACGGATGCTTTCGTAGCCAACGGCTCGGCAGCTTGGAAACTTCCTAACTTAAATGAATATCCTGCCATCAATCCTCCATACGTGACTCCGGACATGGCTGGTAACTGGACTCCATACCAACGCAATGAAGAAACCGGTGCACGTTACTGGGCAATTCCGGGAACTGAAGGATTCATGCACCGCATCGGTGGTCTTGAAAAGAGCAATGAAACAGGTGCGATCTCTACCGAACCAGAAAACCATAATAAGATGGTTCATCTCCGCCAAACTAAAGTAGATAAAATTGCAGACTATATCCCCGAACTCGAAGTACTGGGTGATGAAGATGCAGATTTACTGATTGTTGGCTGGGGCGGCACGTATGGGCATCTCCGTCTGGCTATGGACTTTATGCGCGATCATGGAAAGAAAGTGGCTTTCGCACACTTCCAATACATCAACCCGTTGCCGAAGAATACAGCCGATGTATTGCGTAAATACAAGAAGATCGTAGTAGCTGAACAGAATTTGGGACAATTCGCAGGTTATTTACGGATGAAGATACCCGGATTGAACATCAGCCAGTTCAACCAAGTGAAAGGACAGCCTTTCGTTACGAGAGAATTGATAGATGCATTCACTAAATTATTGGAGGAATAAAAGATGAGCGATAAAGTATATACCGTACAAGATTATAAATCAGGCCAACCTCGCTGGTGTCCGGGATGCGGTGACCACGCTTTCCTGAACTCACTGCACAAAGCTATGGCCGAACTGGGAGTAGCTCCGCACAATATTGCCGTCATTTCCGGTATCGGTTGTTCTTCCCGCCTGCCTTACTACGTAAATACGTATGGGTTCCACACTATTCACGGACGTGCCGCTGCTGTTGCAACAGGAGCAAAAGTAGCCAATCCAAATTTGACTATCTGGCAGATTTCCGGTGACGGTGACGGTTTGGCAATCGGTGGTAATCACTTCATCCATGCCGTTCGCCGCAACATTGACTTGAACATGATTCTGTTGAACAACCGTATCTATGGTTTGACAAAGGGACAATATTCACCGACTTCAGAACGTGGATTCGTCAGCAAATCATCTCCTTACGGAACAGTGGAAGACCCGTTCCATCCGGCAGAGCTAGCTTTCGGTGCCCGCGGACGTTTCTTCGCACGTTGTATTGCAGTAGATGGTACCGCTTCCGTAGAAGTGTTGAAAGCAGCAGCTAATCACAAAGGTGCTTCTGTTGTAGAAGTTCTGCAAAACTGCGTGATCTTCAACGATGGAACTCATGCTTCTGTAGCCACCAAAGAAGGACGTGCCAAGAACGCTATCTATCTGGAACATGGCAAACCCATGTTGTTCGGTGAAAACAAGGAATTCGGATTGATGCAGGAAGGTTTCGGACTGAAAGTGGTGAAACTTGGTGAGAATGGTATCACAGAAAAGGATATTCTTATTCACGATGCTCACTGCCAAGATAATACGCTTCAATTGAAACTGGCGTTAATGGAAGGTCCTGATTTCCCGATTGCACTCGGTGTGATCCGCGATGTAGATGCTCCAACTTACAATGATGCTGTAATTGGACAGATTGAAGAAATCAAAGGCAAGAAGAAATATCATAATTTCCAGGAATTGCTAATGACTAATGATACTTGGGAAGTGAAGTAATTCACCACTTCAATCCATAAAATAATAAAGGCGTAGACAAGAGAATCAACTCTCTTTCTACGCCTTTCATTCTTTCTATCGTGTAACCTATATTTATATCAACCTATTCGAGAGCAGTGCCACCCACTTTTTCCGGCCAATACGGATTCTGATAAATAACAGAATTATCTGTACTATTATCAGGAGACGCAAGTCTCATTTCATTAATAGCAACCGGACTCAAATAGTTGGCTTTAGCCCAAGAATATCCATCATATACCTGATTATTGATTCTCACCTTGCTAAAAGGACGAATATACTTGAATGCTCTGGAGGAAATATTAGAAGTAGCATCATCCGGATCATCTTTTAAAGTAACGTCTTCCGGAAGTTCATAAGTTTTATAAGCCTCTTCCCAAAAGTTATACCCTTCAGGAATAAACTTATTAGTAAGTACGCCATCCCAAGCTCTCCAACGCACCAGGTCATCCCAACGCATTCCTTCGCCAATAAACTCGCAACGACGTTCGCGACGGATATTATATAAGGTAGCATCCACTTCATACGAACCGGGATGAGCGGCCAAATCCGTCTCCTTATTCATATCGGTATTGTCAATGGTCGTCTGGAAATTGCCTGTAATGCCTGCCCGATTGCGTACTGCATCCCAATAGCTTTTCGCTTTACCGTCTACCTTATTATTACGCAAATAGTAGGCTTCCAGATAATTCAGATAAGCTTCGACACCACGAAAGATAATGCACCCTGTAGTCGATTGCGACTGACCGGAAATAATCTGCTTATTATTATATGTCAAGCATTTCCGAATCCGATACCCGGTATTATCAGATGTTTGGGCTTCCAATGATATAATATTAGGTTGTTTGAATTCTTTAAGTGCAGGTTCTTCTGTCGAACTGGATGGAAGCAAATCCTTCTCGCCCAAAACAAACATTTGCAGACGCAGATCACGATTCTCTTTCACATCCATGATAGTTTTGTCACCTTTATATTCATCTCCTGCTGCATAATAGGGAAGTCCGTCTTTCATGACAAAACAGTCTACAAAGCTCTTCAGCATACCATTATTACCTCCAGTAAAAATATAAGCCGGTGTGCCATGCGTGATTGACACGCCACCACCATTCATATATTGCTTCCAGAAAAGAACTTCGGAATAACTACTCATATCTTCTTCCGCAAACATCTCGAAATATGGATTCCAGCCAACAATCCCCGATATGTTTTTCGGATTGGTCAGACCGGTATTATTGGTCAAAGTAATATCATCAGCCACCTGTTCCGCTGCTTTCATAGCCTCATCCAGAAAGAAATTGATTTCATTATCCATGTTCGTGGAGAAATCGGTATGTATTCTCTTACCCGGCCAGGTTGCATCCCCCGGCACACGCCCTGTTCCCTTATGATACTTTTCAAACGTAGCCTCATACAAAGCAACGCGCGACTTTATCAATAACGCGCAATTCTTTGTTAATCGCGTTTTGTTTCCTGAAATATCATCCACCATATATTTGGCGGCGGAATCGAGCTGATTGATGATAAAACGAGCAACGAGATTACGCGGCTGACGAACAGATTTCTCTGTCAAAACAGACTGATTATCCGGCAATACTTCGGTTATAATTGGAAAATCTCCGAATGATTTCAGTTTACTGTAATAAATCCATGCACGGATAAAGTACATTTCGCCGACATAGTGAAGAATCTGTTCACAATTGCCCTCAATCTTGCCTGCCTCGAATTTAGGAAGCACATTTTCGAAGAAATAATTGCAATAGCGAATTTGAGTAAAATCCCAGCCACCTCCAGTATTAGGAACACGCCACTGACCTTTCTCAAAATAGGTGGAAGAATATCCTCCGGCTACCATATTATCTGTATTCTGGTCATTGTTCACTGTACCGACTCCATATCCACCATGCGTTGAAAAGATGTTGTTGTACTGCGAAATACTATATGCAGCCAAGTGGTCCGTCGTATTAAAATACTCTTGCGGAGTCACCTGATCCAGAGGCGCCATATCCAGAAAATCATTACAAGATGTAAGCGACCACGTAGCTCCTGCCATCAAGATTGTTTGTAATGTAATATGTTTCAGTTTCATAAGCCTTAAAATTAGAAGTTAACATTTAAACCTACCGAGATGGTGCGCTGCAACGGATAGAGTTTACCATTATTCGCATCATAAGTGCTTTCCAAAGCCTCCGGGTCGAAAATCTTGGACATATGAGAGAATGTCAACAGATTGTCACCTGACACGTATACTCGAACTGAAGACATTCCGGCTTTATTTGTCCATTGCTTGGGCAATGTATAGCCTATCTGAACATTCTTAATACGGCAGTAAGCTGCATTCTGAATATAGCGGCTCTGCACTGCCATGTTTCTCGAATCACTTTTCAATACGCGTGGATAATAGGCATTTGTATTAGCACCCAACGGGTCACCCTCCGGACGCCAGAAGTCCCAATGTTCCTTAAATCCGGTAGCCTGCCATTCGTCCACTCCATTGGCTCCCCAGAAATAGGGGCCGCTCAACACATAATCGCGCTTGGCCACTCCTTGCAGAAATATGCGGAAATCGACACCTTTCCATGCTGCATCCAACGTGATACCATATTTAAATCGAGGTGTATTATTGCCCAAAATCACACGGTCACCGGGTTTCTCTGTGGTATTTTCACCTGTCGAGATCACTCCATCGCCGTCTACATCCTTATACATGATATCACCTGCTCCCCACTTGCTTCCCAAAGAAGACTGATCCACTTTGGCCAAGTGAGCGTCCATCTCTTCCTGTGATTGTGCGATACCTACCGTTTCATATCCCCAGATTTCTCCTTTCATCATTCCCGGATAATATGCTTCGGAAAGTTTGTTGTTTTCATTCGGATAGCGAGTGATTTTCTGTTGGTCATCGGCTAACGTAAATTTAGCACCATAAGAGAAATCACCAATCATATCTCTCCACCCCAGTTCCAGCTCAAAACCATAGGATTTCATATCGGAATTGTTGATTTTCGGAGGAGTAGCACCCAGTACGGAAGACAATTCCGGAGCCGGGCCAATCATATCATACGTCCAACGCACAAAGTAGTCGAACGAACCGGTCAAGCGATTATTAAACAGCCCCCAGTCCAAACCGATATCCCAGGTTTCAATCGTTTCCCAAGTCTTCAAGCTGGAGACGATACCGGGTAGGCTTGCATAATTCGGTCTTTTTCCATTCACCAACCAGTTATAATCAGTGCCTTGTGGCATCGTCTGATAGAAAGGATACCATGCATCCTTAGTATCCGTATTACCCAACTGCCCCCATGAACCTCTTAATTTCAATACATCAATATGAGCTTTATCGGCTATATTCCTGAAGAAATCTTCACGTGCTATATTCCATCCGACTGACAATGACGGGAAAAATCCCCAACTCTTGTCATTAATGAAACGGGACGAACCGTCATAACGACCGTTCAACTCTATCAGATAGCGTTCTTTATAATTATAGTTGATACGCCCGAAGAATCCGGCTACCCCATTGTGTGCATATCCACCGGAAGTAGTAGGAGATTCCGTTGCTGTATTCAGTGTAGGCACAGAATTGGAGATCAGCGTATTCTTCTGCCCCGACAAACTTCTTGTCTTATACAACTCCGCATTAAAACCTGCCATCACTTTAAAGTAATGACCGCTTTCATATTGTTTAAAATAATCGGAATAGATATTCGTGCTGTAATAATTCTCTTTATAATTATATTCGTTCACAACGGAACTGCCGGCTCCATAACTTCCCCATGGTATAGAATACGGATTACCGTCACCGTCATGAGAGAAGATAGGTAATACTTCCCAATGTTCATTTTTGTTTTCCGTTCTTAGAGCACCCTCGATATTAATTGTCCAGTTCTTGACCGGTTCAAACACAAACTGCAACTGTTGAGTATTCAAGTCTTTCTGGTTGGTTTGTCGGCCACCATCCTCCAATTCTGTAATTTCCACACCATTCATGGGATAGCCATTAGGATCGTAAGCCGGACAGGTGGGCCAGCGGCGAGCGATATTATGGAAGAATAGCCCGGTCAGATAAGAGGGTCGGTCAAAGTCCTCACGTGTCCATTTGGTAGAATAGTTCACTCTGAACCAATCTGTGATCTGCGCTGTAATGGTGCTGTTCATTGTATAACGTTGCAAATTATCTTCACCATGCCGCAACAGACCGTTCTGGTCCATAAAACTACCGCTCAATGAAAATTGGATTTTCTCATTACCTCCCGAAATACTTAGATTATGTTCTTGAGATGGCACCCAGTCATTGTAGAATTCTTTAAACCAATCCGTATTGGCATTCGCTCCGCCATAATTGTTCCAACGGTTATTATTCGTATTCAGTGTTGTGACGGATGTTATCTTTCCCTCCTGATAATCTTTTATTTTCTGTAACTGCTCGGATGAGAACGGAGCCTCACCGGATCTGCCCGCATTCTCTGCGGCACGATTAAAGTACTGTGCAAAAGTATATGAGTCCATCATTTCAGGCACTGATACCGCGTCGCTGAAACGGACATTTCCATTATAACTGACTCTGGCTTTACCCGCTTTCCCTTTCTTGGTCTGAATCAGAATAACACCAAAAGCAGCACGCGCTCCATAAATAGAGGCAGAAGCAGCGTCTTTCAAAACAGAAACCGTTTCTATATCATTCGGATTCAACGAATTAAGATTACCTTCGATACCGTCAATCAACACAAGTGGAGACGACCCGGAACCATCACCGATTGTTCCTGCACCACGAATATTAAAACTCATCGAACCATCCAAGGCTCCACCTTCACTTCCTACCGTGAAGTTCAAGCCTGGCACTGTACCCTGTAGGGCCTGCGCCACATTGGTTACAGGACGTGCAGCCAACACTTTCGCATCGACCATACCTACCGCACCGGTTACATTTACTTTTTTTTGTGGTCCGTAGCCTACAACGACTACTTCGTCGAGCTGTTCCGAATCTTCTTTCATAACGATATTAAGGGGTGTCCCATCAGCTTTCACGGTAATAGTTTTATAACCAATAAACGAAAGTGAGAGAACTGCTCCTTTGGGGGAATCGATAGAGAAGCGTCCGTTGAGATCAGTAACAGTACCTGTGGCAGTACCTTGCACCTTTACAGAGACTCCAATAAGAGGTTCTCCGTTTTCATCCACTACAACACCTGTAGTCTTTACTTTTTGCTGCTGTATATCAGCAGTTTCCCATGTTTCATTAGTATTAGCTACTGCTTGCATAGGTTGTGTGCACCATAACAATAAAGTAGCAACTGCTGCTATTT
This sequence comes from Bacteroides sp. OF03-11BH, assembly GCF_003604005.1. Classification (NCBI taxonomy): domain Bacteria; kingdom Pseudomonadati; phylum Bacteroidota; class Bacteroidia; order Bacteroidales; family Bacteroidaceae; genus Bacteroides; species Bacteroides sp. OF03-11BH. Next base: position 240,024 of record NZ_QTMW01000003.1, on the reverse strand, counting down.
TCAGGCAACGTGTTCCCCGTCCTTCCATAAAGGCCGGGCATCGGTTAGTTTTTCTTGTCATACTTTAATTTATTCAGTTAGACATTAGTAAGTTAGAATTTCTAAGGTTTTATGGTGCCTTCATATATTATTTGACACCATGTTTCAGGCAATTTGTGTGTTTAGTTTTCCATAGGCTTTTCTATTTTTATCTTAGGTTAATACTTGCCAGAGTTCTTAACGAACTTGGTTTTACCTATGCTTGGAAACACAACTTGGAAGGACATTTTAGATAAAACAGTCATCCATACACTCGCACCGCTTTGAGTTTGAGACGATTTGTATGTAAATTGCTATATAATAAATACTTATTTTGATACCAAAGGCAAGTTGATAAAACTGTTATCCCATTTTGTTGCCAGAAAACACAACAATCCAGCTATCCCGTTTTAAAATATTTTAGTAGATTTACTTGCGTAATATTTCATTTTATTCTACTTTTGCTTCACCATAATGATATTCTAAACGATTCTTTTGTTGTTATTAAGAATTAAAAATAATAAGGCATTCGTTTTCATATCAAAATAAAACCAAGTTCGTTAAGAACTCGGTTTTCATTTCTCTCCTTCTCTAATCGATATTGCAATATACACTACTCATTTCCTTTGACTAAATAACACCTATTTATCAATATCATTAACTTTATGGATAGAGAACTGATGATAAGAAGCTATTTTAACAGGTACTTATTTATAAATAAAAAATGGAGAAGGATGGAGAAAAGGGTAGAAAACTGGAACCAGGTTCATAGCTATAAACTCAACACTAAATTTCTGAAAACGAATATACAACTATTAAGAAGCATTTAGAAGGTTCACAGGTTTCACCTTCAGCTGAACAGCTATGAGTCAACGGTTTACAGTGACATAAAGCACAAAATACAGAAGAAAGTATCCTTCACCTCCTTCACCATGTAGAGTCTTTCATATAGATTAAGGACATATATATCCAATATACAGGGCATATATGCGCAACGTGTTGGATATATATGTCCAACACGTTGCGTATATATACTCTACAATTCAGGTATTAATATCCTAGAGATAGAGTATTAGTGTCTGATTACTTAGGTGCTAATTTCCGGTTGACGGCAGTTTTATTTTGTTTTAAACCTGCAAACAGTTTGTTTCAAGCGTATGAAACAAATAGTTTCCCGCCTTGAAACACTTTGTTTCGTGCCTCGAAACAGATTGTTTCACACGTTGAAACAGATTGTTTTGCGCCTTGAAACAGATTGTTTACCGGCATGAACAAGACATTTGATGCATGGATTCTACAAATTACTACATAGTCTTCTATAAATATGCCAAGATTCTTACACACGAGACAGCGTGTGAGATAAAGGTATCTTACACACATCTGCAACCGTATCTTGCACTGCATAAAACAATTGTATATCAGCTAATTGAATCCGATTAGTGTAAGGTGCAAGATGTTTTTGCATTTTCAAACTTTATAGAGTCGATTAAGTTTTAATTATTTATTTGTCAGTTCACTATTCAGTAATTATAATTCAATCGCAGCCTTTAAAGGTAATTGATTGGAAGCCGGACCGACAAGAATCTCAAATACCCCCTTTTCTACTACAAAGCGGTGTTGATTCATATCGTAATAAGAAAATGCGTCTTCATTCAATACAATAGAAAGGCGTTGTGTCTCTCCTTTCTTCAAGAACACCTTATCATAGCCTTTCAGTTCTTTCAAAGGACGGGGAACGGAAGATTCTACATCATGCACATATACCTGGGCTATTTCCGAAGCATCCATTTTTCCTGTATTCTTTATATCAAAGCTAACCGTCACCTGATGTTCACCGGTTTTCTCCACAGCTAAATTACTATAAGCGAAAGTAGAATAAGACAACCCATAGCCAAATGGATAAAAAGGTTCTTTACCCGAACGGTCATATCCCCGATAGCCAACAAAAACACCCTCTGAATAATCGACACGTTTAATTTCCGCTTTCAGATTCTCATAATAGCTGTCATGCACCGGATTATCTTCCCATTTCTTTTCGATAGAAATCGGCAACTTACCACTCGGAGAAATCTTTCCAGTCAATATTTCGGCTATTGCCTGTCCACCCTCCTGTCCGGGATACCATGCCATCAAAATCGCTTTTGCAGCCTCATGCCAAGAGGTAAAGTCAACTCCACCGCCAGCATTTAACACTACTACCAGATTCGGATGCAGAGAAGCTACTTTCTGAATGAATAATTCCTGATAATGTAACAGAGCAAACGGGCGATCGAACCCCTCTCCTTCTGTATTGCTATTGAAACCAGTACAGAATACAACATTATCCACCTTTGCCAATCCTTGACGAAGTTTCTCTTCATTCAGCCTGGATGCTTTAAAACGGATAATTGCTGAAGAGATATTATCAAAAAACTCGATTCGGAAGCTGTATTCTTTACCTGCCTCAACCGGCAGTTCCACTTCACGGCTTGAATATGAATGATTACCCCAGTCGCCTGTAATATGCTTATCATTCACAAACAGGCGATAACCATCATCGCCACCAATGGATAGTTTTAATAATCCATCCTTTTGAGACATATAACTGGCTGTCCAACGGACAGAAAATCCATCTTCCGGAAAACCTTCCAGTGGTGCTCCATATTGCCAGTCATAATCAACTGATGCTTCTGTACGAATGACCTCCGGTTGTCCCGAAAGCGTTTTATTCTTAAAATATTCGGCTTTAAATCCTTTCGTCTGCCGAGCGGCATCCGCGTAAAATTCATGAAGAATATCCTCATAAATCACATCGTCCGTCAACAGAACGAGGTTCTTTTTTTTCAGTTTTTCCAGTCCCTCACTAACAGATACCGTAGAAAATGGAGTTACAAAACCACTTCCACCACCCGTAGGAATGCGGTCGGCATTGGGCCCCATCACAGCAGTCTTTCCTTTCAAGGGGAGTAGATTTCCTTCATTCTTCAGTAAGACTACACCTTCGCGTGCCAGTTCTAAAGCAGCCTGGCGGGAAAAAGGATTATCCTGCGCGATGTTACTGTCTTTCTGTTCCTTATCCAGCATGCCGTAAGCAATCAAGGTCTGCAAGATATGCTGCACTTTCAGATTGATGGTTTCTTCTGTCACCGTACCGTTTTTGATAGCAGGTATAAGATTGTCGACATTCATAAAACGTCCTTTCGGCATTTCAAGATCAAGTCCGGCATTAGCGGCTCCTACGGCAGAATATACGGAAGTCCAGTCCGACATTAAGATACCTTTAAATCCCCAGAGATTACGCAAGATATCAATATTCAACCATTTATGTTCGGTAGCATGGACACCGTTCAGAAGATTATAGCTGTTCATTACAGCACTTACATTCGCTTCCTGTACAGCTTTCCGAAAGGCCGGAAAATAAATCTCGTGCAAAGTACGTTCGTCTATGTCCGAACTGGCATGATGACGGCTCCATTCCTGATAATTAGCTGCAAAGTGCTTGATGGTGGCAATAACTCCTTCCGATTGCACGCCTAGGATATATTGTTTAGCCGTTTCACCCGTTAAATAAGGGTCTTCGCCAAAGTATTCAAAGTTACGTCCACACATAGGAGCACGGTAGATATTTACTCCCGGTCCGAGCAGTATATTCACTCCTCTGGCTTTGGCATCCTGTCCCAATCCTTGCCCCAGTTGATAAAGCAGACTCCGGTTCCAGGTAGAAGCGGAAAGTATTCCGGAAGGATAGAGAGTGCTCTTGGGGGCATGATTACGAATTCCCTGCGGTCCGTCCGCCAGTTTTATTTCAGGAATCCCCAGACGGGGGATTGCACGAAGCGAGAAGCTGGTATATCCGGAGATATACTCTATTTTCTCTTGCAAAGTCATTTTAGATACAATTTCCCTGGCACGTTGTTCGGCTTGGGGAGTGATTGTCTGCGCACAGGTTAATATGCTCCATGCAAGCATACATAAACCTATGCCTCCTATTTTCTTTTTCATGGTGATTTTGTATTAATATAGCATTGTTAAAAACCAACTAGTCTATCAGTTCTATTTTAACGGTCTGTCCCTGTACCAAAATATGATATTCTCCGGCTTCAAGGAACCGTTTACCATCCTCATTGACAAAACCGAAATCACGTTCCAGGTCTATGTCAAAACGGAAAGTCTTCGTTTCTCCGGCTCTAATCAACTGTTTTTCAAAGTGTTTCAGTTCTTTCACCGGGCGGGTAATCGAGCAATACGGATCGGATATAAACCAATGAACAGTCTCTGCTCCATCGCGAGCACCGACATTAGTGACAGTCACTTCTACAGACAATCGATCGCCGCGCTTCACTTTAGTAACAGAAGGGGTAACGGTGCCATACTTAAATTCGGTATAACTTAATCCATGCCCGAACGGATATAACGGATCGCTTGTTATATCTTTATAGAATCCTTGATGTCCACGTCCGCTCTTGCGGCGATTGTAATAAATAGGAATTTGTCCCGTTGAATAAGGGAATGTCATGGCAAGTTTACCGGATGGGTTGATACGTCCTGATAATATACCGGCCATCGGCAACGCGCCATTCACACCCGGTTGCCAGATTTCCAGTATAGCATCGGAAATTAGTTCCAGACGATTCAATTCCAACGGACGCCCATTCACCAATACCAGTACGATAGGCTTTCCGGCTTTCTTCAGTTCTGCGGCCAGTTCTTCCTGAATCTGCGGTAATGCGATAGAAGAACGGGAAGCATTCTCCCCACTCCAGGTCATCATCTCACCCAAACAAAGAACAACTACATCAGACCAGCGTGCAGCTTCCAATGCTTCTGCAAATCCTTCTTTGTTATCTCCTTTCGTAGCACAGCCTGCTGCATAACGCAATTCAGCTTTTCCTGCAAATTCAGTAGCCAGTCCATTATAGAGCATGGCAACATCCGTATCTTTTCCATGACCACACCAGGAACCCAACAAGTCCCAACCATTTTTTGCCATTGGTCCTATCACGGCAATCTTCTTTTTATCAGTCAGCGGTAATGTTTTGTTTTCATTTTTCAGCAAGACCATGGATTCCGCCGCAAGCCGGGCTGCAATATCCATACTTTGCGGACGGAAGAAACGTTCTTTCTCACTTGTTGCGGGAGTATAAGGACGTTCGAACAGGCCGAGACGGAATTTCAAAAGTAGAACACGACGTACAGCTTCATCTACTTGAGCTACCGATACTCTGCCCTCTTCTACCAACTCCTGCAAATGGCGGTCGTAAGCATGAGACATCATATCCATTTCAAGACCGGCAGTAAACGCATGCCAGGCTGCTTCTTTTTTGGTCGCTGCCAATCCCTGATTTTTCAACTGTTCGATGGCTCCCCAATCGGAAACAATAAATCCATCATGCCCCCAACGTTTCTTTAATATCTCGGTCATTATGTAAGGATTGGCCGAACCCGGCACACCGCTGATATCATTAAAGGAACTCATCAGTGTTGCCGCACCTGCTTTCACACCCATCTCGTAAGGGAGCAGATAAGTATCCCAAAGAGTTTGTTTGGATATCTCGGTATAGACATAGTCACGCCCGGCTTCGGATGCCCCGTAACCTACATAATGTTTCAGACAAGCTGCCATACGGTTTTCTGCTGACAAGTCATCTCCTTGATAACCTTTGACGGAAGCTGCACCGAATACCCCGTTTGTATAAGGATCTTCACCATAACCCTCTGCCACACGTCCCCAGCGGGGATCACGAGCCACATCAATCATCGGTGAGAAAGTCCAGTCCACTCCCGACATACGCGCTTCCTGTGCAGATACAGCACACGCCTGCTCTACCAAATCCGGATTCCAGGAACAAGCCTGTGCCAACGAAATAGGATACACGGTACGGAAACCATGAATTGCATCGTAGCCGAAAATAATAGGAATACCCAGACGAGACTCTTCCATTGCTTTTTTCTGCATACTATTACGCAGTGCGGGATTTGTTTCGAAGTAAATCAGAGAACCGATTTCTGCGGGCACTTTCTTCACTTCTTCACCTACATTATTCACATTGTTATTCCGTCCCAGGGTATATTGATTAAGCTGCATCACTTTCTCTTCCAAAGTCATGCGGGATAGGAGATCATTTACGCGTTTCTCTATCGGAGCCTTCGGATCTTTATATAGTGCAACATCTTTTTTATCTTTTGCCGAAAGGGTGCATATAGAACCTAGCAAACATAATCCGTAAACCAATACTTTCTTTCTCATCGGTGTTTTCGTCGGTTAATTAGTATATAAATATAGCTTTATCAGACAGCCACAACATGGCTTCTTTTTATCGTCTTTCAGATAAATCAGTCACCTTATACGGATGCTTCACTGCTGCATGAGCAGCTTTCTGGGCAACAGCTTTTCGAGCCTCATCCAGGCTCTCCGGGGCATAAGGATTTCCGATTACATTGCGTTTGAAGATACGTTCGAACCAAGTGCAGGCAGCAGTATAACGTCCGACTTTCACATCCAGATGATGTCCGTCCCGGTTCATATGATCGCCAATGAAAGAGGTACGGGCATTCTGTATGGCAGTGCCCGTAGGGATAATCATCTTAATCTTATATGCCTTACCTGCTTTTTTCACTGCATCTACAATTGCGTGATACATCGTCAGCTGATCGCGGTTGTAGTTTTTAAATCCACCGTGATTGGAAGTGGATGCATAGGCCCAAGTCTGGTGCAGCATCAACTTTGTTTTCTTGGGAAGACGGGCTTTTACATACTCTATGAGCTCGGGAAGAGAGGCTTCATACGTCTCATACATTCCGGAAAAAGTACTTGCCTGTTGCAGGCTGACATAATCCCAGTCTTCATCCGCCAACACCATTTCCAAAGACATCTTGCCTTTTTCCCGTTTCTTTCCATCCGTACCGATTTTCCGGTAGGCATAGGCAGGAGCATTTTCACGTGCATTCTTCACATGGCGTTCCAGAGAACAGCCACCAATAAACATATTGCCGATTATGGTTGAAATGCCTTCGGCTTCCGCAAGTTCATGCAGATATTGCTCAACGGCATCTTGGGAAAAGCTGTTGCCAATGGCAAGTATTCTGACCGTTTTTTGCTGGGCATATGCTCCTCCGGCAAGAAGGAGCAGTATGCACATACAAATCACTATATTTCTATATTGCTTCATTGTAATCAATATGATAAAAAACAAACCTTATTTCGCCAGGCTAATGCATAGTGCATTGATATGTCCTTCCGCGGCACTACCGGTATCAAGCCCTTTCACCTCGACAATGACCTTTCCCTCCGAATCCGGTTCTACATTCTCAAACTTGGCAATGTACTCCTCGAAGTTTGCGGCAGCAAACGAGGCAGCATCCTTGATACCTGTCTTCACTTCTTTAACCGCACTCTCCGTTTTACCTACCAATTTATAAGAAGAGATACGGGCGTCTTTGCTTCCATTGAAACGGATGGCTAAAATAGTGAAATTATATTTCCGGGCTACATCCAGTTGAGAGATTTCTATTCTTCCTGGACCTACATCACCCTGGTTTTTCTCTCCTTTCACTAACAAACCGTCTTTCCATGCAGTCAGAGGAAATTCCACGCCATCCACCGTCACTGGGCTAGCCGGTTCGGAACCGACTCCAGCATGAGTCGCAGTAAATCCGTCAAGCACTCTGACACCAATATTCGTATAATTGTTTTCCACATCTTTTATCCAGCTGGTGGTTGAACTTTCCTGATGAGAAGTTATATTATTCCACGGAGTGGCAGAAAGTGAAGTCGGACCGAAATCAATATAGATGGGGGCTTTCAAGTCGGTGTCAGATATCTCCGGTTGCTTGAAGTCAACCAAATCGGTCACTTCATCAGGTTTCTGCACAGCGTAATGGGCAGCATTTTGTGCAATCTTCACTACCTGCGGGTCAATCGTTTCGGGAGCATACGGGTTGCCAACAACGTTTTGTCCCGTAATCATCTCAAACCAGGTGCAGGCAGCAGTATATCGCCCGTAAGTAACCTCCAGATGATAACCGTCACGGTTGAATGCATCACCCAGGAATGAGGTGCGGCCGTTCTGTATGGCTGTCCCCGAAGGAATCAACAGGCTCAAATCCGTATGATTCGTCATAGCCTGTCGTGCAGCCGTTACGATAGAAGAATACATCGTCATCTGGTTGCTATCATAATCCGGGAAACTTTCATGAGTGGAACTGGAAGCGTATGCCCAAGTCTGATGCCACAGCAGTTTAGCTTTCGGACAACGTTCCTTTATTCCTGCAATCAAATCAGCCAATACCGTATATGTTTCGTATTTACCGGATTTACCGCTCGCCTGTTGCAGACTGATATAATCCCAGTTTTCATCCGCCAATCCCTGTGATAGTTTATAACCGGTTTTACCTACTTTCTCGCCTTTTACTATTTTACGATATTCATAAGCAGCGGCATCCGACTGGAAGTTAGCCCAATGCTTATCCAGGTCACAGCCGCCAATATACATATTTCCGATAATTAACTCATAGCCTGCCGCTTCTGCCAGTTCATACAGATATTGCTCAACGGCATCCTGCGAGAAACTATTGCCAATTGCCAGTATTCGTATAGCATTTTGCTTTACGGTCACCGGAATTGTAGCAACTAGCGGTTTTGTATTTGTAGGACATTCGATAGAAATCGCTGTGCTACCATCCGCAACACCCGTAATAATAATGCTATTATTATCTTCGCTGACAGCTACTGTAGCGATGTTTGCATCTTTGGAAGTACAGGTATATTCCGGTTTCAGCTCTTCTTCACCACCAACCGATACGTTCAGAGTGACAGATTCACCAGTCATGACAGTGACTTCCTTAGAAGCAACCACCATCCAGTTTCCATCTACATATACTATTTTTTCTTCTGTCTGGGTTACAATCTTCTCCGAGTCCGAGCAGGAAACCAACGAACTGCCAACAGAAAATAACGTTACTAAAAAGAATAATCCGCTCAACAGAAAATTATTCTTTATTCTGAAATGCTTTATCATAAGTACTTTTAGTTATTTCTTTTTTTCATGTAATAATCTCTCATCAGATACCATGCCTTCTTGCGCATTCCCTGATCGGATATTAACCCTTTGCGGTTCCAGCCATCCTGATTAGTGGGGTGGAAACGGAACGGAGAACGGAAGTCGAACAGAATCCAGGGAGATACTCCACGCAGGTTAGGGATATTGTCGAACATACGGATATTGTCTCTATACAGACGTGCCTGATACTCTTCACTCCAGGAGCTGACTACATTCTCATCGCCGGACTGACCGTACAGTGCTTCACCACCAAATTCAGAAATAATCAACGGTTTGTCCGTCACTACTTCCCAGATTGCATCTTTCGGTTCAACAGGCCATGGATGATACCAGCCCATATATTTATTGATTGCTACGACATCCAATTGGGAAGTAAAGGAATCTTCCATTACAAAACGCTGTTTCTCACTGTTAAAGCGCACAAGGTCAAAAGCGGCGACATACAGACGGGTAGTATCCAGTTGTTTGCCTGTTTCAAGCAGGGAAGTCAAAAAATCATTCCGTTCTTTGGAAGGCTGTGTTTCATTGGCAACACCCCAGTAACCTACTGCACAACGATTCTGATCGCGCTTTATCATTTCAGAAAGCATCTTCTGTGCTTTCTTACGGGTATCTTTGTCTGTAAAGTCAATGCCTTGCCAAATAGGAATTTCCTGCCAGAGAAGGAAACCCATCTTTTCTGCCAAGCGTACCGTGTATTCATTCTGCGGATAATGTGCCAGACGAATCATGTTCACACCAAGCGCCTTAGCTTCATTCAGCAACATAGCTGCATCGGCTTCCGAGAAAGCACGTCCCATGCGCTGCGGAATCTCCTCATGGAAAGAGATGCAACACATAAATGTCGGTTTCCCGTTCAGGTAAATATCCGTTCCTTTCACTGTGATGTTACGGAAGCCTATTTGTTCCTCCACGCGGTCGGTACTTGAAGAAATGGCCACACCATAGAGTTTCGGTTCTTCGGGCGACCAGCGTTGCAGTTTCTTTGCATTCAATACGGTTTCCGCTTTTCCTTCCGCATCAGTGGTAAGTTCCGCATTGATTTTAAGTTCGGGGATGGCGACTGTCACCTTTTCACCTGCCTTTTTATCAGAAAGACGTACACGGGCAATGATCCGGTCGGGAGCATTTTTATCCAGTTGGATGAAGTAATCTTCTATAAATGTGCGGGGAGTTTTCACCAGCAACACATCTCTTGTGATGCCGCCATAATTCCACCAATCGAACGCCATAGCAGGAATGGCGTCCTTGGTACGACGATTGTTCACTTCTATTGCCAGGAAGTTATCGCCATCTTTCAACAGGTCCGTCACTTCTACTTGGAAAGGGGTGAAGCCACCTTCATGTTCTGCTATTTCTTTTCCGTTCAGGTAGACTTTGCAACGATAGCTGACAGCACCAAAATAAAGAAACTGACGCTTGTCTGCCAGACGTTTGGCATCAAAATGACGCGCATACCATACAGTACCCTCATAATATTTCAGTTCGGGCGACTGCGAGTTCCAGTCTCTCGGGACATTAAGACGCAAGCCGCCTTCGAATGCATATTCGTAGAAATCAGTATTTCCTTTCGGTTGCTGATTTTCATAGATTTTCATTCGTTGTCCCTGATCGTACAGGTCGATAATGGCATTCCATTTACCATTCAGTGAATGAATGTCACGACCGTAGACATTCGTTATCAGTTCTTGTGCCGCAACGCTTCCTGCAAAAGCGATCAGCAACAACAGACATAGATTTAATTTCTTACCTATTTTCATTTATCTATTAGTTTGTGGTATTTATACATTATTCGTTTCTCGATTCATTCTTCAGGAAATTCATCACCCAGTTCCAGGCAGCACTCCACTGCTCTGCATAGGCATAATGGGCAGTCGTTTCGGCCACGAACAACTCTTTCGGAGCATTAATCATGTTGTAAGCCGAATAAGTGGTGGTAGGCGGACAGACCATATCATTATAACCGAAAGTATAGAATCCCGGTACTTTAACCTACCGGGCAAAGTTGACTACATCAAAGTACTGAATGGTTTTAATCTTCTCCGGTGTCCGGTTCCTTTCATCCTTAAACATGTGCGGCCAACCTCCTGCGCGACCATGAGCATAGCCTGCAATATCACACAAAGCCGGATAGAAAGAAACTAATCCTTTGACACGGTTATCCAGTCCGGCAATCACTATGGAAAGTGCTCCGCCCTGACTTCCACCGAAAGTTGCCAGATTACCATTAAATTCGGGAAGTGTGTAAATGAAATCAATGGCTCTTACACAGCCTGTATAAACCCGTTTATAATAATACTTATCCCGATCGTCCGTATTGAATGAATGGTAATTCTTCAAGGCCCCGTTATAAAGTCGGTGATATACATCCCCCGTCAGGTTGACCGGAATGCCGTGAATACCGATCTCCAAAATGATAAAACCATTTCCGGCACGTTCGGGCTCCCCGTTATATGCGCGGATACCCGCACCCGGTACTTTCAAGATGGCCGGATATTTTCCGGGAGCTTTCGGCACACAAAGGATGCCATACATGCGGGATGCATAGTCATTATTCGCAAAAGAAACATGATATACATTCACTTTGTCCGTACACTTTTCCGGCAATAAAGTCATTATAGGTTCCAGCGCCCACTTTTCAGCGGCTTCTTTGGTGCTCTTCCAGAATTCAAGAAAATCGGCGGGCAACGGAGTAGTCGGTTGTAGCTTCTCCGGATCAAAGCCGACGGTAGCTACACCTTCATATTCACGCCCTTGATAACTGACAAAAGCACGGCAACGCAGGAAACCCTCTTTTTTCATTGTACCTGCATTAATTTCGAGCTTTTCATTCTTCAAAGGTTGTTTACCTGTCTGATGAGGTTTCATCATATCTTCCGAAATCTCATAACGCACTTCCAGATGATCCTGTGGAATATTGCATTTCAGTACAGCTACTTTGAATTTCACTTTTTCTCCCGGTTGATACAACCAATTGGTGTGGTCGGGAGTGACCAGCACTTGAATCAGCCTTTCCGCCGGTTGCCCGTACACAACGAATTGCACGGCAACAAACAAAGCAAGAAAAACAGAACGCAAACTTTTTATCATAATTCCATTATTGTTTATAGTCTTTTCATGGTTTTACCTGGTATTGATAAAGAGTGAAAGAATTCTTATCATTCAACTCGAAACTTACTTTACCCTGTACACCGACTTCAGCAACAAACTTTTTGCCATTTCCCATCAAAGGAGTAAAAGTTACCTTCTTGCCCTCCGGAAGCCAAGTATCAATGGTTCTTTTGGCTATATCATTGTCTTCGCGGTAAATAATGAGATAACCTTGCGTGTCAGAGACTATTGATTGAAATCCTGTCCACGAGCGTCCCGAAGGTTCTTCACCAATGGGTAATATGATGCCTTGATGAAATTGAAGTTGCAAGGGTTGATATTCCTTGAGCAGAGTTGCCGTAGCATAAGCCTCTTCGGGCAGGTTCGAAGCCTCCATCCAAGCCAATGGCTGTGCCGCCAGGGTGATGGCAAAGAGGTAGTCGAAACTATAACGAGCGGGAGCAAATGGATCGGTAGTGCTGTACTTATCGGCATTACGCCATTTATTAAGGAATTCTATCTGCATCTTCTCGGCCGGTACATAGCGAGACAGCATCCAAAGATTACGCAAGGTGCGATAGGGATAATAGTTGCCCCAATCGGTATAACGGTTTTCCAGGAAGATATTGCCATACTCATTCATATAATGATATCCACCGCGACGACCGGCAGTGGCATCGAGGTTGAAAATCACCTCATGGTTGGTTTGTGCTAACACGGCATCAAACAACCGGCGCAAATTCTGTTCGGCTGTTTTAGTAGGTATTTGTAAGCCATCTATCTTGAAACAGCAGATGCCATACTCCTTGTAAAGCCCGATAATGACTTGCGCGTCTTTTTGCCAATCGGCAAAATCATTCTGTATACTAGGATTGAACCATAATCCGATACGAATACCCAATTTCTTTCCTTTCTCTACAATGCGTTTCAGTCCATGAGGGAATTTCGTGGGGTTGGGCGTCCAGTAATCGGCATTTTTCCAAATATCTTTAAAGCTGCCTCCGGCTGTCTTTGAGTTGGGACTTTTTCCGCTCTGCCAACCATCGTCCAGTTGAAAGAGGGTGACACCCAGACGTGCGGCACGATCCAGCTCAGCCAGACAGAAAGCCTCATCTATTTTGGCATCCTGACTACGGTCACCCCAGGTATTGAGCATAATCATCTCATCCTGTGCGGCAGTGTGGTGGCGCAGTTGTTTTTGATAAAGGCGCAATGCTGTTAGTGCTTCTTGTTCATCTCCGGTATAGACACCGGTAACGCATCCATAAACACGAGTCCAGCTATCCGGTTTCACATCATCAGATGCAATGCCCAGACCCACTACCATAAAATCGCTAAAGTCGGCCACGAAGTCGGAACCATTATAATGTAATTGGGTACTGCTGCAAGGAGCCTCTTTCAAGAAAAAGAAACCTTGCCGGGTAGCCACATCGTGAGCAAAAAGCAGATTACCACGATAGGTATTGCGACGGTAAGGAAGCCAGGTACGTTCTGTCACCAGATTGTCGTTCCAATCAGTATAGTCGAAGAACTCTACCGTACGGGCACGCCAATGATTACCGGAGAGTTGCAATCTGTCAATCGTCGGAGTTTTCACCCCCGTAGTCATATCGGCTGTGTGCTCTATATTTTTACGATCGGCATTAGAACGATTGTCATCTTTATTCTGGTAAAGTTCTACTTGTCCTTTCAGATAGGTATCGCAGGCAATGGCGGGACAGTCTGCATAAATGCGATAGCGACGTTCTATACTTAGAGAACCGATGGTGCAAGCCACAGTGGCTTGCAGATAGCTGGCATGTATACCATTCGTTGGAATCTCATTCACAGTGAAAGTAGCAGCTGTAGAGATGCCTTTCACAATCGAGAAGTCGGGCTCTTTGCCTTGAGCCGGGATTATTTTTCCACATAGCTTATCGGTGAGGCTAATGGTGACAGGTGTACCATTATTCCACAGCATGGTACGCTCCATGTAGTTATTGCCCATACGTAGTGTATCACCTTTCAGGAAAGCATAATAGTGTTGTCCCCCCCAAAGCGGCAATCCCAATATGGTTGAGAGAAATATCGTGATAATACTTTTTTTACTCATAGTTTGTCTGCGGTTTGATGTAAGCCGGAGCCTCCAACAATTTGTTGGGTTCGTTGAAACGTTGGTTATCGGGTACATTGTGTTTGCCCAAGCCTGCCTGCATAAGCTGCTTTAATTCGGGCAGATGATGATGATAGATATCACGCGGTTCTACACCATGCTTATGACAGAGTCCGGCTGCCATACCTACTACTTCGCCCATCATACCAGTAGTACGCATCACACGCACCGTACCCAAGGCTACGTGTGTGCAACTCATATTACGACCTGCCATAAAGAGGTTATCCACATTGCGCGAATAAAGACAACGATAAGGGACAGCATAAGGATGAATCCAACGATGCACCGTTGCCGACTTGAATTCATTATCAGGAAAACGCACACTGTTCACGCTATCGGGGAAGTGGAGGTCGATACTCCAAGTGGTAGTAAACGAAGCATCCTCGTGCGCCACATTTTTGTCTATATCGTCTTGTGCTAACACATAGTCGCCCAGAAGGCGGCGAGATTCACGTTTACCGGAAACATACGCCACCCAATCGAGTGAACGGTTGGCATACTTTTTACGATCCGCATAGTGATTCTTCAGATAGCTCCAATTGGAATATACCACCAAAAGTCCATAGTCGCGTATGCGTTCAGCCTCGGTGATTTGATTACGGTTCATTCCTGTTTCCCATTTCCATTCGCCCATAGTTACAGGCTCGCAATTATCAGCGCCAAAGCGCATACCATATTCGAAGCGGGGGAAAGAGGTCTTCTTCTTCATGTCCTTGCTATACCATTGTACCGATGCGCCCATCACTAGCGAGTCGGGCTGCTCGGGAGCGAGACTTTCGCCATATTCATCGCGGCCTTCACGTCCCATAGTCCAATCGGCACCGGCTAAGTAGCCTATGGTAGCATCGCCAGTACAGTCACTAAAAAGAGGAGCGGTAAGTTCCGTTTGTTCACCTGTCTCAATGTGTTGAATAGTGACTGATGCTATGCGATCACCCTGCATCTTTACGGCCACAGCACGTTGCGAAGCATAAAGGGTGATATTCTTTTCGGCAGCTATAAAGTCTTCCTTTTTCTGATCTTCATAATAGTCACCCGGTTGGGCATTACCGGAACGTTCATGACCGAATTCGCGTATCATACGACCTAACCCCTCGTTGGGTCCCTTTTCGATAATACCACCCAGGTGTACACGTATCTCCGACGAGTTATTACCACCCAGTACAGGACGATCGTTCACTAATGCCACCCTACAACCTAACCGGGCAGCAGCCGTAGCGGCACACATGCCGGCTACGCCTCCTCCCACTACCACAAAGTCGTACTGATGGGTGGGCACCGTTTGTTGTTGTTGCAAGCGGGCACGAAGTGCAGCTGTCTCTGCCTCGCCCCATGCAGTGGGTTGCGCATTCATATCAGTCGTGAGATAGATGGCATCACAACGACCATTAAAACCTGTAAGGTCTTTCAAAGCAAGGGTAATAGTACCTGCCTTCAATACGACCTTACCGGCGGACTGCCATTGCCAGGAATTACCGGTGTGTCCCAACGTAGTTTTCAGTAACTTACCACCTAAAGCCAGACGAAACTTTCCGGGTCCTTCGGCATCGGTCCAAGGTGAAGTCCAGTTGTAGGTGCGGGCATATACATAGTAAGTGCCCGCCTGGGGAATATTGATTTCTGCCGTAGCATCGGCCACAGGAATACCCATGCCATGTGCCATGAGATAGGGTGAACCCATTTGATCCATGAACTGCTGGTCGAGCACCCAGCCGCCTCGCTGGCTGAAGCTTTCTGCTTCGATGAGCAGTTCTCCGGCTACAGCCACAAGGCTACAGGCTACGGCTATGCATGTCAGTAAGATTTTTTTCATCATAGCACAGCGTTTTTTAATTATTGAATAGTTATATCACCCACTTTCACCCAACCTTTGGAGGTTTGATACTCATCGCGGGCTGAAATTAAGATACCAATGGCATTCTCTTTGGTAGTATCTACCAATCCTACTGCCCAAATGTAATTCCCTGCGGCTACATCAGTGAGTTTGATATTAGTAGTGTAAGTCTTGGGAGCTCCCTTCATCCAAGTGGCAATGTTTGCTTTGTCTTCTATATAGATGCGGACGGGCTCCTCTGTATTCTTATCGAGCAGAGCGATAGCAAGTTTGTACTTGTCACCATACTGCGGCAAATTGGTAGGACAGTAACCCCAACCCAAGTTCGACCAGCGGTGAGTAAGTGATACACTACTGCCACTACGAGCTATAGTAGGAATAGACAGACGGTCGGGATAGAGACGGTAACCACCTTCGGCAATAAACTCCTTCACCAAATGGAAAGCTGTATTGAACCAAGAATGAGTTTCACCTTTGTTCACGTTGGTATCAAAGCGGAGGTCCATCATGTTGACATAACCACCCTTGGCTTCATCATATTCTCCCTGGCGCACCTCGGCAAAATTCTTGTAACCATCGCCGGCAATAGAACCACCGTGTGATGATTCTACCCAACCACCTTCCATAGTAATAGGTACGATACCATGATAGGTAGTACTGATGCCACGCTCCCAATCCTTATAATATTGCTTCATGCCGAAAGCATCGTGACGCAAACAGAAGCCTTTAGCTACGGCACGTTTCACCATATCGGCAGCTACATCGGTATCGGTATCACTAAACTCTTTGCCACTAAGCAAACAGCGATGATAATTAATCATGATAGGCACTTTAGTGAAAAGGCGTGACATTACGTCTGTAATCCATTCAAATACTGCTTGTCTAGGAGCTTCATCACCTGTAGAGTATTTCAGGGTGTGAGTCTCGCCCCATTTGCCTAATCCAAAACCACTCACAAATTGAGTGACATCAGGATCATTGTATTTGGCTGCAAAAGCAGTAAGAAACTCTTCATACTCCCTCTGGAAAATGGGATCGTCCGGATAAGGTGTCCATACGTTTACACTACCGGTAGTAGTGGTAAATCCTTCAGCACCGGCCTCTTTTACATAATCGGGACAGGCATCTTCATGTTTGTCACGACTATCACACACAAAGGTAAAGGCGAGCTTCAAGTTTCGTTCTTTAGCTCCTTCCACCAGCATACGAAAACGCTTGGCAGGTTCGGTCTGTACACTTTCATCCCATACATATTTGCCTTTTTCAGGATTAAAGTTACTCCAAAGACCACGTACGTAGAGCGTATTGCCATAGTCAGATACCTTCACAGTACCTTCTGACGACTCGAAGTTATCATAAAGATCCCAGAAATCCATCATCATACCACTTCCAATACCCGCGTAAATGACCCATCCACTCATAGGGTTACGCTGCAGTTGGTAGCGTTCGGGCATGATATTGACGGTCGTGTTGCCTTCAATGTTCCAACTATAATCGGTTATAGGGGCATCATCGTCTGAACAAGCAGTGCCAATGAAAGACGTAGTAGCCAGCAGACACATCGACAAGGTCTTGATGCTGTTTTTTATTATTTTGTTCATAAAATATATCTCGTTTATTGTTATCATTTAAAGGTAGAATAAGAAGTGAAGTGATAAAAGCTCCACCTCTTATTCTTTCATTTTGGATTTATTTAATATCAAAGAGTACAGTGTTGTTCTCCAGGTCCACTACCACATAGTTACAGCCCTCCGGGATGAGGAAATAAGCATAGCGGTTATTGCCCTGACCTGTTACGGCTCCTTCTATCTTACCCGCTGTTACTGTGGTGTATCCATTGTAGCTATTACGAACAGCATCAGCAGTAGAACCAACGAACCATCCGTTATTAGCATATCGCAGCGTGCTGAAGTTCACCCAACCGGCATTTGTCTTCCCATAATTATCCTTATATTCATTACGTGGCAATACATCACCTTTATAAACGAATACTTTCGGATTGGCAACACTCTGAATAAGATTATACTTCACTTGACAGTACTTGAAGCTTTTTCCGGTTTCTTCATCAATACCCGAATCGTAAGCAAAACTATTGAAACCACCATACATGTGCAGTACATTGACTTCCTGACTCCATGGGTTTTTCCCCAGTTCGGTATTGTTGAACGATACGGTGAGTGGTTTCAGATCGGTAGCGGTCGAATAGATGGTAATAGATTTCTCCTCCTTATTCAATACAATGCGGTAAGTTCCATCGGCCGGAATTGTCCAATATTGTTTATCCACTTTGCTAATGAGTACTTGTCCGAATGTTGACAATTGACCATCTTCGATGTCATGACTATCAGCTATTTCCGGTACAATGGCCATCGCTTGTTCACCTTCGAAGGTGAGCGGGATGTAAAGGTTACCAGCTTTCAGTGCACCACGCCAAGCATAAATCTGGTCATTTTCGAGGACTTGAGCCATCTCAATCTGTTCCCCACCTACGGCACTACCAGCCAGGAATATCTGATCGGCTTCAACTACAGCACCAGCTTCTACTATCTTCACCGTCTGTTTACTCATATTCACAGTGATACGATAGGTAGCTGCAGATGGAATTAACCACGAATTGGCTTCAGCGCGATCGGATATGACGCCTGCCATTTCACCTGTGGTGATAGGGGCATCGGCGGTTTCCGGGCCAATGGCATTCAATTCGTCGGCATAGTCAACGGGGAAGTTTATCTTACCGGCAACCAAAGCTCCTTCGTAACTATAAATTCTGTTTGTCTCGTCTTTCAACGTCATCTTAATATTATCATCGCCTACGGCAGTACCTCCCACATAAAGGTTATCAGCTTTATACTGTTTGGGGCCATAAGTTTTGAACTTCACCGTTGCAGTAGCAATATCGGGCACCATAAGACGGGGACCTTCAAAGTTGGCTGTAACAGTAAAAAGGACTTCGCCAATGGTACTGGTGGTTAGACCGAAGTAATCGACCAATATATCCTGCATCTCTTTGTTGGTGTACGAGCGAAGAAATTCACCATCATCATCAAATTCCTTGATATTTGCAACATCGCTACCGATAAGCTGCATCTCATATTTATAAGTTGTGATATAATCTTCACCAAAATTGTGAGCGGTGCTCCACTTCAGCGTAAAAGCTGTCTCGTTGGGTTTACTTTCATCGAGCTTAATATATTCGCCCGAAGGAGTCAACTCAATCTCCGACTGGTTGCGTGAGGCAGTATTGTCTATCTCCTCTTCGCACGAGGTGGCAAGCATGCTCATCATTCCCACAGCCACCATTCCAAGGTTTCTATATAAATGCATTGTTTTCATGTTCGTAATAGTTTATAGGATTAATAACCCGGATTGTTGGGTAACAAGTTGGGACACAACTCCACATCATGTGTAGGCAGCGGCCACAAATATTCGCGTTCGGGGAAGATGCGTTTAGCACCCTGCGAACAATAACCGGCATTAAAGAGAGCTGCAAAGTCTGCTAAACCATCTTCGTCGATTTGCGGAGTCATTCCCCAGAACCAGAGGTTCTTGTTCACGATATTGTTCAGCAATTCTGTGGGGTCAATAAGCATGATGTAATTGTAACCATTCAATGCTTTTCCTGCCAATTTCCAACGCATCAAGTCTTGCAGGCGTTGGTTCTCCATAGCAAACTCCATGCGGCGCTCTATACGCAGGGCACGTCGCAGTTCGGTTTGGTTGGTAGTGGTCACGGCAGGATAACTATCAGTAGCTGTTACATTCACACCATAAGCACGAGCACGTACCATATTAATGGCTTTCAGCACGCTGTCGTCAATCAGGTTCTGTTCTATCATGGCTTCAGCATAAATCAACAGTACGTCAGCATAGCGCATTATGATATAGTCTTGTTCTACCTTTTGGTCTACTGTCCACGTAGCATCAATACCTTTCTTCCACAACAATCCTGTATATGAACTATATTGATTCACGATACGGGTATCTTGGTTGCTTTGTGTCTTACCTGTGGTATAGTTCATTACAGTTTTAGCTGCAGGACTGGGGTCGTATTCGAAACCACAGTGCTCGGTATTGAATTCAACGATGGTCATTGTACAACGCGGGTCACGGTTCTTGAAAGGCTTGCGAGGATCAAACAACGGTGATTCGTCAATAGGTAGCCCGTCAGTACAGAGATATGAGGCCAAGAGGTCCCATGAGGGATTGTATGAGCCATATCCTCCGGCATTACGAGGAAGACCGTTCTTCACAATCCAGGAATCGAGCATCACTTCGTTTTCAATGGAGCGAGGTATCACGAACACTTTCTCGTCATTCAGTTTGGTGCTCTGCTTGAAAAGTTTAGCATAGTCAGGTTCCAAAGAATAGAGTTTAAGATCCATACAAGCTTTGGCGGCTTGTGCAGCTATCTCATAATCACCCATATAGAGGGCAAAGCGCGCTTTCATAGCCAGGGCTGCTCCTTTGGTAGGATGGATATTTTCGTCTTTTCCATAGCTTTCAGGCAAACCGGCAATGGCTTTATCGAAATCAGCATACACCAAAGGAATCACTTCCGCTTTAGGTCTGCGACCACGTTGCAAAGCTTCGGAAATGGTTATAGTCTCTTCCTGATAGGGCACATCACCATAAAAGAAGATCAGTTCAGCATATTTGCAGGCACGACAGAAATAAGCCTCACCGGCATAACGATTATAAACTTCCTCGGTCACAGCACCCTTTGCCTTGTGAATATTTTCGAGCATTGTGTTGGTGCGGGCAATAAGTTTGAATGATTGCTGCCACAAAGCATATACTTCATACTGCTGGCCGTTCAGGGTTCCATCAAGCACGGTTCCACCACTTCCCGGGTTACGGTTCGTCTGACGATAGGTTGTGTTGTCCGACCATTGTTCGGATGAGCTAAGAGGTTCTTGCCAATAACCTAAAATATAGAAATCATTGGAAGCCAAACGCAATTCTGTTTCGGATGTGTACCAAGACTCGGTATTACCTTGCGATTTGGGTACCAAGTCCATGCTCTCGCAAGCAGCAAGACTCAGGCACATTCCGGCTAATAATATCTTTGTTTTCATATTCTATTCCTATTTATTTAAAAGTTAACTTGTATGCCCATTACTAAAGAGGTGGTAATAGGATAATCCGATGTACCCATTTCAGGATCCCAACCACTAGGGAAATTGCTCAAACAGAAGAGGTCACTACCACTCACATAGAAGCGGGCACGGTTTATACCGGCTTTTTGTGTCCAACTCTTAGGTAGGGTATAGCCTAATGTGATATTCTTCAAACGGAAGTATGAACCGTTGAACATCCAGAAGTTAGAGGTAGCATAGTTATTGCTCTTCGACACATTCGAAAGGCGGGGATACTTGGCTGCTAAATTCTCTTCAGTAGTATTGAAAGGACTCCAATATTTACCCTCGAGAATGGCTGGTACGTTACCATAGTTATCACGCAAAGGTTGTACCATAGAAGTAGAGAGGTAAGAATTTTGCTTGCCGATGCCTTGGAAAGCAAGACTGAAGTCAATGCCTTTGTACGAAGCGTTAAGGCTACCACCATACTGGAAACGAGGCAGTGAGTTACCCAAAGGTACACGGTCGTATTCGGGACTGATTACGCCATCGGGTACACCATCGGGACCACTGATGTCACGATACTTCAAGTCACCAACTGTAACGGTAGTACTAGTGCGAGCCGAGTTGTTCACTTCTTCTTGAGTTTGATAGATGCCCTCGCACACATAACCATAGAATTCATTGAAGAGCACGCCGGCACGTTTAATCTTACCACCACTGATTTGCTCACCATCATTCATATAATCAATCTTTGAAAGGAAGTCGGAGAAATTCACATTTACACCATACTTAAAATCTCCTATCTGGTCGTTCCATGCCACTTCAATATCATAACCATGAGTGGACATCTTACCTGCATTCGTACTAGGGTTGTTATATCCCATAAAATAAGGGATTTCGATATTCAGCAACATGTCCTTGGTCTCTTTCCAATAGTAATCGAAATGAAACTGCAGACGGTTGTTCAAAAAGTTGACATCCAGACCTAAGTCAGTACTGGTAGTCGTTTCCCAAGTAATATCTTCTACAGCCAACACAGCAGGACGAGCAGTTTTATCAGAAACTACACTTCCATCAGCCATATAGAAAAGTGAATTACCAAAACTCATCAAAGCAATGTAGGGGAAGTAGTTGCTGCCGATACGTTCGTTACCTAACATACCCCATGAACCACGCAACTTCAAGAATGAAAGCCAATCCCATTTGAGGTTCTTCATGAACTTCTCTTCACTCGCTACCCAACCAGCTGAAAATGAAGGGAAAGTACCCCAACGATAACCTTTGGCAAAACGTGAACTACCATCGTGACGCACGTTAGCCTGGAACAGGTAACGATCGGCATACGAATAAATAACACGGCCAAAAACAGAGTTTGAAGTATACTCTGAACCTGTACCGCTATTGGTTTGGAAATCTTCCGAACCGATATTGAGGTAAGGATAACCGGTCAGTTCATATTTATCGCGCGCAGCACCGAGACTTTCGCTCTTCATATAGTAGTTTTCGAAACCGGCCATTACTGTGAGATTATGACTGCCAAAGGTTCCCATATAGTTGGCAATTGCCTGGCTAGTGACATTATAATCATCGTTACGAGTTTCTGTGAGCGAATTGGTAGTCCAAGTGCTCCCGGAGTCGAAATAACCGCCAAAGGTTTCGGGATCATCGGGCAAGGTGTATCCACATGAATTTTTAAACGCTTTCTTCTTTTGATAGTTGATAAAAGGAGATACGATACCCGAGATGCTTAGCCCCTTGATAGGCTTGAAGGTTAGCGAACCTTTACCTGCCACCTGCGTACTGTGAGCTACCGAATTACCACCGGCTACAAGCAATCCATAAGGATTTGCACCACTCTTACCCGAAGCTAAACGACCATCATCCCAGGTTGCGGGGTAAATGGCGGGCATTTTACGCATGGTATCAAAAGGGTCATAGTTTGTGGCAGTACTCTTAGCATGACGGATATTTACGTCTATTTGAGCACTAAGTTTATCATTGATATTAAAGTCGTTGTTCGAACGGAACATGTAGCGTTGGAAACCACGACCGTCATAAAGACCGTCTACTTCGTCATACGAAAGGGTAGCTACCGACTTTACCGCTTTGTTACCGCCTGATACAGAGAGAGTATGAGTCATACGGGGAGCACTTGACTTCAAAATCAGATCAGTCCAATCGGTAATGGGGTAGTTGTTCGGATCAGTAGCATTATACTTCACCCAATTCTTGGTTTTGTCAGCCGTATATTCTTGGAAAAAACCACCAGTAGGGTTATCGTTGTATTTCAACTCGTTGCTCATCTCCAAGTAGCGAGTGACTCCCACCATACTAGGTTGTTTAGTAGGAATTTCCCAACCAAATTCAGCATTATATTTCAGATTGATTTTACCGGTATCGTTACCGCGCTTGGTAGTAACTAAGATAACACCAGCAGCAGCTTTCGAACCATAGATACTGGCAGCCGCAGCATCTTTCAATACAGATATGCTCTCTACATCATTAGAATTCACATAGTCGAGCGAACTCTGCACACCGTCTACAATCACTAACGGGCTCGATTCACCCATAGTGGTAATACCACGCACACGAATAGAGGCGGCTCCTGCACCGGGAGCAGAGCTATTACGCGTCACCATCACACCAGAGAGTGATCCTTGCAATGCATTGGAAAGCATGGCTGTACGCTTGTTCACCAGCTCTTCTCCCTTCACGGCTGCCACCGCACCGGTAAGGTCTTTCTTCTTTACCACACCGTAACCGATAACAACTACTTCGTTGAGCGCTCTGCTAGCTTCTTCCATTACTATGGCATACATATTTTTGCTATCTATCCGCACGATTTTATCCACAAAGCCCACATAGCTAATGAGCAATTCGCTACCCTCGGGAACGTCTATCTGAAACTTACCATCAAGGTCGGTGATAGTAGCTGCATCACTACCTTTCACACGAACCGTAGCACCAATCATCGGAAGATCAGTTGCATCGACTACCTGACCAGAGATGCGCTTCGCCTTTTTCACTTGAGTAGTAGCCTTTTTAGAAGGATTAGCAGTGATGGTTACTTGACGGTTCTGAATGGTATATTTCAAATCGGCTAGCCGACATACTTCCGTCAAAATAGCATCGATCGACTTTCCTTTCAACTCGATGTTCACTTTGTTGTTGAGACGATCTTTTACAGGTTGATCATAGACAAAAACATATTGGCTATGTTTTTCAATGTAGTCGAACACTTGTTTCACTGTCGAATCTTCGGCTTTAAGGATATACATCCCATTTACCTTTTCGAACGAAACAGTCGACGCACTAGAATAAGCGGGCACAGACAGTAGTCCAGCCAAACAGAAAGCTTTTGCCAAGCTTACCACCGTAGTTGTGATTGTTTTTCGATTCATAATATAAGATTAATAATTAATATTTATTGCATAACGATTTATGAGTAATCTACCAGTTAATTGTTGATTTTAAGTTTACCGACTTTGCACCATCCCTCAAATAGAAGATTCTTGTCGACCGCCATTTTCAAGCCCGGCTGGCATGCTTTGGTTGTATCAACCAAACCAATAAGCCAAGTGTAGTTTCCCTTTTGAAGTCCATCCAATTTGACAGTTGTGGTATAATGACCATCACGCCCTTGTACCCAAGTTGAGAGATCAGCCTCATCTGCAAGCTGTTTTTTCACAATGTTATGATTGTCATCCATCAAAGCGATGCAGACTTTATATTTTCCTTTCCATTGAGGAATATTGGTAGGACAGTATCCCCAACCCAGATTGCGCCAATTGTGTTGCACGCTCACACGCTCGCCTGAACGGGCTTTATTTACAAAACTGACCTCTGTGGGATAGAGCCGGTATCCTCCCTCACGTTCGAAACGCTTCACCAAATCGAAAGAGCGATTAAACCACGAGGCTACTTCATCACCAATGCGAAGATCCATCATATTGACATGGGCATTACGGCTTTCTTCGTACTCGCCCCAGCGCACATCTTCCGAATGCCCCTGGCGATACTTGCCACTAGGATCAATCCAGTAACGGTGGTGCGCTCCGGTAATCCATCCTCCCTCCATAATGATGGGCAAGCGAAAGCGGTAAGCACGGGCAAAATCTTTTTCCCACTGTTCGTAGTAACCAGTCATGCCAAAAGCGTCGTGACGAATGGTGTATCCTTTGGCAATGGCTCTTTCGAGCAATCTTTTACTATCAGGGTGTGGTTCTGCCCAGCTGATGGTATCTCCCACCAAACGATGGTAGTTTATCACCAATGGTACACGTTTGAAAGCTTTTGCATAGGTATCGGTAATCCATTCGAATACTTCTACTTTATTTGAGTAGTTATTATACTTCACGCCATGTGCTTCTCCCCATTTACCAAGCCCATAAGCATCAATAAAATCTACTTTATCGGGATCGTCAAAAGCAACAGCAAAGGCTTGAAGAAACTTTTCGTATTTCTGTTGAAACACGGCATCGTCAGGATAAGGCGACCATATTTGGGGATTATTAGGATCTTGAAAACCTTTCGCACCGGCTTCCTTTACATAAAGAGGTGTGTTCTGTCCTTGGTCGCGGCTGTCTACATTGATACGGAAAGCCAGTCGCATACCACGTTCACGCACCGAAGCAAGCAATTTATAGATACGTGAGTCCGGATCGTTCCATACATAATCTCCCTCTTTACTCTCAAGCATATTCCAATTGATGCGAATGTAACATGTACCGGCGTAATCGCTCACGCGAACAGTGGAATCCCCACCATTTACGGGCATAGCATCATAATGGTGAGTTTGCCAAAAGTTTTCATCCCATGCACGTCCCAAATACATCACCCAACCTGTAAGGGGATTTTTGAGTACAGAGGTAGTATCAGGCTCAAAACATACTGTTTGTTCGGGCGCTTTTAGTCCTTTAGTTATAGATATTTGTGTATGTGCCGAAGACCATCCACAGAGTATCAGAGCTGCTATAAAAAGCATAAATGTGCGTAACAAAGTGTATCTTTTCATATTTTTCACTGGTATTAATAAAGCATAGCTTCTCCTTACGAGAAGGCGTATAAGTTTCCTCTACCTTGCTATGAAGGCATTATAAATTGGTTAATAATAAGTTTCTATGTAATTATTTTATTCAGGAATAATCAATAACAAATATAATTACTCCTTCACTAAGTAGATCGTATCACCATGAATTTTCATTCGGGTTTGCGTCATGGTTTCAATGGCTTTCAATACATCCTTTACCTGATCGTCAAGTACTAGTTTGCCATAAAGTTTATTAGCCGACATCTTATCATCAAACAGAATAGTCACTCCGTAATAATGACTGAGCCGTTGGGCTACAGACTCTACACTTTCACCGGCAAGGTTTATCATCCCTTGCATCCAGCAAGTATATTCATCGGTATTCACTAACCGTTTCTCAGCAAAACCACCCTCCTGCAAATTTACCAGTTCATTCGGTTTCATGCGAACCCTGTCATTGTTGGACGTTTTGAGTTCTACCGAACCTTGTACCAACACAACCTGCGAATCCGAAGCATCGTAATTGTTCACATTAAATTTAGTTCCAAGCACCTTCACTCTAAAATTATCAGAATTAACTAAAAAAGGATGCTCCGCATCGTGTGCCACATCAAAGTAGGCTTCACCTTTCACGTATACCTCACGATACTCGCCATTAAAACGTTTGGGATAGCGGACAACGGTACGCGAATTGGCTATGATTCTGGTACCATCTGCCAACATCAACGTCATCTTTTCGCCAACAGGCACTTCGACCTCTTCATCGTAAACATCAGCCATCATTTCCATAACTTCCGCACGGTACAAACCGTCCGTTGTATTCTCCCCGATTATATATTTAATACCTATTAAAAGAAGCAGCGTCGCAGCCACCGAGCCAACATACATCATAATGCGTCTCTGCCTAGATTTACGCTCTTGTTGGTGCATTTTCAAAAAAGCTCTTTTCTTAATGGCGGAGATATCTATCTCAGCCGGAGTGCTATGTTGTATGAACGACTTCAACTTGATGTCGTCCAGCAAATCACCATATTTATAATCATTTATATCTTTATCCATCTTCAATTCTTTTTATCCTTTCAATTTCTTTTTCCTGCAAACAATCTTTTCACCTAAAACTTCTTTCTATTTATAAAGACGCAGAGGTTGAATTTATCTATAGGTTTAATTTCCACTTTTTTTCTTTCAGTGCTGTTTTTTTCTGAATCACCCGCCTACAAGTCTCTTTCGCAAAGCATTCATAGCATACCCTATATGGTAGTTCACTGTAGGAAGTGAAATTTGCAACATACGCGCAATTTCCGCATAAGGCATTTGTTCCAGTTTTGCCAGGAAGAATACATGCTTGCACTTGGGCGGCAAACTATTGATTGCTTCATTCAAACACTGTATCTCTTCACGCGAAAGCATATCATCCATCGGAGTCTGCATATCAGGGAAAGAGAAATTCTGAAGTTCCTCAAAAGAGATCTCCTGATTACTCTTCACCTCTTTACGCAAATAAGAGATTGATTTACGATAAACAATCGTATTCAACCAACTCGACATACTGGCAATTTCCAAAAGCGTACTACGTAGTTTCCACACTTCAAAGAAAACATCGCCTACCACTTCTTCCGCCATTTCCTTATTACTAAGGATACCAAAAGCGTGATAGTATAACCTCTTCGAATATCGGTTCATAAAACTGTTAAAAGCCAGTTCATCCCCTTTGGAAATCAACAAAAGTTCTCTTTCCAGGTCTTCCATTTAATTAGATTACTATTTTAGATTTTTCTCGGTTTGACTTAACCGATTGAAGAATAAACTCTTAGCGAATTATTTGAGAAGTAGCGGTAACGAGTTAGCAACCGTGCAATTTTCAGCGTTTTACATTGCTATGCTGTCAAATAACTCTTTCATTTGCAAATATAATATCTTTTTCCGAAAGTACGAACTGTGACGGCAATTTTATAAAATTGATTGAAAAAAAACAGAAAATGTAAGAAGCCCCCAGCGAGTTATCCCACCGGAGGCATAGCTTATTTATTACAATCACATTTTTGAAAAGTCCTTTCTTCTTTTACAACCTCTTGCTTTATAAGTTTATCATCAATAAAAGTAAAAGCTGTTGTTATAATATACCATGTACCTTTGTTTAATTCTTCTTTATAGAAGAGTTTTTCTTTCTCTTGATTGTCTTGTGTATAGGATATTTCCTTATTAAAAGGCTTTCCATATCTTTTTATGAAAAGATTTTTATCTATGCCCAAATTTATATTTTCAGAGCTGAATTTACTTATTCGACTGGATGTATAACATGATGTCAAGACGATTGTTAGCAATGTAGTCTGAATGATGTTTTTTAGTTTCATATTACTATTTATTGTTCTTTTTAGGTAGCGTTTGTGTACCAAGATAATTGTATGTCACTTCTTGTATGTTATAAGGGAAGACATTATAATAACCGTCCGTTTGTATAATTTCCATGTTCAAAGCTTTTTGACCGTATGCTTTACGGAGTGTTGACCACTCGAAATCGAATGATGTTCCGGGACACATCACCATGGTACGTTTATCAGGAAGTGATACTGGCTGTTGGAGGATGCGCACATATACGTATAGGGTAGCTGTTGGTGGCAAGGTCGCCGAGGTCATTTTACGCATAGTATAAATGCCTTGGGCAATGTTTTTTTTGCAAGGTAGGGTGGCAAATGACGGAGCGTTAGTGAAATGAAAGGCACAACTTCCCCATAAGCAATAACCTTGTTGGGATAATTCTCTGTTCTGCTTGGTTTCCACATTGACACACGTTAAGCCCGAAAGCGGGAAACGCTGTTGATTGATGTCGTACATTTGGAGTTCCGACAAACATTTGATACGGAAAACCTTATTGAAATCTGCATTTGCCACAGCTTGTTCCAGTTCTTTCCGATATGTTGTACGAAGTTCTTCCAATGCAAACGGGTCATTGGCTGCTTCTGCATACTGTTGGGGAGCAGAGAGAGAGGCATAGGTCTCGACTGATGCTGTGTCGATAGGTTTGCCGTAAAGTTTATGTGTGTAGGCGAACAAGATAGCCGGGGTAAGGTCGACAGCTCCATCCATATGGGAAACATGATGTCCGGACATGATGTTTCCTTTGGTTAAAGCCATGTTTAGATATACGCCAATCTTGAAATCGCCCTGTTCGGCAAAGACTATTTGGGGCGTTTCCGGCTGTTGGTAAATGCCGAACTGTTGATAGAGTTTGGGCTGGTAAGCAGGTATGTCGGTAATGACGGCAGTCCGTCCGGTTGAGTTTTTCGGATTCAACTTGTCGAATTTATTATCGGCGTTTATCTGCTTTATAAATAGATAGCCCGAAGGCAATGGTTCGCCAATACGGAGCGTGTCGCCTACTTTATAAGTACGACCGTCACAAGCATCAATGCTCTGCTGGGCTTGAAGGGGTTGGCATAACAAACAGACACCGCTTAACAACAAAACGGTCAGATTTATTCTTTTCATACGTTTTTTTGTGCTTAATTCTATAGTTCTCATTTTAATAGATTCTTATAATAGTTGCAATGATATAGTCAAACTGCGTTATTTTGAGAATTTTACACAAAAAAGAATTGATTATCAACAAATTACGATTTAAATCCCTCTCAAACCAATTCTGTTTGACTATAATTAGGATGATTGATGCTCGCTGAAGATTTTATGTTATTTAATAGAAATGGCATAAGAAACCACAACTGTTTTCACTCCGGCTTGCGGATATTTATTTTTGTAGTATTCAGAAAGGTCTTTATAAAGATAAGCTACATCGGGGGTTAAATCTACGTTTCTTGATTTAGCAGAACGACCCATAAACACATCAAATGAAAGATAATTCGTTTCATTTCCATGTTCATCTAAAAAAGTCCATTTCCCATAACCAAACACATTTCCTTCTGGAGGAAGTAATTTGTAAGATTCTGGCATTTCTTCCGGGGCTTTGTTTTCGTTTTTTATAATACACGGTCCCAATGTATTATTATCGTCTTTTATTGCAATACATCTTAGGAATTTGTCTTCGCTCCGCCAAAGCATATAATGAAAATCCAAAGGAATAAAAGATTTTTTTTTCAATTCTTCTTCAATAAGTTTTTGATTATTATCTGCATCTACTACATATCTGTATTTAGGAAGCTGTACATTCTCATAGTATGATTTAGGGATAAAATGTAAAGGCAAATTTTCTGAATCTTTCCTATCTTTAGATATTATTTCAAGTAGTTCATATTCCGTCCATGCGGGATTTCCCATGCTATAATCCAAATAATTTGTTTCACTGATTTTTACCTTATATTCATATCCTTTCTCAAACTCAAATTCATCAATGACTCCAAGGCTCTCCCATTCTTGGGCATTTTCTTTCTTTACGGCATATACATCAGACAAATAATTAAATCCGTCTGACCAACAAACACCGGGTATCTTCTTTGATGCAATGGTTAAAGAATATTCCTTGTAGTCTGTCACTTTCTCACCCTCTTCATCTTTGTTATCACAACCTATAAAGCCGAATATACAGAGAAATAATATCAGTATTTCTAATTTTTGAGTTTTCATATCTATCAAATTTTACGATTCTGTATTTACTTTTATTTGCTCTATCCTTATTTTGTGTGCAAATATATAAAAAGTGCCATTCATAAGGCATTATGAACAGCACTTTTTTATTGTTTTCCAGCAAGATAAAACGGTTATATCTTCATTCCCCTACCTTTTTTTTGCGGTTGTATAGGTCGGCGTATGTTCTGCCTTAACTTCTCGAACTTTTCCTTGAACCACTCGGCAATGGGCTTTCGGTCAATGGCAAGAACCAGTCTCGTCCCGTCCGTGGGGTCTTTCACGACTTGAAACCCTGCCTTTTCGGTCGTGAATTTCCGTCCGTGTTCCTCCGAGTAAAGTTCCCCTGCATACTCCAACGGCTTTCCCTTGACGAGCGTTGCGGTTTGCCTTTCATCGAATCCCACAAGGCGGCATAGGTTTTCGATACGGAGCATTTCACGGAAATAGGGAAACCATGCCGCCGCCCTTGCGATTACCGTTTTCAAGAAAGATATTTCCTCCTTGTGCTTCGTTTCCTTGTCCGCTATCTCCCTGCGGTACTTCCGTTCTACTTCTGCCATCTGTCGGCTGTGGTCTGCCTGCATGTTCTGTATTCTGTCTTGCAGGGCTTCGATGGTTTCCTCGTGGTCGGCTACCTCCCTATGCAGGGCGATGTTCTCTTTTTCCAATGTCTTGACCTTGTTGCTGCCGAAAAGAGAACCGACACTCTCGGCGATGTTGGCGGCTGCGGTGGTTGCTGCCCCTTTCAGCTTCTCGGTCTGTATTTCTTTTTTCGCCCGTCTTAGTTCTTCCCGTGCCGTTTCTTTCTGCTGTTGCAAATCCACCACTTCCGCTTTGAGGTTGTCGGCGAGTTTCTGTATATCCCGATAATACTGCTGCGTGGACTTGTGGCGAGCCTTCGAGCCGTCTATGCCCCTTTGCATCCCGTATTTCGCCATCGCCACGGCATAGGTATCTTGGTAGGACTTCAATTTCAGCCGTGTCATAATATCGTCTGCGCACAGCCTCACGGTGTCGGTCGGTTTCTTGCGGTATCGCTTTTTCGTCTGTTCCTCCCTTTTCCTGCGCTTTCGCTCTCCCTTGACGATGGGGGCGAGCGTAACGTGTATATGCGGTGTTTCCTCGTCCCTGTGCAGGTGAGCCGCCACGATGTTCTCCTTTCCGAACGTGTCGGCGAAGTATTTCAGATTGTCGGCGCACCACTCGTCCAAACGCCCCTCTTCTTCTATCCGCTTCATGTCCTCGTGCGTTCCCGATACGTTGATGCGGATAGCCCGTACTTGGTTGCTTCCGATTTTGCGTGTCAGCCCCGCTTCTTCTAATCTCTGCTGTATAGCCGCCGAACGGTCTTTCACCCCGTCGGGGTATTCGATGAGTCTGCGGTTTAGGTGTGTGCGTGTGGGGTCGGCGTTCTTCGGTATGATGAAACGCTCGATATGTGCGGTCGTTCCGCTGTCGCTGCCGTGCGCCTTTTCCATGTGTAAAACTACGAAACCCATATATTCTTCCTTTCTTTTTTGGCTTGTGAAACAATGATTTTTTGTATCTTCGGGGGCGGCAAATGCCGTCCCCGATGGGGTGTGCAGAGGGGCTTGCCCCTTGCCTTATTGGGGAATTTTCAGCGATACGTAGTATTGCGGCTCGGAAAATTCCCTAATAAGCTACGGTATTTTCTCCGTAAATACCCTGCGGCGTGCCGTCCGTCTGCCTTTCTGCGGTGGCTGTTCCTACCACCTGCTTACCCATATAACCCCACCTAATTTTTTCCCTTTCGGTCGGTGGATGTGGGCGGTCGTTTCCGTTTTCAAAGGCTCTTTTGCATGGGGCGGTCGGATACAAGGTTTTCCCGATAAATACGCTCGCAGCGAAGCGAGAGGAAGATTTATCGGGAAACGGCGCAGCCGCCCGACCTTTTAGCCGACATAAAGCCCCGTGCTTGCTTTGCCTTTGTAAACGGAAATGATTGCTCCGCTTTCCTCTGAAAAGAGGAATAGAACCTGCAATATATATCACCATAGTGATAGATTTGCATGTTGGTATGTTGGTATGTTTGCATGTTGGTATGTTGATATATCATCATGCTTTCCAACGGCTGTTGGGCTTGCCGTCCGAAACAACCGACACGAATACCGTCGTTTTCTCTTTTCGCCCGTGTATAATCCTTTCCAATAATGCCCTGCGGACTTTCGCCGCCCCGAACGATTCGATACGGAAAGCAAGGGCGACTATCGTTTCGAGGTTGTAAACCTCCGCGCTGTATCTGTCCGATATGCGGATAATGCGCTTTATATCATATATATTCAAAACTTCGCTTTTGCAGAGTGCCTTTATCCCTGCCCGAACCGTCGGGGCGATAACCCCGAACAGTTCGCAGATTTCCCACTCGGTCATGGCGGTTGCACCTATATCGCTCGGCAGGAAGATATTGCCCTGCCCGTCCATCGTGATAATATTCCTTTCTTCTTTCATCGGTATTCTGTTTTTAATTAGATGGCTCGGCAGATATTCTTCTCCATATCCTCCAACTTGTGCGACAGGGTTTCCATGTCTTGGCTTATCTTCTGGGCGGTGATTTTGGCGTAAATTTGGGTGGTTTTTATGTTCGTGTGTCCCAAAAGGCGGCTCACCGTTTCGATGGGTACGCCGTGCGACAAAAGTACGGTCGTGGCGTTCGTGTGGCGTGCAACGTGATAGGTCAAACGCACCTTGAAGCCGCATTGTCTGCCTATATCTTTGAGTATTTTGTTACAACTGCCGTTACTCGGAACGGGGAAAACATGACCGTCCCGAGCCAGCCCCTTGTATTTCTCTATGATACGTTTGGGAACGTCCAAAAGACGGATGTTCGATTCGGTGTTGGTCTTCTTTCTTCGGGTGATTATCCAAAGATTGCCGTCGAAGAATGTTTGCAGGCGGTCGGTGGTGAGGTTCTTCACGTCTGAATACGCCAAACCCGTGAACACAGAAAAGACAAACAAGTCCCGTACAAGTTCATGGGTGGCGTTCTTCATGGGTGCGTTCATGAGCGTCTGTATCTCCGTTTGGGTGAGGTAGCCCCTGTCCACGTTTTCGGGAGAGTTGATATATCCGGCAAAGGGATTGAACGGCAAACGCCCGTCGTTCCTCGCAATGGAAACTATGTGTTTCAACATAATCATGTAGCCCCACACGGTATTGGTGCGGCATTTCTTCTCCGTGCGCAAAAAATACTCGAAGTCGTTGATAAACGTAAGGTTGAGTTCCTTTAACGGAATATCCTCTCTCTTGTAGGTATGGGGCAAAAACTCCCGAATATGGTTGCAGACCGTCCGATAACGGGTAAATGTACCCTGCGCCCTGCTGTGCCCGACTTTCTTCTCAAATTCGGCGTTGTGCTGCTCGAATAGCTTTAACAAGGTTTCTTGCTTGATGCCGATACCGAGATAGGCGTCTTTGAGTTTGGCGGCGGTAACATAACCGTCCGTCTGCATTAACTCTTGATAGCGGCGGTTTACCTCCACACGGATTTTATCTACTGCAAGGTTGATTCTCTGCGCTTCGACGCTCTTGCTCGAAGCACGGCTGTTCTTCACATCCCACAAGCGTGGGGGAACGTCCATCTTGCAACTGAACTGTTTAATCTCGCCGTCCACCGTGATACGGCACATCAGAGGCAGGTTGCCGTTCGGCTTCTCGCTGCCTTTCTTCACGTAAAATAATACCTTGAATGTACTTCGCATAACTCACTCCTTTTTTTGGTTACAAAATTAGTTCTTAGTGAGTTACCGACAGCTATGTAAATCAACACAAAACGCAGAAAAAGAACCTTTTAGCAAGAAATCTGCATCCGTTACGGGAGTAACGAGGTGGTAACTGAACTTCTGCACCGTTTGGCTTCGAGGTGGTATTTCGTTGGCTCTGCCCCATAGAAAAACAAAGCGTAACGAACGCTCTATCAGCTAATTCGCTACGCTTTGCCCAAATTTACTTTTTCGCTATGTGTTTATTTTATATATTGACAGGCGCAGAATTCTTATGTATTATATAGGTCAAGTCTCATAATATTAACTTTCTTTATCAATTAGCCTATTTTCCCCCAACAATGAGAAAAGCTATATCATCACTCGGAAAACGGAGTTTGATATAGCTCTTCCACACTTAACAGCTACCATCTGGACCTTACAGAACGAGCTTTTTAGTTTTGCTACAGTTCTTCTCCATAAAGACACAAATTATCTTGCCATTTTATAGATTTCATTGCCCGCCATCAAGAAAGCGCCGACTCCATAAACTTCCGTCATATCACGAGTCACTTTCTTCGGATCAGCACCGATTTGCTGCACATAGCCTAGTTTCCCATCCGGTTCCACTGCCGATAACAATGCCTTCCATCCCTTTATCATCACAGGAAGATAAGTCACCTTATCCAACAACCCTTCGTTAATACCATAGGCTATGGAATAAACTATAAAAGTAGTGCAACTGGTTTCCGGTGACGGATAAGAAGCAGGGTCTAACAGACTTGCGTGCCAGAAGCCATCAGGATGCTGCAATCCGGCAATCCGTGTAGCCAGTTTCACAAACAGTTCCTCATAGAATTTGCGGTTCTTGTCTTTTCGAGGTAACTCTTTCAATATTTCAACCAGACCACCAAGCACCCAACCATTACCACGACCCCAAAAGACTTTCTTGCCATTAGCTTCACGCTTATCAAAATAGCGCCAGTCACGGTAGAATAAATTTTCTTCCTTATCGAACAAGTAATCATAAGTCGCTTTATACTCACGGTTCATAAACTTGATGTATTTCTTGTCTCCGGTCAGCATATACAGTTTGGCATATACAGGGGGAGCCATGAAGAGGGCGTCACACCAAGTCCACCGTTCCAAAGTTTTCAAGTCACCTTCCACTAATTTGAAACTGCCTTTAGAAGGATGATTGATAATCCATTCCGTACGAGCCAATGTTGGTACAATCATCTCTTCATCCTTATATTTGCGATATAAATCCAAAAAGGATTGTGACACGGCAATATCATCAGCATGATAAAACCGTTTGTCCGGCTGCCAGCAATTCCGGCGACCTATACGGGTCAACCATTTATAGTAAGTATCATCACCGTCTTCTTTCTCTGCCAATTCAGCCCAATCGACCATACCGACATAGAGAGCACCTTGCGGCCAGTTCAGGTCGTCATGTTCAGGAGCCGGATGTGGATTGGCAATTTGCCAATCCGCAACCTTTCTCATGATAGACTTAACTTCGGACTTTTGGAAAGGGATTTCTACCGCTCTCACGAAAACACTGCATAAAAGGTATGCGCTTAACAAGAATATCTTTCTCATATTATCAATTCTTTACTTTCAGTCTATCAATTCCAATTTCACCTTTTTATCCTTCACTTGTACATAATAAGTACCTTTTTCCAAAAAGCGTTTACCGTCTCCATCAATAAAGCCCAAGTCACGTAATAAATCCACTTCAAATCTGAAAGTTCTGGTTTCACCGGCCCTAATCGTTTGCTTCTCAAAATATTTCAATTCTTTTACCGGACGGGTAATCGTTGAATAAGGGTCTGTAATGAACCAATGGACAGTTTCCGCACCATCCCTGTCGCCTGTGTTGGTCACCGCAACTTCTACTGACAGTTTATCTCCCCTTTTTAGTTGAGTAGCAGATGCCTTGAGGTCGCCATACTCAAAAGTAGTGTAGCTCAATCCATGTCCGAACTCATAGAGCGGTTCTATCGTCAGGTCTTGATACTTGCCCTGATGAGGACGGGCACTCTGCCGCCGATTATAATAGATGGGAATCTGTCCGGTTGCATACGGAAAAGTAATGGGCAACTTGCCGGAAGGATTGATTCTTCCTGTCAAAATGCCCGCAAGCGGTTTGCCTCCGGCAATGCCCGGTTGCCAGATTTCAACAATGGCGTCACAAACCGGCTCCAGACGGCAAAGTTCCAACGGACGTCCGTTGGAGAGAATCAGCACAATCGGTTTGCCGGTCTTCTTCAGTTCCATCGCTAATTTCTCCTGTATCTTCGGCAAGGCAATGGAAGCACGCGAAGCATTCTCCCCGCTCCAGTTCCGCTTTTCACCTAGACAAAGCAGGATGACATCCGCCTTCCCGGCCGTAGCGACAGCTTCGGCAAAGCCCGATTCATCCTTACCGTCAAAGTCGCATCCTTTGGCATACAGCAGTTGTGACAAGTCTTTCAGTTCCAGTTTCAGCCCGTCATAAATTCCTACCACATCACCGTCCTTGCCGTGAGCAGTCCAGGAGCCTAACAAGTTCCAGCGATTTTTACCTAACGGACCTATGACCGCCACCTTTGTATCCGCCGCCAATGGCAAACGTTTCTCCTTGTTCTTTAACAGCACAAAAGACTCTTCCGCCAATTTCTCTGCTATTTTTATATCTTCCGGCTGCAAGAAGCGCTCCTTTTCTGTCGTCTCTCTTATGTAAGGATTCTCAAACAAGCCCAGGCGGAACTTCAAACGAAGGATGCGGCGAACGGCATCGTCCACAATCTCCACCGGCACCTTGCCCTCCCCTACTAGTTCTTTCAGGTATTTGTCATATCCGCGGGACATCATGTCCATATCCACGCCTGCCATGATTGCTTTTTCGCTGGCTTCCTTCAGGTCTTCCGCCGCTCCCTGGGAAATCAACTGTACAATGGAACCCCAATCCGAAACTACAAATCCGTCATGACTCCAACGACCTTTCAATACCTCTCTCATCGTATAATGATTGGCAGAGGCGGGTACACCGCTTATATCATGAAAGCCACTCATCAGGGTAACGGCACCCGCCTTCACTCCCATTTCATAGGGAAGCATATAGGTATCCCAAAGAGTCTGCGGAGAGATTTCCGTATATACGTAGTCACGTCCCGCTTCCGAAGCTCCATAACCGATATAATGTTTCAGGCAAGCGGCAATATGCTCCCCGTCCGCCAAATTATTACCTTGATATCCTTTCACTGAAGCGACAGCAAAAACTCCGTTCGTATACGGGTCTTCCCCATATCCTTCGGAAACGCGCCCCCAGCGAGGATCGCGTGCCACATCAATCATCGGCGAGAACGTCCAGTCCAGTCCTGCCAGACGCGCTTCCCTGGCAGCCATGGCGCAAGCTTTCTCCACCAAAGCCGGATTCCACGAACAAGCCTGCGCAATGGAAATCGGGTAAACAGTACGGAATCCGTGAATCACATCGTGCCCGAACAGTACAGGTATCCCCAACCGCGACTCTTCCATAGCTTTCTTCTGTATGTTGTTACGCAGGTGGGGACTAGTGCTATAATAAAGAAGCGCACCGATTTCCGCAGGGATATTCTTCACCTCCTCACCAATATTGTTCGCGTTCGTATTCCGTCCCGCAACATACTGGCTCAGTTGAAGCACTTTCTCTTCCATTGTCATGCGCAAGAGTAAATCCTCCACACGCTTCTCCGTCGGAGCTTTCGCGTCTTTATATACGGCAGGCTTCTCATTCCTCGCCTCAAGCATGCAAAACGCCGTCCAAAGGCACACCCCACACGCTATCAACCTTTTTTTCATCATGGTTTCTTTCATTTAATTAAATATAGCTTTATCTGACAGGCGCATGGTGCGCTTGCCGTTACTTTTCAGTTCAAAAACGGTCAGGGAATTTGCTCCCTTTTGCAATGTTTCTGCTGGAAGTTGTATAGATTGCTGCGCATTCTGTTCCCAGTAAGAGCCCGCATAATGTCCGTTCACCCATACTTCTCCCATTCCCCAACCGGAGACATCCAGATAAGTATCAGCGGGGATTTCTACTGTAAAAGTCCCTTTATAGAAACAAGGGCGACCACCGTCCGTTTGTGGTGCGAAAGTCAGTTCACCGACTGCACAATCGCGTACCGCCAAAGGAATCATTCTCCAATTCCCTATTTCCGTATCCGACAAGGTGATACTGCCAAAAAGCCCTTTGGAATTATCCAATATCTCCGGCCCATAGGTGATACGGCCGATATTTTCCGCATATAATTGCAAGGTGTGCTTGCCTGCAAGCACCTGTAAGGGGATTGCTTTCTTCTCTTCCGTCATCCATCCCTGTAACTTTCCATCTACATATACGGCGGCATAGTCTCTTACATTTTCCACCGTCAATACCGGGTTCTCCTCCTCTGCCGTGATTGTGGCCTCATAAAGGGCGTATCCGAACTCAAGTCCCAACTCATTCATCGGCAGCAATTCCTCTGCCTCCTGCACTTCTCCGTAAATTTGCTCCAAAGAAGCCGTCTCCGACATCTGTATTTCCTGTGCCGATACAGATGTCAGAAACAAAAGACTTAGAATAAAACTAAAACTTCTCATTCTTTCCCTATTTTCTTAAGAACGATTCTATAAACGACGCTTCTACATCTACTTGCGGGTTGAAGCGGTCACTCTTCACATAGCGGTCGATACTAACCAGCAGTTGTTGAGTGGCAGGCCGTTTCTCCATTTCTTTCTTTGTATCCAGTGCCAACACCATCAGCTTCCCATTTCCTATTCTGGCTTCAAAACCGATTCCCAGTTTGTGGTTAGTTTCATAACTGTCTATCACCTGAATGAACGGACGCAACTGACGTGGCGCCTCATCCATTTCGATTACTTTGGCATGCGTTAAGATGTCCCACCATTGCCAGTCAAGGTGTTTTTCCGTAATGAAATCGTCGAACATCGCCTTGTCTGTATGAATCAGACAACCCAGTGTCATCGGTTTCCATTTGAACATGATAGGATTCCAGAAATGATTATGGAAATTGGAACTACGCCCTATAACCTTAGCCGGCATGGGGCATAGGACAACTTTCCTTCCTTCTTTAAGGAATTGTTTAGCCCTGTCGTCAAATACCGTCGTATAGAGAACATCCGCCGTAGACTGCATCAGTTCTTTCAGTTCCCGACGAGGATATACCCAAATATCCCAGCTATTATTGATTGTATTATTCACCGATAAATGAACAGTCAGCTTTTGAGGAGCGGTGATACCGTTAAGTGCATAACTAAATTCTCCTGCGGAAAAAACACCATGATTACCGATATTTTGTGTTTTTAGCTTTCCACTTTTCAGCACCTTGCCGTCCGCATCTGTCACCCACCACTTAAACTTAGCGTTTTTCAGGGCAGAGGGACTATAATTATAGATTTCCGCTTTTCCTGTGAATACGTCGTCGTTATAGTACGAACGTTTCGAAAAACGCAGCAGAGCCACAGTCGGAGCACAGAATTCCCGGAACTTCTCCGGTGTAATCAGTCCTTTAGAGTTCCAGAAAGGATCGAGGATACCGACAGGCGCATATCCTTGCCCCGTAAAGTCATTAATAGACAAAAGCTGGAAACCGGATTTCAGATAAGTACGCAGTTGAGCTTCAATCACGTCTTTATATTCGAGTACGGTTTGCGCACCGGAAACCTGATAGAAATCATCTGCCTGATCCAACATGCCATGTGCTTTCAAGGAATCACGATACACTTCAAAATTGCGTGCTTGTACAGGGCCGGTAAAGTTAGGAATCTCCTTAAAATTAGGATAGATACAGCGTTGTCCCGATTCATGGGAAATGACAGGTACGTCAATACCCAACTCTTTGTTTTTATCCCAGTCGGTAGATGGTCGTCCTTCATAAATAGCCATGTGACCTTTGGTAGTCTGGTGAGTGATATAGAATTGGTCGGACTTGACACGGGTACGGGCCGTCGAACCGCTGTACAGTCTGCGGCTGTCAGTGGTACGTCCATAATGAGTAAGTTCTTCGATAAAATCAAAATTACCGGTAATCTCATTACCATTGCAATAGAGAACAAAGGAAGGATGATTGCCATACTCTTTCA
The DNA here is from genome assembly GCF_003604005.1 of Bacteroides sp. OF03-11BH. Lineage (NCBI taxonomy): Bacteria > Pseudomonadati > Bacteroidota > Bacteroidia > Bacteroidales > Bacteroidaceae > Bacteroides > Bacteroides sp. OF03-11BH. The sequence goes on along the minus strand of NZ_QTMW01000003.1, from coordinate 199,371 downwards.
GAATGGCTTTCTGCTCGCGACGGAAGAAATTATAACGGGCTTCGTCCGGTTCAGCATCTTTTCCCCACATCGGCATTTCCACTTCAAGATATACTCCCAATTTATCAGCCACCCGAAATGCAGCCGCAGGCGGACACCAAGAATGAAAACGCATGTGATTCATTCCATAGTCTTTCAGGATAGTCAGCACACGTTCCCAAGACGCATCATCCACCGGCGCATAGCCTGTTTTAGGGAAGACAGCGTTCTCTACTGTTCCACGTAAGTGTATCCGGTTACCATTGAGATAGATTTTATCCTTATCCGCCGTTATCTCACGCATTCCGAAAGTAGTAGAACGGCTATGTTGATAGTTTGCATTGTCAGCACGGATAGTCAGGTCACATTGCAATGTATAAAGATTGGGAGTAAATTCATCCCACAACCGGACATTCTTTCCTAATGCGATAACATCTTCTACATAAAAGACAGAATCATTTCCACTGACGGTTATCTCTTTATTCAAATCATACGAATTGCCTGATATTGTAAAAGCCGCTTTTCCGGTAACCGGTTTATGAGTATGATTCAGTATTTTCATTTTCACTTTTACCGAACGGTCTGACACATCCGGATATAACTGCATATCATCAATGTACACAGGGTCTACAGCCATTAACTTCATTTCACCCAATATGCCATTCCAGTTGATTTGCGTAAATTCGGAATGAGCATGATCCCATTTGTGGGTATCATACTGATAACGATTGTCAATACATACGGTAATAACGTGTGTCTTACCCGGTTTCACAAAATCTGTCAGTTCATGATTATGAGGAACACTGACATAATCAATCTTACTAACCTCTTTCGTATCCACATAAATGGAACTTAGCCAATGTATCCGTTCAAAATACACGAAGATACGTTTCCCTTTCCACTCCTTCGGAATAGCAATCTCACGTTGATACCAAGCCGGCCCCATGTATTCATATACACGGGTCAGACGGTCAATATGCCGATACGGAGATTTGTAACCTATCTTGTAATCATCCGTAATGGCCGGCAGGACAATCGATTCTTGCAAACGATGTATATAACGCACATCTAACGAACCACGCCGGAAATCCATCACATCCGTCTGAAATCCCCACTTACCGGATAAATCTATTTCCTGCGTCTGCGCTTTCAAAGGTGATAATTGGGTTATCAGCGCAAATGCAACAAAAACTAACTTTATAAACTTGTTCTTCATATAAATATCTATTAGTGATCTTACTTCAAATGTTTATCGGCAAACTTCACAAACTGCGTCCAGTCATACAGATTAATATCATGTTTTCCCGAACGGATATGATAACCTATAGTGCCTGACAATACAGGCTGATTAACAGCCGGCATTTCTTTTACCGGCAATCCCGGCAGCCCGAACAACTCATAAACAGGAGAGGCATATACACCGGAAAGAAATTCCCCTTTCGGGTCAGCCCAGCGGTCTTCTTCCGCACTGGCAATATAGACCGGACGGGGAGCCATCAGAGCAATCAATTCATGCTGGTCGACAGGAAGAGTGTCTTCTTTATCATTGTATTGCCAGAAATTCCGGCAAAACCAATGTGTAAACTGACAGTTCACAGCCCGTACAGTCTCTCCGAACTTTCTCCGCGACAATGCCGCACCACCACAACCGGAATCATTAGAAATAACCAAAGCAAAACGTGGGTCTATCGCACCGGCCCATAAAGTCGTTTTTCCGAGACGTGAATGTCCGAAGATGGCTATACGTTTGGCGTCAATGTCTTTATCCGTTTCAAAATAATCCATCGCACAACTCATTCCCCATGCCCAGGCAGCCAGAGTTCCCCACTCATCTTCAGCAGGCCGTGTCTGTCCCTTTTTGTAGTACAACGGATGAACTCCGTTCTGAAAACCATCATCAAAATCCGGATCAATGTCCCCACGGTAGAAAGTGGCCAGTCCATATCCATGTTCCATCAACATCTCTACCGGCCATCTGGAAGCTGCACTACCCCGGGGAAACATACGTTTTCTGCCATAAGCAATCATTCTCTCTTCTGACGGGAAAGTGATGCCCTCATCCGGGTGAATGGCATGATTACCTTTGAAATTTATTCCGAAAAACATGGGAACAGTCCCTTTTCGCCGATTAGGCAGATACATAAGTACTGTCAGATAATGCTTCTCATCTTTTGTGAGATAAACGGCTACTTCCTTACGGGTAGCCAAACCGCCCAAAGCTTCTCTATCTTCGTTCAGTAGCCGGAAATGCAAGTCCTTCGAGCGAACTGGAGCTTTACCATATATTTGAGTTTCGAACAGGCGGAGCAGTTCCGGACGCCGCTTTTCCACCCATTCTTTTTTAGTCGTCACTTTTCTGCCATTAGTCAGGGTCAGGACATCAGGAAGCGTATAGACAGGCACCTTACTCTCATCATAATTTACTTTTGTGATAACTTGTTCCAGTTCCGCAAGTTCTGATGTAGACTTGGAGCGAAGCCCTGTTTCATGGGCCGATTTCTGTTGGGCTTTCATTTCTCCTCCAAGAAATGAAAGCCCAAAAAGCAAACATACAAACCGAAAGCTATTTTGTCTCATGGATATTTAAGATTACATCCTAATTAATTTCTACTCACCAAACTTTGTTTTATAATACTCCCTCATCAAGTACCACGCCTTTTTGCGTATTCCCTGATCCGAGACTAATCCCTTACGATTCCAGCCATCCTGATTGGTCGGATGAAAACGGAACGGAGAACGGAAATCAAATAAAATCCATGGAGATACCCCCCGAAGATTCGGTATATTGTCGAACATACGGATATTGTCTCTGTAAAGCCGGGCTTGGTATTCTTCACTCCAGGAGCTTGCTACATTTTCATCTCCCGACTGCCCGTATAATGCCTCACCGCCAAACTCCGATATAATCAGCGGTTTATCCGGTATTACTTCCCATACCGCATTTTCCGGCTCGATGGGCCACGGATGATACCAACCCATGTATTTGTTGACCGCTACAACATCCAGTTGTGAGGTAAATGAATCTTCCATCACAAAACGTTTCTTCTCACGATTAAAACGTACCAAATCGAAAGCAGCCACATACAAACGGGTCGTATCCAATTGTTTGCCTGTTTCCAGCAAAGAGGTAAGAAATTCATTCCGTGCTTTGGAAGGCTGCGTTTCATTGGCAATTCCCCAATATCCGACTGCACAGCGATTCTGGTCACGCTTTATCATTTCAGACAACATCCTTTGCGCTTTCTTACGGGTATTGTTGTTCGTAAAGTCAATACCCTGCCAGACAGGTATCTCCTGCCAAAGGATAAAGCCCATCTTTTCTGCCAGTCGCACCGTATATTCGTTTTGCGGATAATGTGCCAGCCGAATCATATTTACGCCAAGCGCTTTTGCCTCATTCAGCAGCATCGCCGCATCTGCTTCCGAGAAAGCACGCCCCATGCGCTGAGGGATTTCTTCATGAAAGGAAATGCTGCACATAAATGTCGGCTTGCCATTCAGATAAATATCCGTTCCTTTCACCGTGATATTGCGGAAGCCGATTTGTTCTTCTACACGATCATTGGCTGAGGAAACGATTACTTCATAAAGTTTAGGATTCTCCGACGACCAACGTTCTAACTTCTTTATATTGAATACCGTTTCAGCCTTTCCTTCGGCATCAGTCAGCATATCAATGCTTGTTTTCAGTTCAGGGATAGAAACCGTAATCTTCTCACCTGCCTTTTTGTCCGAGAGAGCGACTTTGGCAATCATCCGGTTGGGAGATTCCTTATCCAGTTGGATGAAATAGTCTTCCAGATAAGTTTGTGGGGTAGTGACCAATAATACATCACGTGTGATACCGCCATAATTCCACCAGTCAAATGACATGGCAGGTATGGCATCTTTGGTACGACGGTTGTTTACTTCAATGGCAATAAAATTTTCTCCCTCATTCAGCAAGTCCGTCACTTCTATCTGGAAGGGAGTAAATCCTCCTTCATGACTTCCGATCTCTGCCCCATTCAAATAAACACGGCAACGATAGCTGACAGCTCCGAAATAAAGGAACTGACGTTTATGTGTCAAACGCTTTGCATCAAAATGACGTGCATACCATACTGTGCCTTCATAGTATTTAAGCTCCGGCGTTTGTGAATTCCAGTCACCAGGAACATTCAGCCGCAATCCTCCTTGAAAAGAATATTCATAGAAATCAGTGTTTCCTTTAGGACTTTGATTTCTATATACCTTCATTCCCCGACCTTGGTCATACAAGTCAATGATAGCATTCCATTTGCCGTTTAAAGAACGGATATCCCGACCATATACATTAGTTATCAGGTTTTGAGCTACTGCATTCCCTACAAAAAGGATAAACAGCAACATACACACGATTGTCTTTTTTCTGATTTGCATTAAATTATCTATTTATAAGATTAATATTCTTAACTATCAACGATTTACGCTCACGTTACTGAGTATATATATCCAGCATGGTGAGTATATATATCCAGCGTGGTGTATCTATATACCCACCACGCTGTATATATATGGCCTGTAAACAGGATAATTATCTTATTTCATAGCGATATAGCATAAAGTCATTCTTCTCAGGTAGAGAGACTTTTATTGTTCCTTTTCTGCCGACAGTCGTTACCATCAGTTTCCCATTCCCCAGTATCGGCGTACACATAACTTCTGCACCTTCGGGCAACCATGTTTCCACCCATGTCTCCTCCCGTGCATTATCTTCCCTGTAAATAAGGAGATAACCGTTTTTTGAATGACAAAGAGACTGAAATCCAGTCCACGAGCGCCCCGAAGGCTCTTCACCAATCGGTAAAATAGTTCCTTGATGGAAATCATACTGCACTTTCTTATACTTCTCCATTAAGTCTCTAATGCCAAATGCTTCTTCCGGCAAGTTGGAAGCCTCAAACCATGCCAATGGTTGCCCCGCCATAGTGGTCGCAAACAAATATTCAAAAGAATATCGGTGCGGGGCAAACGGATCATCTCCATATTTCTCCGTATTTCTCCATTTATTCAGAAACTCGATTTGTAATTTCTCTGCCGGAACATATTTGGACAGCATCCACAGGTTGCGAAGCGTCCAGTACGGATAGTAATTCTGCCAATCCGTATAACGGTTCTCTAAAAAGATGTTTCCATATTCGTTGAACATATGATAACCTCCCCGCCGACTGGCTGTCGCATCCAAATTGAACATGACTTTATTATCCGTTTCCGCCAATACTTTATCAAACAAGTTCCGGAGATTAATCTCCGCTTTCTTGGTAGGAATAGTCAATCCGTCAATCTTAAAAATACGGATACCATATTCACGATACAATCCTATCAGTGTTTCGGCATCTTTCTCCCAGTCGACAAAATCATTCTGCACACTCGGATTAAACCACAAACCAATTTCAATGCCCAGTTTCTTTCCTTTCTTTACTATCGGAGCCAATCCGCGGGGATATTTGACAGGATCCGGTTTCCAATAGTCCTTATTGTCCCAGATATTCTTAAAAGAACCTTTAGCTACCGCTGAGTTCGGGCTCTTGCCCACCTGCCATCCATCATCTATTTGAAAATGAGTGATTCCCAGTTTTGCGGCACGTTCCAACTCTTGCAGGCAAAATGCCTCATTGACTTTTGTGTCCTGACTACGGTCGCCCCAAGTGTTCATCATAACCATTTCATCACGATTCCGGAAATGACGACGAATATTCTTCTGGTAACTGCGGAGCGCTGTCAGTGCCTGCAATTCACCATCGCCATATACCCCTGTGACGCAACTATATGTTCTTGTCCATGTATCTTCCTGAATATTCTTTTCAGTAATTCCCAGTCCTGTAATCATGAATTTTCCGAATTCTGCGATGAAATCAGCACCTTTATAGGCTAACTGGACACTGGAACAAGGGGATTCTTTCAGAAAGAAAAAGTCGGTGCCTTCTTCCCCGTTTCGAACAAAGAGCAAATTCCCCCGATAACTGTTTTTACGATAGGCTATAACATCCCTCTCTGCCAACAAATTGTTGTTCCAATCTGTCACATCCCAAAATTCAACAGCCTTGGCATGCCAATGCTGCCCTTTAAGATATAATTGATCCAAAATAGCCGTAACGGATTTGGATTTCATGTCTTCAACGAACTCGATGTTTTTCCGGTCAGCCGCATTTTCTTCCCGTCCGCCAAAAACGCTGTTAACACTCCCTTTCAGATAAGTGTCACATGCTATGGCCGGACAACCGTCATATATACGATAAATCCGTTGTATATCCAATGTTCCCAAAGAGAATGTAACTATCGTCTTCAAGTAGGCCGGATGAATATCAGTCGCAGCCACCTTTTCTACCCGACAAGCTCCTTTGGAAGCTTCCCGGGTATCTTTGGAGATAAAGAAGTCCGGTGCCTGCTTTACCGTGAAAGTTGTTTTCCGGTTTGCCTTATCGCTCAGACTATAAGTGACAAGATTACCGTCATTCCAAATGAATTTTCGTTCAATACACTCATTTCCAATCACTAATGTATCTCCCTTCAACTCACTATAGCAGGTTTTCTGTGCATAAAGAGAAGACAGAGTACAGGCCAAGGCCAATACTATCAATAGTTTTTTCATGGTTAAAAAGTTATTATTATTTCTTCAAGGTACACGAATCCTGTAACCTTTCGTTAACCCCATCAAGTAGCTGATTGCCTGTTACCTTACGGTTACTTCCTGTAATTTAGCCCATCCGGCATTCAACATGTTCTCCGGCACAGCCATTTCCAAGCCGATCGCATTATCCTTGGTAGTATCAACAAGCCCCACTGCCCAATAATAACTCCCCGGAGTTACTCCTTTGAGACGTAAATCAAAAGTGTAAACTGCAGGGATGCCTTGCATCCATTTGGATAAGTCTGTCTGTTTGTCCACAAACACCTTCTGCACCCTATTCCGACTGTCCATCAGCGCGAAAGCCACTTTATATTTTTGGTTCCATTGCGGAATATTGGTGGGGCAATATCCCCAGCCAAGATTATTCCAACGGTGTATAATCCGAAGTTTCTGATTTTTTGCCACATCTGTAGGTAAAGAAATCATATCCGGATAGAGACGATAGCCGCCTTCCGAAATAAACCGTTGCACAAGAGGGAATGTATTGTGAAACCACGATTCCGTTTCACCCACACGGAAGTCCATCATATTGACACGCGCCTCTTTACTATCATCGAATTCTCCCTGACGCACATCTTCGGGATGTCCCTTCCGATAATTGCGGGGATCCACCCAAAAGCTGTGGATTTTGCCTGTAATCCATCCGCCTTCCATCAGTATGGGGCGAACGCCGAAATATTTCTTGGCAAAGTCACGTTCCCATTCACCATAATACAGCCCCATACCGAATGCGTCATGACGCAAAGAATATCCTTTTTCAACTACTTCATCAAGCAAGAACTCACTGTCAAGGTCATACTTATTATCGTCCCAGTCCTTACCGGCACCCACAAAACGATGATAGTTGATGACAACCGGAACGTCTCTGAATGCTTTCAGATACAAGTCTGCCAGCCAGTCAAGTACAGGTTTACGGGGCTTTTCATCTCCCGTAGAATAAAGCGTAGTGTGATACTCGCCCCACTTTCCCAGACCTGTTCCGTCGATAAAGTCCACCTCGTCAGGATTGCCAAAGTCTTTGGCTAAAGCCCAAACGAATTTTTCATAATACTTTTGAAAAATAGGGTCATCAGGATAAGGTGACCATCTTCCTCTCCACACGAAGCCCTTCGTACCAGCCTCCCGCACAAAGTCGGGCGTAAAGTCATAGCCTTTATCACGGCTGTCGACCACCACCCGGAAAGCAAGACGCATTTTTCTTGCACGTGCTCCCTCAATCAGCATTTTCAGCATGGGATCCGTATTCCAGCCATAAACGTTTTCTTCAGGATTCAACTTCCTCCAACTGGTACGGATATAAAGAGTATGGGCATAATCGGACACCTTTACCGTTCCCACACCGGGTACCTGCATATTGTCACACTTCTCCCAGAAATCTTCCTTCACACCGGGGGTGGCATAAAGCACCCAGCCGGTTTGTGGGTTACGCAACAAGCGCTGCCTGTCTGGTTCTATTCTTATTATCTTGTTATCCCGTGCCAAGTTCTGTTTCAAGGTTCCGGCATCCGACCCGCCGCTTATGGCAGCGGCTTGAAGCGCAAACGACCCTAAAAATATAGGCATCAAAAGTCCTGATCTCATTTTACCTTTAATCATACAACTCATTATACGTATTTACTTATTTTACCGTAAGTGTCTGTAATTTCAACCAACCGGAATCCAGTAGGTTGGCATCCTTGTTCACGGCCATTTCGAGTCCGATTTCATTGTCTTTGGTAACGTCCACCAAACCTACCGCCCATGAATAGGCACCAACAGAAACGCCTTTCAGATTCAACTTGGTGGTATAAGTAGTCGGGGCTTCCTTCAGCCAAGTCGACAGGTCGGTTTGCTCGTCCACAAATATCTTTTTCACTTCATTATTATCATTCAGCAATGCAAAAGCCACTTTATATTTCTGATTCCAAGTTCTGATATTAGTAGGACAATATCCCCAACCCATATTGCGCCAGCGGTGAACAACAGTAACATCCTGACCACCATTTGCCGAAACAGGCAAAGAAACCATGTCCGGATAGAGACGGTAACCGCCTTCCGCTATAAAACGCTGTACATAAGAGAACGTTTTTTCAAACCATGATTCCGTTTCACCCAAACGGAAGTCCATCGTATTGACACATGCCAGCATGGAATCTTCAAACTCTCCCTTGCGGACATCTTCGGGATGACCTTCCCGATAACGATAAGCATCATCGAAATACCAATAACGGTGCGTGTCGGTCACCCATCCACCTTCCATAATGATAGGAAGCTTATATCTGTATTTCAAGGCAATATTTTTCTCCCAATCTTTATAATAGCCACTCATACCAAAAGCGTCGTGACGCAGGATGTATCCGTTATTGAGGGCTATGTTCAGCAACGGCTCCGCATCAGGCGGCACTGTTTCCTGCCAAGAATCCTGATAAGTATCGCCCAACATACGGTGATAGTTGATCACCAGAGGCACTTTCGTGAAATGACGTGCATACAACGCTGTAATCCACTCCATTACCTGAAACTTATTTCCATCGTTAGCATAAATCATAGCATGCGACTCTCCCCATTTACCCAATCCGTAACCGTCAATAAAATCTACCTTATCGGGGTCATTGTATTGGCGGGCAAAAGCCTCGATAAACTCTCCATAGTGCTTTTGGAACACTTGGTCATCAGGATAAGGACACTTATTGTTTGCTGTATTATACCATTTACAGCCTTCATCGAATACGAACTCAGGAGTATTCTGTTTTTGGTCGCGCCCATCCACCAGTACACGCAAGGCGATACGTAATCCTCTATCATGTACACTTTTAATGATACGTGAGATATCGGAGCTAGGGTCATCCCAAGCATATTTTCCCTTTTGGGGCTCCAATGTCTTCCAATTCGTACGCAAGTAGCAGGAAGAAGCGTAATCGGAGACTTTTACGTATTTTGCCAGATCGGGTACATACATGTGGTCATAGCCTCTTTCTTCCCAAAATGTCTCGTTTTTCTCACGCGCCAGATACAGTACCCAGCCATTCAGAGGATTCCGAAGAACACGTGTCTTATTAGGGTTAATCCGCACCGTTACATTCTCGGCAGGCAAATCCCCATCACCGGTATTTCCCGTTTCACTTTCACTATCCGAGCAGGCAATTGCTACCATAGCCCCGAAGAGCAACACTCCCAAAGGCATCATTATTCGTTTCCAGTTCATTCTCATATAATTATTCTTTAAAAAGAAGGATATGCCGCCCTAAAAACAGGGCAGGCACACCCTCTTCAGTAAATGACTTTAATATTCGCTCATGTATATCCGCATATTTCTTAAGTCGACGATGGTGAGCAACGGTCTCATGTACCATGTGAACATAGCTTCACGATACTGTTCACGAGCTTCGCTTTCCGCATGGATAGGTGTCCAGGTGTTCAGTTTCAACTCTTGCTTGTATTTCCATCGGCTATCACTCTTGTCCAGCGCAAGTATATCGTCAGGAATTACAGGAACAAGACACCATGAGAAATGGGGACCACCGGGATAACCGCCTTCGAAATGCGGAACATCAAGAACAAACTTACCGTTTTCTTTCTTATCCGAACCGCCTCCCCAAGCGGAAGTCCATGAAATCTTGCCGACAAGCAGTTGCGGATCGACCAAACTCGGCTTGAAGCCGCCGCCCTTCAGATCATTCCCCCACTTGGTAATGTCGCCATATGCCCAAAGGTTGGTAACATCTACATCATGCCATCCATTAAGTTTATCCTTAAAATGCGCCTTATATGGTTCCAGCTTCTTATCCGGTGAGTAAATTTTCAGTTTCCGGGTTTCCGTGTTCAATATTACACGATATTCTCCGTCTTTAGGCAAATTCAGCATCGCAGGCTCATCTCCCAATACAACATCTACCTCTTCACCGTCTACCCAGTTGTTAACGCCTTCTGCCAGTTGGATATAAGATTCACCCTGTTCTGTTTCCAAAGCAATCCCCATCTCACCCTGCACTAAATCTTGTACAAACGCATATTGGAACTCATTCTCCATGGTTTTGCTCATTACCAGCTTATCATTGTCGGTAGAAGTTCCGGAAAGAACAATGCGATTGGCTTCCCATACCAATGGACGGTAAGGACGCACATTTACAGTAACAGTACGCACTTCGGGCATAGCATAACGGGGACCACCCTCCCATTTTGCAATGACACGAAACTGCACGGGCACCACTTTGGAGTAGTTCTGTCCCCACTTATCCACCAGCAACATTTGCAGCTCTTCAGTGGTATAACTCTTACTAAATACTCCATAGTCCTCATCAACACGTACACAGCTTTCAAACTCGTGTCCTTCAATATCTATTTTAGTCACATAAGAGATAGCATAGTCTTCGGGCATCTCACGAGCCGGTGTCCACTCAAAACTCACCGCCACTTCATTCGGTCTGTCCCTATCTAATTCTATATCGGTAGCCGAAACAGTCAGTTCCATCTTCTCACCGGGGTTGGTGAGCCATGTCAAATCAGCTTCTTTATCATCTTTACATCCGCCAAGGATAAACAGTACTACCAATGGCAGATATGCATAAAATAGTTTGTTTCTCATATTTCTTATTGATTTTATAGTGTTAATCAATTCATCCAACCCGGCATCTGTTTCAAGTTCGGATTCTTGTCTATCTCATCCTGAGGTATCGGCCACCAATAACTTTTGAACTTACGAGTTTGATAACGCACACGTTTATAAAACTCATCTCTATTCCCCTTTTCAGCCAGCATGTTCATACCATAGAAGTTACCATTCAGCACATTCTCCGCCTCTTTCCAGCGACGCAGGTCGAACCAGCGCAAACCACCTTCGCAGTTCATCTCAACTCTTCTCTCACGACGAATCAGTTTACGCATCTCTTCCGGGTCGGTAGGAATTCCGAGCTTTTTTTCTCCTGCTGCATATTGCGGAATGCCGGCTCTTTCACGAATTTTATCAATGTATTTCACAATATCTGTCTTGTCGGCATCATAAGTACCTTTAGCAATACTATACTCGAGTGCTGATTCTGCATAGCTCAGATAGGCTTCAGCAAGGCGATAAAGAATACCTTGACGCGACTTATAGCTACCGGTATTCGTTGAATGAACGAAAGTAGGATCAACATGCTTCCGAATCAGGTAACCGGCTGACGGGTTATCGTGCGACGGCTGCCCATCTTCACCATTAAAAAAGAAGTTGGTCGCTTTCCCTTTCCCCCAATGGTACTGTTCGTTGTAGACCACCGAAATATAGAAACGAGGTTCACGATTACAATACATATTGAACGTATTCTTTGGAGCAACGACATGACGGTCTCCACTAGCTTTGGAACCGGCTACGGCATAATGCCAATTAGTAGCACGCACATCATCTTCTGTAGAATAACCTGTTTCACTATATCCGGACTCCAAATCAACAATGGCTGTTTGTGTTTCACCACTATTGTTGTATCCTAAGATAGGCATTTTACCGTCTTTCATAAAGAAATCGTCCACCAGCAACTGAGTAACACCTAGCGAACCAGACCCACCAGCACCACGAGGAAGAGCTTGGTCGTCAAACCAACCTGCATTATCCTTAGTACGCGGGAAAATAATTTCCGTATTGCCGTCCTTATAACGAAGCATCATCATGTTCTGATAAGAAAGGAACGGATCAATAGTTACTCCATCAGACAAATATTCCTTATATAAAGCGTGTCCCGCTTTCTCGGCTTCTTCAATCAGCAGTTTATTGGCGTCTTTTGCCCGTTTCCAATGATTTTCATTGAAAGTGGAATTAAAGATTTTCACTCCATCTACATTAGTCATAGCCTGCATTTCAGGATCCATATCTTTCCCAGGACTAGGATTCACCAAATCACTGGCAGCAAACGTCAGCAAACGGGCACGCATAGCAAGACAAATCAGTGAAGTGATACGACCGTATTTATTGGCTTCGTCATAAGAAGCGGGTAACTGTCGGGAAGCTTCCAACAACTCGTTAGCCGCCCAGTCTACAACAACATCAAAAGGTTCTTGTTTCAGTAATAAAGATTCCCCCGATAGTTCTACAGCCGCTTCCCGAATAATAGGAACTGCTCCGTACGTCATCGCCATCATAGCGTGGTAGTAAGCAATGAAAAAACGACACTCCGCTTTCATATAATTAATCTCCTTTTCAGATACATCGGACAAAGGATGCGCATATTTAATCAAAGTGTATGCTTGACGAATTGCCTTTGGATACTTATCCCAATAAGTCACTACTCCCGGACTGATAGGCGTCCAGTTTCCATTCTGATACTGAATCGCCTTAAATCCCTGTGACTCCCACCCTACAGAAGGTGCAAGTTCGTCACCAATGGCGTCCGGACCGTCATAAATATAAAACTCCGGCATTACAGAATAGAGATAGGAAAGCCAACGTTCCAGATTGCCCCTGTTGGAAAATACATTCTCCAATGTCAGCTGGTCATCCGGCATTTTGTCCAGATAATCAGAGCATGAAGTTAAAGGCAATACACCCAAAACGCCCAATAATATATATGTAATAATTCTGTTTTTCATATCATATTTATTTTAGAAAGTAATGTCAAAACCTACTGATACTGATTTCATAGCCGGATATTTAGCACCGTCACCGGTTGCCAGCTCCGGATCCCACAGATTGAACTTGGAGAAGGTTAGCAGGTTCGTTCCACGCACGAAAACACGGGCATTGGAAATCACAAACCCCTGCAACCATTTCTTCGGACAGGAGTATCCTAATTCTAAATTTTTCAGACGCAGGAAACTCATATTGCGCAACCACCAGGTAGACTTCTGGCTATTATTGGCATTCGGTCCGTAATCGGCACGCGGATAGAATACATCCTGGCTTTGGTTATCCACCGTCCAACGGTCTTGATAGTTATCAAAGATATTATACATGGAGCCTTTATTGGATGCCGGCATAATATTTGAAGAAAGGATACGCCAAGTACGTCCAATACCCTGAAACATTGCTCCAAAGTCAAGCTCTTTCCAGCGTAAATTCACTCCGAATCCGTAAACTATCTCCGGATTCTCGGTACCTCCGATAGCCATTTGGTCATAAGTATCGATAAATCCGTTCTTGTCCAGATCCACATACTTGATATCACCCGGGCGAACTTTTGCTGTAAAAGTTTGTTTCGGAACACCATCTTTCAAAACTCCGTTCTCCACATCTTTAAAATCATCTTCTGTAAACAAACGGTCGTGGACATAGCCGAAAATCTGCCCTACCGGATGACCGGTTTCAGCACGAGTTGTTCCAATGGTTCCCAAAGGTTCATCTTTGTCGATGATTTCATTATGGGCATAAGTGAAGCTACCCATCAGACCGATAAAGAAATCTTTGCCGATTTGCTTGTTGACATTCAACGTTACTTCCGCTCCCTGATTCTTCACTTTACCACGGTTGCCCCATGGGTTCCTATAGAAACCGGAGGTAGCAGGAATAGAGTTCAACTCTACAAGGATGTTGTTACGGCGTTCGTCGAAAAAATCTACCTGAAGGTCTACCATACCATTGAACAGACCCAGTTCCAAGCCAACGTTGGCTTTGTTTACAATTTCCCAAGTCAAGTCAGGAATACCGAAGTCGCCCTCTACCATGTTATTACGTCCATAATCTCCGTCCAACCCCCAACGGTATAAGTCAGGCACATCATTCCATTGATCAAGGATAGTGGATATATAGGCGAAACGACGTCCTTTCAGATTAGCATTACCTACCTGTCCGTAGGAAGCACGCAACTTCAATTTAGAAATCGTGTTGCGAAAAGGCTGCATGAAAGGTTCTTCCGAAACAATCCAGCCAACAGCAGCCGACGGAAAGAAACCATAGCGTTTTCCTTTGGCGAAGTTTTCAGTACCGTTGTACCCAAAATTGAATTCGGCTACATACTTTCCACTGTAGGTATATGAAGCACGTCCGGCCAATCCCTGATTACGGTAAGGCAGCGATTCCCCCTTATCGTAATGGCGACGGTTGAAGAGTAGCATGGCAGATACGGCATGTTTGTCAGCAAAGGTACGGTCATAATTCAGGCTGGCTTCCATATAGATACTCTTGTCACCATATTCTGCCGATTTGGAAGTACCCAAGAAGTTACCACCTTGTTGTTTTTGGGCCAGAATCAATTCGCCCTCTTCGTTTCTGCCGCTAGCGGCATTCCAATATTCTATTTTCTTGGAACGAGTCACTTTGCCGGTAGAATAACGGTCAAATGAGAAAGTTCCTTTTATTTTCAAACCGGGAGTCAAAAATTTCAGGTCTTGCTCCAGAGAAAACAGCGTCTCAATCTTACTGGCAGTGGAACGGGCGAAACCGCTCTGAGTAGCCATTGCCCAAGGATTACCCTCTTCCTGCCAAGCAGGAATCTCACCGGATGAATAGCGGATGGGAAACATGAAGGGAGTGAAACGGAACGCACGGCTGAAAATTTGGTCCGTACTTTCAGGTGAAGAGTTACGATCCTGAAGATATCCCCCGATATTAAAACGAACTTGAGTGGTGGGAGAGAGTTTCAAGTCAACATTGGAACGTACATTGTAACGTTGCAATTTGATAGTAGGATCCCAATCCAGGCTCTTGTCGCGTGTAAGAATGCCACGTTCGTTGTAAACCGCAGCCACAAACGAATAACGCAAATTTTCCGAACCACCGGATACATCTACTGTAATACGTTGGTTGGCAGCATGGTCTCTAGAAATAGCATCAATCCAGTTTACATCAGGATACAAATCGGGGTCATATCCCGCACGTGTTTTGGCAATCCGGTCGGCATACATCGGAGACTGTCCGGTATCATCCAATACATCATCCAGCAACTGCATATAATCGGCAGCCCCGATATAGCTGGGAAGTTTTATCGGTTGCGTGAACGCAAATTCCGATTTCACCACTACCCGAGGCTTACCCACATGTCCGCGCTTGGTATTAATCAAAATCACACCATTCGCACCACGTACACCATACACTGCACTGGCAGCCGCATCTTTCAATACGGAGAACGACTCGATTTCTTCTACATCAATATTATTCAGGCTACGTTCAATACCATCTACCAGCACCAATGGGTCTTTACCCACATCCTGAAAGGTACTGATACCACGGATCCAAAACGAAGAGTTATCGTATCCCGGTTCTCCGGAACGCTGCACACCAATCACACCTGTCACTGTGCCAGCCAAATTGTTACTCAATGAACGGGAAGTAGAAACATTCAATTTTGCCGGTTCAACAGTTGTGATAGAACCCACTACAGACTCTTTCTTTTGTGCGCCATAAGCCACAACAACAACTTCATCTAACTGACCAACATCTTCTACCATTATCACATTCAGTACTCTACGATTATTGACCTTTTCATCTTTCGGGACAAAGCCGATATAGCGGAAGGAAAGTTCAGCATATTTATCCGGCACAGCAATGCTATATGCACCATTCATATCTGTTATCGCATTCACCGTAGAGTCTTTTTTCATAAAGATTGAAACACCAATCAAAGGTTCACCCTTCTCATCGGTAACGTTACCCACAATCTTAAAACCTCGAACTTGCTTTATCGCAGGAGCCTGTTCCGGCACTGAAATCGTAATCTGTCTTCCCGACATTTTATAATTCAACCCCGTTTTTGAGAACAGCTCATTTAATACAGCATCTATTTTCTTATTGGAAACTGAAATGGAGACTTTGTTATTCAGATTCTTTTTCACATTCTCTGAATAAATAAATATGTACTTACTATGTTTCTCGATATAATCTAAGATATCTTTAACTGTAGCATTCTCATACTGTACTGAGAATAGATCTTCTTCGGAATTCCAACTAATAGAATTAGCACCGAATGAAGAAAATGGAATCATAAAAAAGACGTTTATAATGCAAAAAAGCTTAAGTCTTTTCTTTAAGTGTAAAAAAATACTTTTCTTTACCATAAAAATTTCTTTTTAGGTTAACAATTTTGGATTTATTGATTTAACGAAGGAATTAATATCGGGTAAATACGCCAATATTTATCCGATTTTTTTGTGTATCATGAATAGTATTATCTGTTTCTCATAGGCTATATTGGTTTTATAAGATTAATTAAATTGTCATTATTTACTCAAGTATATACTAGTATCACTTTTTTCTACTTCAATAGGGATTGTCTGCCGGATACATTCAATCACCTCATCAATATCATCTTTCAAATCCAGTTTTCCATAAACCTTTTCTTTACCTACCATCGGATCGCATTGAATAGGAATGCCATAATAAATACTCAACTTCTGAATGATATGAGATAAATCATTACCATTTAACAACATGACACCATCCACCCAGCTAATATATTCGGCTACGTCCACTTGCTTCTGATAGGCAATTGCGCCATTGGCTATATTCAGCAAATCACTAGGTACCAGTTGCGCTTTTCTCTCATTCCTATCGGTCACCTCAACAGAACCTTCCACCAATACAATATTAGTTGCCCCCCCCTTGTAGTTTGAAATATTAAACTTCGTACCTAATACCCGTAATTTGAAATCTTCAGATTCTACAATGAAAGGGTGTTGCTTATCATGAGCAACTTCCAGAAACACCTCTCCCTGGGCATATATTTTACGAATATCTCCATTAAAACGACAAGGATAAATCACTTTTGATTGAGAGTTGACAACCAATCGGGTTCCGTCAGACAGTTCAACCCGCACTCTTTTCCCTGCAGGAACAAGTAACTGGTTATATTCCGGTTCGGCCTTTACTTTCTTTTCCTCTTTTTCTCTTATTACTTTAGAATTAACAGTAACCTTTCCTTCTTTTGAATAGGTAACAAAAGCATCCTCATCCAAATTGAGCTGTTCTTTAGCAGTGATAAGAGTCACTTCTTCAACAGACTGGCTGTCCATCTGTTCGGCAATAGCCTGAAAATCTAAATTAGTGTTTTCACTATGAGTTAAGAAGTGGATGGTTGAAATACAAATTAAAATAGAAGCTGCGACAGAAGCAGAAGCTACTAAGAAATAATTTCTTCGACGCCTCATTACATCTCTCCGGATCTTTTGTTTGGTTCGCTCTATTATAGAAGAAGCATCAATCTTTTCATGCCCGCATTTTTCCCAAAAGAATTTCAGTTTCCCGCCTTCAGGTATAGTAGTAAAATCATCCTCAAGCTTTTCTTGAGAATTCAGTTTACCAAATAAATCAGCAAGGCAATGGTATCCTTTTAAGTCCATAATCTTCTTTAATGTTGTTTTATAAATAAAGACGCAACATTAAAAAAAATCTCCTAGTTAAAAATGAACTTTTTTTATTTTTCTCGAAAAGTAAAAATAGCAAGAAGCTCTTTTAAACAATTAAGCCATTAAAATACAGACAATTAACAGTATACCTTCTATCATTTCTTACGCAAAACCAGATTCAGATTTTTAGCAATTTCTTCTAAAGCAAAAGCAATATGATTATTGATAGTCTTCACAGATATATTTAATATGTCTGCAATCTCTTTATAAGGTAACCCTTCTATCTTCGCCAAGAAAAAGACATGTTTACATTTAGGTGGTAGCTGTTGGATAGCATTGTTTATTTTCTCCATCTCCTCTTTACTAATCATCGCCTCGTCAGGTGACTGGATAGGAGCAAATATAAAATCCCCTATACCGTCAAGCGATAATTCAGTTTTTCCCGTTTCCTTCCTCAAATAAGAAATAGCTTTCCGATAAGTAATCGTCTGTATCCAGGCATTCATATTTTCTATACCACCCAAGGTTTTTCTGTTTTTCCAAACCTCATAGAAAACATCACTTACAACCTCTTCAGCCGGTTCCTTTTGACCAATCAAAGCAAAAACATAATGATATAGACGTGAAGAATAACGTTCCATAAAACGGCAAAAAGCCGCTTCATCACTGTTTATAATTCTGTCTATGTCATTACTTTCAGGTTTCACGGAAGTGTTTTACAGATTATTTCTAATTAACAAAATTGTGCCAAATATAGTAGTATATTAGCAATTATAAAAATAAAAAACCACAAAAACGAATTAAAAGTTATCAATTACGAAAGATTAAAAAGTAACTTGGTAGGACGTGCCATCAGAGACAGATTCTTTTACGCCTCACGCAATAAGTTTTCAAACATGGGGTTCACCTTTCACCTTTTCGTCGAAACCCTTTATTCATCGATGGTAGCGGGTGAAGGCTCTTCTTTTCACCGAATTTTTCTCTCTGAATGCTGTATCGTCCTTACTCTAGTGGTTCTTTTTCAATTTAGTTGACTAGTCATTGTAACCCACTACTTCATCTCCAATCTATTAATAGATAAGTTCTGTTTCATTAGGAGTAAAGTTACTTTCGTCTAATAGTAAAGTTATTTCCGATAGTACGGAAACTATAAACGCAAATTCTGATCATATAAATGCAAGCTTTGTTTTTATAAACGCAAGTTTCATTTATAAAAACAAAACTTGCATTTATAGTTTGCATCCATTGAAAAACAACTTTACTCCTAGACCAAAAGAAGTTTGCATAGGAGCAAAAGCAACTTATCCAGTAATAGACTACATGTAAGCTATTACTAAATTACATAAAAGAATGACTCAATCATCATTCATGCATTTGCATCCGGTACAATTCATTTTTCTAATTAAATACGAGGTGAAGGAGTGCCCCTTCACCCGCTATCGCTGATGAATAAAGGATTTCGAAGAAAAGGTGAAGAGTGAAGGGTATGTTCTCAACATTTCCTGTATGGTCACTTAAAGTGATGCTTTTAGCAATCAGAAAGCATCGGGACTTTTGAAAGACCCAAATATTGATTTATAAAAGCCTCTTACTTAAATAACGTACAGGATACCACACAGAAAGGAATCCGACTGCCAAAACGGTGATAAAAATAAGTACCACATCCCAAGCATGAACGCTGACAGGATAGGCGTCTACAACAAAAGTACCACCACCGCCTCCCAATGAAATTATACCAAATTTCTGTTGGATAAAACATAGGATTAAGCCCAGGGCAATACCGGAGATAGCGCCAAAAAGAGAAATGAGACGTCCTTCAAAGAGGAATATTCGGGAGATGAGTTTATCACTAGCTCCAAGACTCCGCAAAGTTACTACATCATCCTTCTTATCCAAGATCAACATAGAAAGAGAGCCTATCACATTAAAACAGGCTATCATTAAAATAAAAGTGAGGAACAAATAAGAGATTAGTTTCTCTATCTCCATAATACGGAAAACATCTGCCTGTTGCTGATAACGATTCTGAACAACAAAATCATCACCTAGTATGTTTTCTATTTTAGATTGTACCGATGAAGTATTTACATTAGGTTTCAATTTCAATTCCATCGCAGAGACTTCTGTTGTATAATCCAGAAGCTGACGAAGAAAATCGAGAGAAGTCAGAATATATTTTCCATCATATTCTTGCTGATTCACCACAAATACGACACCTGGAGAATACAGATAATCACGGTTAAAAGAAGCGCCGGGATTTGCCATGTTCACTTTGACATTTCGCTTGGGAAGATATACCTGAAGAGGATCGACAAACTCCAAACCAGTTCCCAAGGTCGCAACCAATTCCACTCCCATGACGCCATAATTCACGATCGAATCATGAAGAACGAATTCTCCCGCGCCATAAAGTATGCTGTCTATGGCCGTCAACTCTTCAAAATTATCTTCCACCCCTTTTAGTACAACCATAGCCTGACGGTCCTTGTATTGCACCATTGCATTCTCTTCGAGCGTCTCTGTAAACACCTCCACTTCAGGAAGCGCACAAACGGCACGAATCCGTTCATCTTGTGCATCAAAAACCTTTCCTTCACGGACCGTAATTTTCAACTGCGGATCAAAAGCCGTAAAAAAGCTGGCCACCATATCCTGAAAACCATTAAAAACAGAAAGAGTGCAAACCAAAGCAAGCGTAGCAAGAGCCACCCCACATACGGAAATGCCGGATATGATATTAATAGCATTATGCTTTTTCTTTGAAAAAAGATAACGCCTGGCTATATAAAAAGGGAAGTTCACCTCTGCAATGAGTTATTTCACTTCAGCAATGAATCTATTTTCTCAATATAATCCAATGAATCATCCACGAAGAATTTCAGTTCAGGAATGATACGTAGCTGGTGACGTACACGAGTCCCAAGCTCATAACGAATGGATTTCATATTGTTATTGATATTCTTCACCATCTCTTCTGCTTTCTCTGAAGGGAAAACACTGAGGTAGACACGGGCAATACTCATATCAGGACTAATGCGAACTGCGCTAACAGAGACCAATGTACCCGGCATGGACTTTGTTTGAAGCAGGAATATCTCACTTAGCTCTTTCTGCAACAGGCGAGATATCTTATTCTGTCTGGTTGTTTCCATAAGTTATTTACTGTTTTACGATTTACTACTTACTATTTTCTTCCTTATGATCGTTAATCCGTCACGCAAAGGAAGTATTACTTTTTCCACTCGCACATCTTGTGCTACCAAATCATTAAAGGCTTTAATACCAATTGTTTGAGCGTCCGTATTACGAGGCTGTTCAAGCACATGTCCGTCCCACAAAGTATTATCAGCAATGATATATCCGCCTTCGGAAAGATACGCCAATGTCATCTCGTAGTATTCAATATACTTACGTTTATCGCCATCAATAAAAGCCATATCAAAAGTAACACCTAAACGCGGAACAAGTTCTAAAGCATCACCTATATAAAAACGAATTTTATCGGCAAACGGTGATTTCTCCAACCATGGACGGGTAAAGTCCTCTTGTTCATCATTGATCTCAAACGTATGCAACAGTCCACCTTCCGGCAGACCTTCCGCCAAACAAAGGGCAGAATAGCCGCTATACGTTCCGATTTCCAATATCTGACGAGGCTGAATCATTTCTACAAACATCTTCAGCATCCGTCCCTGCAAATGCCCGGAAGCCATACGAGGACGAAGGAGCTTTACATGCGTATCCCGATAGAGCGATTTCAAGTAATCGCTCTCGGGATCAATATGCTGCAAAATATATTCGTCTATCGATTCGGTTTCCTGCATAAAACTTACCTCTTTAAAAATTAAAGATAACGGTTGTTGTTAGGTAATACAGTCTCCTCTGCATGCTTCAAAGCATCTTCCACTACATTAATTTCGAGGAATGAGGTCTTTGTTCCTGCCTTACCACTACTCAAATATCCTACCATATCGGAAGGCTGCAAACGGCCTTCTTTCAACAGACGGCGCAATGCCGCAAAGTAATATTGCTGTCCGTTAGCCAATTCCGGCATATAGATAGCTTCCACACCATAAGACAAAGCCAAATGACGCATTGTCTTTTCTTTATAGCAGATAGCCAGCACTGGATACTTTCCACGGAAAGCAGCCAGGTTACGAGCAGTGCGTCCGCTATAACTATCAGTGATAATAGCACGTATTTTTAGCTTAGAAGTAGCTTTTACTGCTTGTTTAGCAAGGAACGCCGTAACATCATTACTATTCTCATCTAACGGAATACGGATATCATTTTCTTCCAGTTTATCTTTTTCTGCCTGAGCCGCAACTTTAGTCATTGTTTTCACCGCTTCTACCGGATACTTACCATAAGCGGTTTCTCCGCTCAACATCAAAGCATCTGTACGATAGTAGATTGCATTGGCAATATCAGTCACTTCCGCACGAGTCGGACGAGGATTATTTATCATTGTATGGAGCATTTGAGTAGCAACGATTACCGGCTTCTTTGCCAGAATACACTTGCGAATCAATACACGCTGGATTCCCGGAATACGTTCTTGAGGCACTTCGATACCCAAGTCACCACGGGCAACCATTACGCCATCTGCCACTTCCAGAATTTCATCGATATTATCCACCCCTTCCTGATTCTCAATCTTAGCAATAATCTTAATATCACTATTATGTGCATCCAGAATTTCACGTATGTCAAGTACATCCTGACGGTTGCGCACGAAAGAGTGAGCGATAAAATCAATATCCTTTTCGATAGCATAAAGAATATTGTTACGGTCTTTTTCCGTTAATGAAGGAAGATTGATGCGAACACCCGGGACATTTACGCTTTTACGGCTTCCCAAAGTAGCATCGTTCTTAACTTCACACAGCAAATAACCATCCGTCTTATCAATAACTTCCAGTTCCAGATCGCCATCATCAATCAGAATCGTACCACCGATATTCAGGTCAGACACAAAGTTCGGATATGAAACAGCAATACATTCACGAGTTGTTTCCAAATCCGGATTACCTACAATCTTTACTTTCTCTCCTATTTTATATGGAATCGGCTCTGCATTAGCCGTCGTACGAACTTCCGGACCTTTTGTATCCATCAAAATCGCAATACGGTTGGACACAGCACGTACATTTGCAATCAAAGCTTCAAAACCTTCACGGCTAGCATGCGCTGTATTCATACGCACTACATTCATCCCAGCTTCAAACAACTGTTTTATAAAATCCACATCACAACGTCTATCCGAGATGGAAGCCACAATCTTAGTCTGTTTCAATAACATAGTCTTTCTACCTATTATATATTATTACCTTATTTATTATCTATCCAATAAAGCCTCCAAAGCCAAACGGTACGAATTTAGCCCAAAGCCACAAATCACTCCTTTACAAGCACAAGCAATCATCGATACGTGCCGGAAAGACTCGCGACTATGCACATTGGAAATATGCACCTCAATCACCGGAGATGTCACAGAACGAATAGCATCCTGCAAAGCTATGGAAGTATGTGTATACGCACCTGCATTCAAGATTATACCATCCACATCAAATCCCACCTGCTGTATGCAGTCTATCATTTCTCCCTCGATGTTCGATTGAAAATAGTCGATCTCCACGTCAACGTATCTTTTGCGAAGATCAGCCAAGTAATCTTCAAATGTAACGCTTCCGTAAATGGAAGGTTCACGCTTACCCAACAGATTAATATTCGGGCCATTAATAATTTGTATCTTCATCGCGCAATCCTGTTTTTTTATACCTTTGTATCTGAAAGAATGTGCAAAGGTAGAAAAAAGAAATGGAAATCAACGAAAAAAAGCATAAGAAGGAACAACAAG
Organism: Bacteroides sp. OF03-11BH; assembly: GCF_003604005.1. Classification (NCBI taxonomy): domain Bacteria; kingdom Pseudomonadati; phylum Bacteroidota; class Bacteroidia; order Bacteroidales; family Bacteroidaceae; genus Bacteroides; species Bacteroides sp. OF03-11BH. The sequence continues at coordinate 175,618 of NZ_QTMW01000003.1, read as the reverse complement.
AGCTGATAATCAGGAAGTATCAGCAGTATCTCAAACTGGAAAAGTCCTTATCTCTTAATACGCTGGATGCCTATCTGACGGATCTGGACAAACTGATGAGCTTTCTGACATTGGAAGGGATTAACGTATTGGACGTATGCCTGTCCGATCTTCAACGTTTTGCGGCCGGATTACATGACATCGGTATTCATCCCCGTTCACAAGCCCGCATCTTATCAGGAATCAAATCATTTTTCCGTTTTCTCATCCTCGAAAACTATCTGGAAGCAGACCCCAGTGAACTATTAGAAGGCCCTAAAATAGGTTTCAAACTTCCTGAAGTACTGACTGTGGAGGAAATTGACCGGATTATCTCCGCCGTCGACCGCAGCAAAGCTGAAGGACAGCGAAACAGAGCTATTTTAGAAACACTATACAGCTGCGGACTTCGGGTATCAGAACTTATCACCCTTAAACTATCCGACCTCTATTTTGATGAAGGCTTTATCAAAGTAGAAGGAAAAGGAAGCAAACAACGACTCGTACCAATCTCCCCCCGGGCTATTAATGAAATAAAACTTTACATACCAGACCGTAACCAAATTGAAGTAAAAAAAGGGCATGAGGATTTCGTTTTCGTCAGCCAACGGAGAGGCAAAGGCCTTTCCCGGATTATGATCTTTCACATGATAAAAGAATTAGCGGAAAAAGCAGGCATTACCAAAAACATCAGTCCGCACACTTTCCGGCATTCCTTCGCCACTCATTTACTGGAAGGTGGAGCCAATTTGCGAGCCATTCAATGCATGCTCGGACATGAATCTATTGCGACAACGGAAATCTATACACACATTGACCGCAACATGCTTCGTAGTGAGATTATTGAGCATCACCCGCGAAATATCAAGTACCGGAAAGAAAAAGAGGAGTTGTTTCATTAAATTATGATAAAATCGCCCCCTTATCTATATAATTATATTAAGAATTAATATCTTTGCGTTACTTTTTCTGTGTGAGCAGAAGGAGGTTGGCAAATAGACGATATTTCAATTACAAACATTTAATTTATACCTAAAATGACTAAGAAGTTGTACTTGCCTTTACTCATGGCAATGGTTGTTGCATTATTCTCTTCTTGCAGCAAAAAAATGGGTGAATTATCAGCTGATTACTTCACTGTTACTCCGCAAGTGCTGGAGGCAGTAGGTGGTAAAGTTCCTGCGACCATCAATGGTAAATTTCCTGAAAAGTATTTCAACAAGAAAGCGGTTGTAGAAGTTACTCCGGTTTTGAAATGGAATGGCGGCGAAGCTAAAGGCCAACCAGCTACTTTCCAAGGTGAAAAAGTGGAAGGTAACGACCAGACTATCTCTTACAAGATGGGCGGTAGCTACACTATGAAAACTTCTTTTGACTATGTTCCGGAAATGGCTAAGTCTGAATTGTACCTGGAATTCAAAGCTACTATCGGTAAGAAAGTAGTTACTATTCCTGCTGTGAAAATTGCTGATGGTGTAATCTCTACTTCTGAATTAGTAAACAATACATTAGGTAACGCCAACCCTGCATTGGGCGAAGACGCTTTCCAACGTATTATCAAAGAAAAACACGATGCTAACATCATGTTCTTGATCCAACAAGCTAACATTCGTTCCAGCGAGTTGAAGACTGCTAAAGAATTCAACAAAGAAGTAGCTAACGTAAACGAAGCTGCTAACAAGAAGATCAGCAACATCGAAGTTTCTGCATACGCTTCTCCTGATGGTGGTGTAAGCTTGAATACTACTCTTGCTGAAAACCGCGAAAACAACACAACCAAGCTGTTGAGCAAAGACCTGAAGAAAGCAAAAATCGACGCTCCGATCGATGCTAAATATACTGCACAGGACTGGGAAGGTTTCCAAGAACTGGTTTCTAAATCTAACATCCAAGACAAAGAGTTGATCCTCCGCGTTATTGCAATGTATCAAGACCCTGCTCAAAGAGAAAGCGAAATCAAAAACATCTCTGCTGTATACAAAGAATTGGCTAACACTATTCTTCCTCAGTTGCGTCGTTCTCGTTTGACTTTGAACTATGAAATCATCGGTAAGTCTGACGAAGAAATCACTAAACTGGCTTCTTCTAATCCTTCTGAACTGAATGTAGAAGAATTGCTGTATGCTGCTACACTGACTAGCGATCCTGCTAAACAAGAAGCTATCTATACTCAAGCTACCAAACAATTCCCGAACGATTACCGTGGTTACAACAACTTGGGTAAATTAGCTTACCAGGCTGGTAACATTGACAAAGCTGAATCTTACTTCAAGAAAGCTGCCAGTGTTAATGCTACTCCTGAAGTTAACATGAACTTAGGTTTGGTTTCTTTGATGAAGGGTGACAAAACTGCTGCAGAAGCATACTTCGGTAAAGCTGCCGGAACAAAAGAACTTGGCGAATCTATGGGTAACCTGTACATCGCTCAAGGTCAATATGAAAGAGCAGTTAACTCATTCGGTGACTCTAAGACTAACAGTGCTGCTTTGGCTCAAATCCTTGCTAAGGACTACAACAAAGCTAAAAACACATTGGCTAACGTAACAAGACCGGATGCTTACACTGACTACCTGATGGCAGTTTTAGGTGCTAGAACTAACAATTCTTCTATGGTAACAAGCAGCTTAAAGAGCGCAGTTGCTAAAGATTCGTCATTAGCTAAGAAAGCAGCTACTGACTTGGAATTTGCAAAATACTTCACAAATGCAGATTTCATGAACATCATTAAATAAGAGAATTACCACTCTATTTTAAATATTAAGAATTGCCTGTCATTATAAATGACGGGCAATTCTTTTTTTTTATCTGTAAAAACCGTACTTTCGCAGAAAAGAAATCAAAGCAATGAAAAAGAGTAGCATTTTAATCCTCATAATCATTTGTCTATGCAGTTGTGGTAAATCTTCAAAGAAGGTTAGCATAACCGGGGAAATCAAAGGCCTGGGCACAGATACGCTTTATCTGTATGGAATGGACGAATCATTCGACCGGATAGATACCATTTTCGCGAAGAACGATAAATTCTCTTATACAGCTTCAATAGACACCATTACTTCTGCCTTTTTACTTATTGACAATCAGACAGAATATCCAATCTTCCTTGACAAAGGAAATCAGATCAAAATAAAAGGAGATATCAATCACCCGGAATATCTGGATATCAATGGTAATATATATAATGAAGAGTTTACAAACTTTCAGAAAGAACTAAATAGCCTGCCTACCCCATCCGAGAAAGATTTAGAGCAAAAAGCAGAAGAATTCATCATGAAGCATCATTCTTCTTTTGTCAGCCTCTACTTGTTGGATAAATACTTTGTTCAGAAAGATTCGCCCGATTTCAACAAAATAAAGAAGCTAATTGAAGTCATGACAGGAATATTGCAAGACAAGCTGTATATTGAACAGCTCAACGAAGCCATCTCACTGTCAGAGAAAACAGAAACAGGCAAATATGCTCCCTTCTTCAGTCTATCTAACATAAAAGGAGAGAAAATTACCCGGTCATCAGAAGATTTCAAGAAAAAGAACTTGTTAATCAACTTTTGGGCTTCATGGGGAGATAGCATTTCCAATCACCAAAGCAATACCGAGTTAAAAGAGATCTATCAGAAATATAAGAAGAACAAACATATAGCCATGCTCGGTATCTCCCTTGATATGGATAAACAAGAATGGCAGGATGCTATAAAACGTGATACGCTCAATTGGGAGCAAGTCTGTGATTTTGGCGGACTAAATTCCGAAGTAGCCAAACAATACGCCATCAAGCAAGTTCCCAGCAACATTCTTCTGTCGGCAGACGGTAAGATTCTCGCGAAAAACCTCAAAGGAGAACAATTGAAGAAGAAAATTGAGGAAGTAGTCACTGCTGCTGAAGAAAAGGAAAAACAAGACAATAAGAAGAAAAAATAATCAATAATCAAACGTGTTAATTAAAGTATTCGGAGCGGCTGTTCAAGGGATTGATGCAACACTCATCACAATCGAAGTTAACAGCTCGCGCGGCTGTATGTTCTATCTCGTCGGCCTTCCGGATTCTGCGGTCAAAGAAAGCCATCAACGTATTATCTCCGCACTGCTGGTGAATGGTTATAAAATGCCCACTAGCAATATAGTAGTCAATATGGCACCAGCCGACATCCGTAAAGAGGGTTCAGCTTATGACTTGCCTCTTGCCATCGGGTTGTTAGGAGCTAATGAAACAATCTCTTCCGAGAAGTTTTCCCGCTATTTGTTAATGGGCGAACTAAGCCTGGACGGAAGTATACAACCTATCAAAGGTGCGCTTCCCATTGCTATTAAAGCGCGCGAAGATGGTTTCGAAGGACTAATCATCCCCCAACAAAACGCACGGGAAGCTGCCGTTGTCAATCAATTAAAAGTATACGGAGTCAGTAATATCAAGGAGGTCGTCGAATTCTTCAATAATGAACGCGAATTAGAGCCGACTGTTGTTAATACACGGGAAGAATTCTATCAACAACAGACGAACTGCGACTTGGATTTTGCAGACGTTAAAGGGCAAGAGAATGTAAAAAGGGCACTAGAAGTTGCAGCAGCCGGAGGGCATAATTTAATAATGGTAGGTGCTCCGGGTAGCGGTAAATCGATGATGGCCAAACGCCTTCCTTCCATTCTTCCTCCTCTTTCACTGGGTGAAAGTCTGGAAACCACCAAGATACATTCAGTTGCCGGACAACTAAAACGCGGATCCTCATTGATTTCCCAACGCCCATTCCGCGACCCTCACCACACAATTTCCCAAGTGGCGATGGTTGGTGGAGGTAGTTTTCCACAACCCGGAGAAATCAGTCTGGCGCATAATGGGGTACTTTTTTTAGATGAATTGCCGGAATTCAACCGAGGAGTGCTGGAAGTGTTGCGTCAACCATTGGAAGACCGCCAGATCACTATTTCCCGCATCAAAAGTACTATCAGCTATCCGGCCAATCTGATGCTGATTGCATCCATGAACCCATGCCCCTGTGGATATTACAACCATCCGACAAAAGCATGCGTATGCAGCCCCGGACAGGTTCAAAAGTACTTGAATAAGATATCCGGTCCATTATTAGATCGCATCGACATTCAGATAGAGATTGTACCTGTACCCTTTGATAAGATTTCCGATCAAAGACAGGGAGAATCGAGCAATATCATCAGACAGCGAGTGATAAAAGCCCGTCAAATGCAGGAAAGACGCTACACCGAATATACCGGAATTTATTGCAATGCACAAATGAACAGCAAACTGCTTGCAATGTACGCTCAACCGGATGCCAAAGGACTTGCATTACTGAAAAATGCAATGGAACGACTCAATTTATCTGCCCGAGCCTACGACCGGATTTTAAAAGTTGCCCGTACAATCGCCGATTTGGAAGGAGCAGAACAAATACTCCCCAATCATTTGGCAGAGGCTATCAGTTATCGGAATCTCGACAGAGAGAACTGGGCTGGATAATAACAATGAATATAAACATAAGAGAATTATTTCATCGATAACACTATCTTTTTTCATATATTTGTTTTACATTTGTGACAAACAAATATGCAATCATATGAAAACATCAATAACAAGTCTTTTAATGATATTTTGTTTGAGCATATTGGCTTATGCGCAAACTCCCCAGGACAGAGCCACAGAACTAAAAAAACAAGCGCAAAGCAGTCTCAATCAAAAAGATTACATCAAAGCGCGTTACTTATTCAAAAAAGCATACGAAGCATTTGCAACCCGCGGAAACTATCCACAGGCGATAGAATGTGGTGTTCAGGCCAATGCTTTATACGTCAGAGAGAACTTTTACAAAGAAGGATTCGAACTTTGTCGTGACATGGACCAACTTATATGGACCGGAGAGCAAAATCAGAAGAAAGTCTTTTATGACCTCCGCTTCCTCGTAAACAAGGAGCGGTTGCAGATGTACACGGCACTTAAAAATCCAGCCCAAGCAAAAACACAGCTGAATAAATTGGAAGAAACCGCTAACCTTGCCAAGAATGACTCACTGACAGAGGTTTTACTGTATACAAAAGCCAACTATTACTATACATTTAACCAAAACACGCAAGGTGATGCCTGTTTCCGCAAACTGATTAATCAATATAAGGAAAAGAAAGACTATGCCAAAGTGAATGATTGCTACAAGAACCTTATCGGAATTGCCCGTAAAGCCAATAATGCCCCTTTAATGGAACGCACCTATGAAAGTTACATCGTTTGGACAGACTCCGTGAAAGCTCTGACAGCTCAAGACGAACTGAATGTACTGAAAAGGAAATATGACGAAAGCCAACTGACTATACAAGAAAAAGACGACACACTATCAGCCAAACAATACATCATTATAGGTCTGTGTGTTCTTGTAGTCATCCTCGTTGCCGGACTGGCAATACTGGCCGCCATATTACTGAAATTTATAGCCGGCAACCGCAAATTAAAGAAAAGTGTGAAGATTGCCAATGAACATAATGAATTAAAAACCAAATTCATTCAGAACATATCCTCACAGATGGAACCGACTTTGAATACGTTGGCTACCTCTGCGAATGAACTTTTACAGAAAGCCCCTCAAGAAGCGAGCCAAATGCAGAGCCAAGTCGCTGCTCTGAAGAAATTCAGCGATGATATCCAGGAACTGTCTTCATTAGAGAATTCATTAACCGAACTCTATGAATTGGGTGAAATCAACGTAGGTACTTTCTGCGAAAATGTAATGGATAAGGTTAAGGAGCATATAAAAATAGATGTTACTCCTTCAGTCAACGCTCCCAAACTTCAGGTAAAGACAAACAAGGAGCAACTGGAACGTATCCTTCTCTATTTACTGAAAAATGCAGCCTACTACACCGAACAAGGACGTATCAGCCTTGAGTTCAAGAAACGTGGTGCACATACTCATCAATTTATCGTGACGGATACGGGAATCGGTATTCCGGCAGAGCAACAGGAAAATATTTTCAAGCCTTTCACGGAAGTGAAAGACCTCACTACAGGAGATGGGCTAGGATTACCAATCTGCTCACTTATCGCCGCAAAAATGAATGGTAGCCTGACGCTAGATACCAGTTATACCAAAGGAACCCGTTTCATACTGGAACTTCACGTCTAAATTTTGCATAAAACGAATAACTTGTATCATTAGATTACTTTCTAATTTGTTTATTATAGTTACCTTTAGCAAAGAGTATTCCAAACGCAAACTTGAAAACATACAAAAATATGAACAATTTCCCATATAAACGGATATCACGTTTTAAATAAACCTTTGAGTAGTTTATTAAGAACAGTATTTGAGTTTATTAAAAACTTTGCAATCGGATTTCCGAGTTCTCAACTCTATCTATTACAACAAAAAGGCTGCAAATTTCATGAAATTTGTAGCCTTTTTGCCTATAGCCGATACACCATTTCTGATACTAATCAGGAAATAAAAAGCATTTGTCAAGAACCTATTGTTTTTTTGCTGAAAAAATAAAGAGAAAACTAACTTATATATAATAAGATAGCCTTCTCTCTATTTATAAACTGACTTTCCGCTTTATTCTACAGAATATCATCTCACGATATTTTGTATCAATAAATATCAGACAATAAGATCTTACTCTTGCGGCATATTTCCCATTTTTACCACTGAATAGCTTGGTCTGTATCAGGAATCAAGCTATTAACTTTTCGTTCCATCAACATACTACCTTCAGCACGACAAGGTACAACGATATCTTTATCTTCATACGTTGTCACATCATCATACGTATATGACATATAAATCGTCGTGAAATGATGTTCCAAATAAGGAGTTACTTCATCTAAAGACATGCTAGTCGTATAAGTAGGCGCATCTCCTATAAGTCGGAAGTTCATGGCATTAGTCGGATCGGCAGGTTCAGCTGTCAGTGTCCCATTTTCGTTAAAAGTCAACACAATCTTATATTTATCTCTATCCTTCAATTCTTCACTAATGACTCCGGCATAGAAGAAGCATTGATTCTCACTCACTACATGCAAGGTACGTGTACTTGAAACCATAGCACTCGTATTATCCATCATATATACAAACATATTGGTGGCCCCATAAGCTCCTGAATAATCATTAAACGGCATCACACGGAGAAGTGCTTTACGATAATTCTTGCGTGGATTCGGATCATACGAGTCACTATCCAAAATCGTCAATGGAAGTACCCATTTATCAACAAGATCCAGTCCGCTAAATTTGAATTTAATATCAAACAAACCTTGACATTCCCCAGCCGGAATATGACAAGTAGGAGAGGCAAACTCATAGTGTTTCTTATCCAGCAATTGAAAATACAAGTCTTCACGTTGTTTCCAGCGAGCTTCATTCAAACCAATCAATGTATCCGGATCCACATCAATAGCAACATCCAGATCTCTTTCATTCATAGTAGAGCCACCTACAATCACCGGTAGCCGATAAGTCACTTCACCGTTCGCTTGATAACGCAAATATACATCAGTCACTCCCTTACTATTGACAGGGGCTTTCAATCCGACATTTTGCACATACACTTCTTCCACCCATTCATTGTTACATGCACCAGTCAGAACAAGCGTTAATAACAATATAAAATATACGATATAATTTTTCATATTTTTCCATTTAATAAGGTTAATCATAATATGTCCATCCCGGGTTCTGAGTCAGACGCAAGTTTCTTCTCAACTGATCATGGGAAATCGGCCAGAAATACATTTTACGGCTAAAAGTAGTCGGCAAGTTCGAATTGATCACTTGAGTATGAAATAAGTCTCTTTCTGTTTTACTCATATATGCATTGCAACCATACATCTGCTGCGACTCCTCATATTCGGCATCCTTCCAACGGCGCAGATCAAAGTAACGACTGTTTTCTGCAAATAACTCTATCTGGCGCTCATGCTTCAAATGCTTGCGGAACTCATCAGCATTCTCATAAACATCTGATCCAAAATCGGGAACTCCTCCACGAATACGAACTCTGGAAATAGCATAACTCATTTCATTCTTATCACGTGAAATATCATAAGACTGAGTTCCATCCCATGAAGGAATCTGATAAGTACTCGCACCTAATTCATTTAATGCCTCTGCATACCATAACAACACGTCAGCATAACGAATACCAATCACAGGCTTTGAGATAACCCCTCCCTCTGTCTTAAAGTTGTCACGAGAACTAACAAATTTCCTGATCCCAATACCAGTAGCCAACCAACGATCACCTGAATTACTCCAGCCACTCTCTTCACCACGATAATACCATATGATTAGATTCCGGTCATACGACTGTACAGCATTAGTACCATTCCATAAGCAACCATTGTATGCTACCGTAGCATAAAAACGTGGTTCACGATGTCCATATTGTTTATTCACACCTTCCACCAATGGTGCCCAATCACCACTAGCTGCTTCCTCGGCACTCACATAATTTTCATCACCCGTCCAGTCTTTCGTCTTATCAAAAGGTTTTCCGGTATTCATCTGATAGGCATCGCATTGCTTACCTGTCATAGCATGACAATTATAACCTCCGAATGCTATTGGCATCTGATGTTGAATCATCGTATTGATATCTCCGTTGTTCTGTCCGGTTGTAAAAATCATCTCTTTGTTTTCCGAAGGAAAAATCACTCCATTAAAAAGTGTCTCGTAAGACTGTAACGGGTCAATATTCCGCCATCCTGCAGGAAAATCCGCATGAGAATATACCGCATGCGTAGGAGGAGCAATCGTTGCCGGATTATCAATTGTACCAGTAGAGTGAGCTGAGACCGTATGTAGCTCATACACACCCTTACGACCAAGTTCTACCACATCACGAGCAGCTGCTGCCGCCTTTGCCCACTTTTCTTCATTGTATTCTTGAGCCATCAGATAGCGTCCTTCATCATCCACCAAATCCGTGAAACGTTCAGTATCGGTTGGACGCGGATTATTGAGAGGGCTGGCAGCATAAAGCAATGCTTTTGCGCGAGTTGCCAAAGCTGCTCCGCGAGTAGGACGTGCCATATTACGTGTATCACGTTTCAATGGTAAGTCTTTCGCTGCAAGCTTCATTTCCTCTGCAATGTAGTTGACACAATCGTCATACGTGCTACGTGGGATATAAAGATCCTCATAAGCAGCATTATAGTCCATCACACCATCATTAGGTATAATTGGTATAGGCCCGTACTTTTGCAACAACTTCCAGTAGAAATAAGCGCGTACAAAACGAGCCTGTGCCTTATAATCAACAATTTCATCCGGAGTCATTTCTTTATTTCTGTCAATATTATGAATAAAAATCGAGGCATGACGGATACCATCATAAGCTTGTGCCCAGGAGTCTTGTTTCCAATTCTCATCATATTCACAATATTTGAATACACGATATTCAAGATTACGGTCGCTATAACACATATCGTCAGAAAAGTTAGTAATACAGTTATCTTTCGAACCAATATCGATGTTACTCCATGTCAGCCAAGCGTATGCAGTCGCCAACCATTGTTCCGACCATTCTTTATTTTCGAATATATTTTCCAAACTCTGGGTATTTTCTCCCAATTTCCCCTCCACGCTCAAATAATCTGAACAAGAGGAAACCATCATTCCCATACTGATAATGGTGGAAAACAATATATGTTTCTTTTTCATATTTCGTATTATATATTAACAGTTAAACCTAAAGTGAGCATTTTAGACAATGGATACTGCTGCCCGTTAGAGCTCCCCATTTCAGGATCCCATAATTTGAACTTAGAGAATGTTAACAGATTTGTCCCGATAAAGAAGATGCGTACATTATTCATCAAGATTGCACGACTGATGTTCTTTGGAAGTGTATAACCCACCTCTACCGTTTTCAGGCGCAGATATGAACCATCACGCAACCAATATGTCGATTCACGGTTATTGTTACTGTTATTCTGCCAGGTCAAACGAGGATATTTGGCATCAGGATTCTCATTCGTGCCAAGACTCCAGTAGTTTCCTACTACATCCGTAAGAATGTTACCCCAGTCACCACCACTAAATGGTCTGACTCCAAAACCATCAATAAAGAAAGAGGATTTACCAGCACCTTGGAAATGTAGATTCACATCGAACCCTTTCCATGTAGCAGACATACCAAAGCCGTAAATCAAATTCGGACGGGTTGTAGAACCAATAGGTACCCTATCACTATCATTAATCACGCCATCACTGTTCACATCTTTATATTTAATATCACCAGGCATTACTGTTCCCCATTCTGTTTGTTGAGGACTGTTACGTATATCATCATAATCCTTAAATAAGCCAAGAGCTATCAGACCTTTCGCTTGATTGACACGATACCCTGTATCACGTATATAAGGATATGCGCTATTTGCCTCGTCAGCAGCCAGAATCTTATTATTACTATAAGTGAAATTACCGCGTACAGTCAGACTGACATTGCCTATATCCTGTTTGAAAGCCACATTTCCATCAAAACCGGTAGAACGTACCTTACCTACATTCGCACTAGGTGTAAGATAACTCAAACCTAAAGTTCCTGGCAAACTTTGACGCTGCATAAAGATTCCATCACGTGTTTCATGAAAATAATCTACAGTACCAGTAAACCTGTCATCCCATAACGAGAAGTCAACACCTATATCATGCTTAGTAGCAATCTCCCATGTCACACCAGAAGAAGATATCTGCTTATAAATCTGTCCATTATCCACATTAGGAGTATTGTAATCTCCCCAATTATAAGGATTTCTACTTTCAAAAAGCTCCAGATAAGGGAAACGAGTTCCAATATTGTCACTACCTACCTTACCATAAGAATAACGAAGCTTAAACATATTCATCCATTTCAGATTCTTCTTAATAATAGGTTCTTCCGCAATATTCCATGCTACTGAGTATGCAGGAAAGAAGCCAAACTGGTTGCCTGGGGCAAAATTTTCTGAACCATTGTAACCAAAGTTGAAATCAACCATATAGCGATATTTCCATCCATAGGTAATACGACCAGCAAGTCCCATGTGTCTATTAGGTAGCCAATCATAGCCGGCTGTACTTTGTGTGTTGACATATTCATCCTGAGTATATTTCAACGTACCGCCCACCGAATGATCACCGAATCGACGATCATATTGCAAAATAGCCTCCAAAAACTGCCTACGGTTACCTGAAGCAGAAGACTCATGAAACATCAGCTGTTTCTCTGCCACTTTTTTGAAAACGATTTCCCCGTTAGAATCTCGCTGACGTTCGGCTTGCCATTGTTCAGGCCACTGCTTATGATTACGATAGTTATTGTTATAAGTATCAAATCCAAAACGTCCGGTAAACTTCAAACCTTTCGTTATAAAATCCAATTTCTGATCCAAAGTCGCATTCGTTTGAATTACGTTCTGCCACTCCTCATAATAACCGGTTTGTGTAGCAATTACCCATGGATTAGTACGTTCACTTGTTCCTGCAGCCGGAATTCTTCCGTTCGAAAAAATCACCGGCATATTAATAGGTGTTTGTCCCATTACGGACTTCCACAATGCATCAGAGCCAAGTCCCGGATCATTCTGAGTAGAAAGCCAGCCTGAAACACCTACCGTCACCATGGTGGTCTTTGTAACATCAAAATCTACATTCATACGATAGTTCCAACGCTGGTAATTGGCATTTGTATTATAATCTTTCAACTTACCGTCTGTCTTATACATACCTCCCTCGCTAACATAGCTTGCTGACACAAAGTAGCGTGCCACAGAACCACCGCCACTTATATCAAGATTAGCACGATAAGTCATTGCACCGTCTCTTAACAATACATCCATCCAGTCTACATTCGGATACAAATCCGGATCCAGTCCTGTCTGAATCAGTCTCAACTCATCTTGGGAATACATCGGCTGTTGAGAACGAGTTGTACGTGATTCGTTCAGCATGGTAGCGTAAGTATAACCATCTACAAAGTCAGGAGTCATGGTACGTGTATTATAAGAAGTTTCCACTTTCGCATTGATATTAATTTTACCAGCCTTACCTCTCTTAGTAGTAATCAACACTACGCCATTTGCACCACGACTACCATAAATTGCTGTAGCTGAAGCATCCTTCAATACAGAGAATGACTCAATATCTTCCACATTGACTTCATTCAGGCTACGTTCGAATCCATCTACTAAAACCAATGCTCCGGAACCTGCCCCAAAAGTAGAGATACCACGAATCCAGAATTCTGACATATTGGCTCCCGGTCTACCGGAAGTCTGCCTTGCTAACACACCAGGAACATTTCCAGCCAATGCATTTGCCAGACTTGAAGTAGGAGATGACTTCAACACATTCACATCTACCGTAGAAACTGCACCTGTCATTGTTATTTTCTTTTGAGCACCTGTACCGGTGATAACCACTTCATCAATCACACTAGCAGAAGATTCTCGCAATGTGACATCAATCTTACTCATATTATCCTTTATCAGGACTTCTTGTGTTTCAAATCCTATATAAGAAAAGATCAGCGTACTGTAAGGAGCTATTTTAATCTTATACTCACCATCAATGTTGGTGATAACTCCCAAACCTGCAACATTCTTTACCGAAATATTGACTCCAGCCAAAGGTATCTTTTCGGCATCTCTGACCATACCGGTTACCTCTATCGTCTGACTCTGGGCATACATATCAATGACGTAACCTGTTGTCAATAATAATATCATAAATAAAAATTTCCTCATAAAATAAGAATTGTGTGTTAATCATCAATTTACTGTAATGCAATGGTACGAACACGGTGATTACCGTTGTCACCAACATAGAAAGTACCTGTAGACTCTTCATAACAAAGTCCTAAAGGATAGTTGAAACGTGCTGTTTCACGAGGATCACCGTCAATATATCCTGACACGATCTGATCTGTCGAATAACTTCCACGACCGGCAAACGTTGTAACAATACCATCAGGAGTGATCTTACGAATACAATGATTGGCAGCATCAGTAAGATAAAAATCATATATATCCGCACGTTGCTCTGCCACATATTCTTCGTTCAACACAAAACACCCTTGCATTGGATTATCAAAACGGGCAGAATTCTGGGATGCGTCCTTGTAACCATATGATCCGAACTCTCCAGCAAAAGTAATAGGAGTTTCCAGATATTTACCAGCCCAATTATATTCTGCTTTCATCACACATTGCTTGTCACGTGCTATTAAATAGGCAAAATTTCCACTTGGATGAAAAGTAACACATTGGAACCAGCCGCTTGGTCCCATCTTGGCAATCTGCTTCGGATCCCACATTTGTGTCTTCTCATTCCAAACCGCTTTATGAAGCGTAGCATCACGACCACGACACAAAAAGATAGTACCATCTATAGGATGCGTGAATAATGTATTGAAATCATCTCCATTTAAAGCCGGATAAGAGTTTTTAAAATTTTCTTTACGAAGTAGGTAATAAGCTCCTGCACGTTCTACATTCCCCTGCGGACAGTTCACAAACATAGTATCCCTGTCCACACTCCAGCCAAGTCCACTCGGAGCACTACTCCAACCAGCAGCACCATTAGTAATCACAGTAGCTATGGAATCCTTATCTAGATAAATTTTACGTAAACTATGTTCATTCTCGAAAAAATAAATGCAACGTTCGCCTGATGATTCGTCATAGTACATGGCAAGAGGAGTTTGAGTTCCTGCTTTATCAAAATTACCATCCGTAATAGAAGTATTGCCTTCACTATCTACTACACCGCACAACGTGCCGACAACTACATTATACTGATAAGAGAACTTTTGGTCAAATGTATAGGTAGCATTCAAACTTTTATCTTTATTCAATATATCCACCTGCACAGACCCTCCATCCGCACGGGAAGGAACAATACAATAAATCTGTGTACCGGAAGAGCTAACAACCTTCGCTTCCTTACCACCGACAACCACTCGTATCAGTGAGGGATCAGTCCCAAAATTACTACCATTGATAAACATGTTCGTGCGTACAGCACCTTCCAAAGGAGAATAGTCAGTAAAAACAACTTCAACATTAGGATCAGAAGCTACATAAGACGGAAGATTTACTTCCACATTTTTGTCCATGCAACTACCCAATCCACCCAAGCAAATCAAGGAAAACAATACAAACCTAACCTGTTTCCCTCCTTTTTTTGTTTTAAAAAGACTTTTCATTGTATTAAATTATTCGTTAAACAATAAATATAAAAATCAAAAGAAAAAATAACTATGCATTATTCCAATGTGCACTATTAACGAAATGCAAAATAAAACGCTATCCTATTAATAGAATAAAAATAACGGTTCAATAAATGACAAAAACAGGTCAAAAACCTATAAAACAGCTATCCTAGTATGTTTTGGAGCACTTTTACTATTTTAGCTTATGTTGTGTGCTTTTCTCTATTATCATCCAACCTATATCTCCCCCCCCGAAAGTGATATTACATATAGCATAGTTGTATAAATGGTCATAAAAATACAAACTCTTTCTAAAATGGAGCAACATCAGAAAATATCAACTACAGTAGTATCTGGCTTGCCCTTCATTACTTATATAAAAAAATAGTGGGAGCTTTTATCACCCCACTATTACATTTCTCATACTATTGCTTGCTCCAGCAAATAGATTGCAAAAACCAAGCTTTATTTTCGTCATTCAAACCCTGACGCTTCAAAACCTCCGGGAGGTCAGTATAACTTTTCCAAAAATCGGAAACTAAAGAAGAGATCTTCTCCGGTGCATAGATTACCGCTTCACTCAGACTTCCCATTTTACCAAATTCTTCCTTAAAGCAAATATATGAATCACGGTATTTTAACTGCTCCATAGATTTAGCTATTCGTCTAGATACTCCCAACAAGCCGTTCATATCAGCTGTTTCCGTAGGATAAACTATTTTAATAACCTTTTCCTGATCACATGACAAAACAGGCAAATCAACCGAAAGAGCAAACTCTTCACCCAAATATTCATATTTGGCAGGTTGACCATTTACAGTGACAGACTGAGGAACAAGTGATGAGAGCACTTTCACTTTGAATGAACGAGATTCAGGCATATCTTTATATCGGCCATCACGTTTACCGATAACAATCGTTCGTTCCTGCCCTTGGCTGAAAGATGTTAATTTAGTCACAGCATATTCCGAAGCATAGTTCTTATCATTTCCATTATCTTCATAAAAATTAAAGGACGAAATTCCATTTCCACCAGGGAATACGGTAACAACAACCTCCTCATCATTACCGTTCAGGTTCATCACCTTTCTTGTATACATCGGCAATACCGCTCCCGCTTTTACATAAATCGGATATTCGTCAATAGCAAAAGGACGTTCCACTATTTGTCCTCCTTTCAGTAAGGTACCTGTATGCAACTCATACCATTCACCTTCGGGCAGCCACACACGCACTTGTACATAACCATCTTTTGCAGGAGCTGTGGCAGGAGCAACCAGAATATCATCTCCAAACATATATTCATTACGGAACTCATATGCTTCCTTATTATCCGGATGATCATAATACATCGGACGGCAAAGTGATAATCCTTCATCATAACCTTTACGAGCCATTGTATAAATATAAGGCGCCATCTCATAACGTTGCTGGATTGTCTTACGAAGAACATCACAATATTCTTTGTTGAATACCCATGGTTCCTTATTCAAACCGGCACTTTTTTGAGAATGTGTACGCATAATCGGGCTTAAGGCTCCGAATTGCAACCAACGAGTGTACATTTCCGGATCTATACTTTCACCGATATGTCCTCCTAGGTCATGACTCCAATAACCATATAATACATTGGAAGCTGTCGAGTTGAAGTAAGGCTGAAAATCTAATGATTTCCATGAAACAACTGCATCACCGGAGAACCCCACCTGATAGCGATGATTACCCAAACCTCCCCAACGGTGATATAGCATCGGACGTGTGTCCCTGTTCTTTTCCATATTACTAAAGAAAGCATAATTAATCCACCAAGTGTTGCTCAAATTCTTCACCTTCGGATCATATATCCTTTGTTGCCAGTCCAGCCACCAAAAATCAACACCATCTTTCTCCATTGGCGTCAATACATTCTTAAACATATTTTTAATAAACTTCTTATCTGAATTTATCCATGGAATAGTCTGTTTGGACTGAGGATCAACTCCCATATCTTTTGCTAATCCAGAATATTTTTCTTCATAAGAAGCTACTCCATCCGCCGGATGTAAGTTAAGGGTGATTTTCACATCATTCTGTTTCAAGTATCCCAAAAACTCCTTTGGGTTCGGGAATAAATCACGATTCCATGTCCAACCGGTCCAACCACCTTTTCCTTGTTCTGTATAATGCCAGTCCATATCTACCACCAATACATCCAAAGGAATCTGATAAGTATGGAAATTATCAATCAGATTACGGAACTCCCTGTCAGAATATAACCAATAGCGTGACCACCAATAACCAAATGCATACCGGGGAGGTAATGGTACTTTTCCCGCAAAGAGGGTATAATCTTTCAAGGCAGCTTTATAGTCATGTCCATATGCCATGAAATACCAATCCTGTCCGCCATTAGCCGGACGCTCTTTCACCCAATCCCAATCTTTATTATCATCAAACAAAAGTCCCTGAGAATCATCAATCAGAGTCCAACCGTCCGTAGCCAACAGGCCATCTTCCAGTTTCAGTTTATCACCTTTCTTTGTATCAGCCACCCATGTTTGTGTCTGTGTATCACCATCCATACCATCCAATGTACGATAGGTTCCTTTCAAGTTGCCCTTCTGTTGCATACCGGGTTTCCAAGTAAAAGGTAATATTTCTTTAGAGGCAGTGATAACCAAGTTCTTATCTGTAAACTGTCCACTCTTTTTCTTATAACGCATCTTCATTTTGGAAGTCGTTATTTCAACCCATCCTCCTCTTGTTTTTAGCTTGTAATCTACCTGGGGATAGTTACGATTCACAACGATGTGAGATCTATCGTCCACGAATTTCCCATCCGGTGCATATTCCAGACGGATTGCTCCATCAGAAATGACTGTAAATCTTACATTGCCATCTGTATAAGCAATATTTCGCTGTGTGTTTTGCGCATGCAATACAAATATAAAACTCTGCATGACACAGAGTAAAAGCAATAATCCTCTTTTCATGATAACATTTAAAAGCAATAAATTTATAATTCGAGAATAAAATAGGGTCGTTGCAGTTATCATAGCTACAACCACCCTATGTCAACTACTTACTCTTCTTGAAAGTCGGAGCTTCCGCCTTCACAACCGGTCCGTCCCCTACGAGATACGGCCAATCATCGTCATCCCAATAAACTCTATCAAGCAATACTACACGACCTAAAGATGGATCGGCAGTCCGGTAAGCATGATAGATAATCCAATCTTTACCTTCATCATCCTGCACTATTTCAGCATTGTGCCCTGTCCCCAGAAACGCATCATTTCTGTGTATCAGTACCTCATGTTTATTATCATTCATGTTGTCACCTGATTTATTCAAATAAGGACCAAAAAGCTCGGTGGAACGACATACAACTGTCTGGTATGTACTATTTGCACCGTCACAGCAAGTACCTGTAGAGCAGAACAAATAATAGTATTTACCTCTTTTCAAGATATATGATCCTTCATAAGCATTGGTACCTCCAGTATTGGCAGCAACCTGTATTTTTGTCGCTTTTGCATTTTCAATACCTCCTTTCAGTCCAAGACCGTCTTCAGTCAATTCAATACCCCAAATACCATACCAGCTTCCCCAGAAAAGATATTTTTTACCATTATCTTCAATATAGAAAGGGTCGATACTATTATGAACATCGATCTCATTGCTACGGAATAATTTGCCTTGATCGGTAAACGGTCCTTCCGGCTTGTCCGAAACAGAAACACCAATACCACAAGTTGCTCCACCTCCCCACTTGGACAAGGAGTAATACATCACATATTTTCCATTGATATAATTGATATCCGGCGCCCAAATACCTGCTTCCGGTTCCCATGACGGTTTTTTATCATCCTCGTAAGCACCGCCCACATAAGTCCAGTGAACCAAGTCTTTGGATTTGTGTATCCATGTATTTCCTCCGGTAGCATACAAATAGAAATATCCGTCTTCCGCTTTTATCACTGTCGGATCCGGATTATCGGAATCGATGACAGGATTTGAATACCACACTTTGTCTGCCAATGGAGCTTGTTCTGCTTCACCTTTCTGTTTATCGCTGTTACCACACCCCCATGTAAGCAGGGAAAATATTCCAAGCGTAATTGTATGTTGTAAGTATAACATAAGTTCTCAGTTTTTATTAATTTTACTAATCTATTCCATACTCGAATTCAATTCAACACCAGGTCCCAATACAATATGGATTATGGAAGTCTTTGATTCTTTGTCCGTTTCTGAAGTAATTGGCATACCATCCGACTGAAACGCTTCCAATGTAATGCTAAACTGAGCTTCTTTTTCGTCCACTCCAAAAGCTTTCATATATTCCATTATCTGTTGATTGGTAAAAAGCTGTTCGCGTACTCCGTTATAAGTAAGTATGCTTTTATCTTCCACACCCATTGTTTCAGTTATTTCTCCATCTACCTGCAGTCCTAAAGTCATAACATACTTCGATGCTGTTTCTATATCCAGCCAACGGTAGACAAAAGCAACCCCATCCATATTTTCCTGTGTAATCTGTACATAATAATCATCAGATTCCACTTCTACTCTCGGTACACGTGGTTGTGGGTCACCCTCACTTTCCACATCTCCACATGCTCCCAATACAAATATATTAGTAAGCAGATATAGTATTATAAACAGTTTTTTCATGATTTTCATATTTTAATTTACTTCTTATGGAGATTATTCAGTCGGCTCCAAATATATCTTCATCTCATTAAGGTCTACTGTCAAAATGTATTTACCATCAGCAGCAACAATCCATTTCAAGTCACCGCCATTATCCTGATACCTTGCTTCTCCGAGTTCATGTTCTACGCCCGGATTTGCTCCTTGTGAAGGAGCAAAAAAGAATTTTCCTGCAAAATCTGCTCCATTCGGCTCCAACGCCAACTTAAACTCTTTACCGCCATAAAAGTTACCTGTATACGTCCAACGTTCTGGATGGCGTGGATCATTATTCACAAATGCACCTTCCTTTTTCATTTTACCCCAATCCCATCCGATGGTACTGGCATCGCCAACAATCCAAATCCCACCTTGCGGTAAAGGGTAAATACTAACGATATTCACATCCAAACGATTTAAGTCCACAACTATTGTATAGGTACCGCTTTTTGTGTTTTCAAACATCTCACCATTCCCTGCTTCTGCCACATATTGCAAAGAATTATCTCCATTCTCAGCTTTCATGTAGCATGGATAATCAGAATCCGGACTAAGTGCAAAGAAGTACTCACATGGCTTCAATTCTGCTGTCGACTGATATACTCCTGAACCCACAACCTTCTCGGTCATTCGGCGAACAGTTTTCTCTCCAGCATCATCCACCATCACCATATATATCGCAGTAGCATTCTTATCATATCCGATCACATTCAATTGCGTCTTCGACAACTCCGGTTTCAAGTATTCTACAGATGAATTGACCTGTCCTATAACCTCTGCTTCAATAGTCACCTTATCCCCAGGAAGTATACTCCAAGAAGCCAGTATATCATTTAACTCCTTATGCGTGAAACTAATGGAACGCTCTTCCGATTCAATCTCATACAAATCTGTCACATTAGAGTGTAAGTCTGCCATATACATTCTGAAAAAATAGGTGATAGTAGCATCAGCTCCTCCACGTTGAGCTGCAGCATCCCATGTAAATATAACAGCTGCTTCATTCTCTTTTTCTTTCTCCAAAGTAATTTCAGAAGAAGAAGCCTTCAAAAGCATCTGATCTACAGGAGTTTCAAGCGTGTAATACTCCGGATCTTTATTACAGCTCGCTACTATCAACATAAGAAAGAGCAAGCATATTAGTTTCATTATCTTATTCATAATTATGCTTTTCATTTAATTAATTCCAGAAAGGCGCCTGAACCAAGTTCGTGTTCTTATTCATTTCATCTATATATACCGGGAACCAGTACATCGCCCTTTTCCACACACGTGTCTGGAATACGGTTCTCTTATAAAATTCCTGACTATTTGTTCCTGCGAAATTCATACCATAATCATCTCCACACATCTCCGGGAGCTGTTCCACAATTCTCCATCGACGGATATCCGACCAGCGTGATCCTTCACAGCAAAGTTCAACACGGCGTTCCATACGAACTGCCTCACGTACTGCCAGTTGATTGTCATCTACATGAATGTATTTTGCATCATCTGCCGCTACGGCATCCAACGTATATTGGCGCACGCCTGCACGTTCACGGACTTTATTCACATATTTTAATGCATCCTCACGAGATGCTCTATTATCATAAGCCTCATTAACAGCCTCAGCATAATCCAAATAGGAAGCAGCTAAACGATATAGGAACATTTGACGCCATTTGTAACTACCATTCTTCGGATTATCCTGTGAATATACTTTCTTACGAACCAAATAACCATTTTGGGGTGCATCATGTGTATAATCATTATCTTTCTGATTCTTAAAGAATTCGAATTTACGCTCTGCCAAAGCATACCAAGAACCATTATAACTTACTGTAGTATAAAAACGAGGTTCGCGATTACAATACATATTATATGTACCTTCGGCAGTTATTTCTCCCTTTTGCCCTGTACCACCAGTCCAATTAGTAGATCGGGTTTCTGTCTCCGTTGAAAAACCTTCTTCTACATATTTCGAATTATCATCGTCTTTCGGAAGCCCATTCTTCATGAAGAACGCGTCCACCAAACCTTGATATACACCTAAACCATTTCCACCACCATATTCTTTAGTTACAGCTTTATTCGTATAGAACTGGTAACTTTGATAAGCATCTTCTTTTGTATATGGGAACAATATCTCCTTATTTCCATCTTGAAATTTCGTAAACCAAAGATTTTCAAGCGAAGTAAACGGGTCTATTTCTCCCTCATCATTATATTCTACGTACAAACGATAACCGGCTTGCTCTGCTACATCAAGCAATCGTTTGCAGGCTTCTGCCGCTTTCACCCATTTTTCCTGGCTATAAGTAGAATTGAACAATTCCTCACCTTCTTTATTCTTATGTCCAATGTACCACTCATTTCCATTTACCAACGGACTTGCAGCAAATAATAACATCTTCGCACGAACAGTTAGACACATAACTGAAGTTATACGACCATATTTCTCCACACTCTGCCATACAGCAGGCAATTGTTTAGATGCTTCCAACATCTCATTATCCAAATGGCTGACAATCTCATCAAAAGGTCTTTGTCCGACCATTAAATCTGAAAGAGTAAAGTCAGTCGGAGCAATGTAATTCGGTCTAAATGGGATAGGACCGTATGTCTCCAATAATTGCCACCAATAATAGGCCGCAAGGAAACGTGCTTCCGCTTTCATATAATCCACTTCTCTCTGAGGAAGGTCGGAATCAGGTAATGCATGTACACGTTCTATAAAAATATAAGCCTGACGTATTTTTCTCGGAAGACCATCCCAGAAATTTCCTGCCCATTGTGTATTCGGTGTCCATCCACCAAAAATCTTGGTGATATTGGGCCAGTCCCATTGCTGCCAACGTGCAGAAGCAGTCAAGTCATCTGCAAACACTTCCCAACCATACGTATTTAACCAGTCATTACCCGGATTAGGGATACGGCTGTATACATTGGCCAGCCATGATTCTACTTTTGTCTTATTCTCAAAGACCATGTCTATATCAATTTCCGTATCCGGTTCTTTATCAAGATACGTACAGGAACCCAACGATACGATGCCTATTAAACCAGCAACTATATATTTCTTAAGTTTCATTATCGTCATTTTTTTTAATTAGAAATTCAGGTCAACTCCAAACATTACAGAACGCATAGCCGGGTAACGCAGACCGGTGTTCGTATTTAATTCCGGATCCCACAGTTTGAAAGGAGAGAAACAGAATAAATTATTACCACTCACGTAAAAACGAATAGCTTTAGAATGTATCTTATCAGTTACAGATTGCGGTAAAGTATATCCAAGTTCCAGCGTTTTCAAACGCATAAAACGCATATTCTTTTTCCACCATGTAGAATTCCGGTAGTTCTGTCTGTTAGGTTCCTCCGTCAATCTCGGCCAGAATACATCTTGGGAAGGATTCTCTTCTGTCCATCTGTCGTTATAATTAGAGTAGACATTGCCTTGTAATGTTTGTCCACTACCCGGAATGAAATACGTAGTTCCACCAATCACACGATAAGTATCACCTGTTCCCTGGAAGAAGAAATTCAAATCCCAGTTTTTGTAGCTCACATTACCTCCGAAACCATAAACAATACGCGGGTCTACCGTTCCACCAATGTATCCTTCATCCGCATCAGTGATAATGCCATCGCCATTCATATCTATATATTTGATATCACCGGGACGTACTTTTGAAGCTCCAACGTCCTGTGTCGGTATACCGAATTTCAAATTACCATTCGCATCGAAATCATCTTCTGTAAACAATCTTTCTGCCTGCAATCCATACAAAGTATTTAATGAACGGCCTGTCAATCCTCTGTATGTACCTTTCACAGTTTCTGGCTCATCGTATTCGTCCACCCTATTAATAGCATATGTGAAATTAGAACGGAAACCTACAAACCAATCTTTATTAATTTGTTTATTATAGTTTAAGGAGAATTCCACACCGCGGTTAGTCACTTCACCAAAATTGGCCCAAGGGTTAGTCAAGAATCCTGTCTGTGAAGGAATAATCTTACGCTGCATAAAGATATTGGTACGTTTTTCTTTGAAAACATCTACCTGTAATTCCAATTCATTCCATAATCCCAGTTCAAAACCAAGGTTCATTTTCAGAGCTGTTTCCCAGGTAAGATTTTCAACTCCAACTTCTCCTTCTGAAATACCGGTACGACCAATCTGTCCTGTATCACCCCAGTTATACTTATCTGCATTGGTATTCAATGTTGTTATATAGGCAAAACGGCGTCCTCCGATATCATCATTACCAACTTTTCCTATAGAACCTCTTAATTTCAATTTACTCAATGTATTTCTGAAACGATCCATGAAAGGTTCTTCAGACAATAACCATCCGACTGCCACAGAAGGGAAAAAGCCGAAACGTTTACCTTTAGCAAAATTCTCTGAACCATTATATCCAAAGTTGAACTCCGTCACATAACGGCTATCGAAAGTATAAGACAATCTACCCGCAATACCTTGTTTTCTATAAGGTTGTACACTACCATTATCATAACTTTGCTGATTATACAGAAACAATGCATCTACGTCATGCTTTCCGAAAGTGTGAGCATACGTTAATGTTCCTTCAAAATAAACCCTCGAATTTCCATATTCCCCTTTATTTCCATGTCCCAAAGAGTCATCTCCATATTTAAGTACAGAATGAATCAGATTACCTTCAATGTCACGTCCGGTAGCAATACTATGATAAGTAGCATCCTTTCCCCTTGTAATCGAACTCTGATTCCAACGGTCGAAAGAAAAGGTTACTTTCGCTTTTAATCCCGGCGTGATCATCTTCAGATTCTGTTCAATAGCAAAGAGTGACTGAATCTGTGAAGCTGTAACTACGTCGTAACCTTGCTGTGTCACCGCTGCCCAAGGGTTCACATCATTAATAGCCATAATTGGAATAGTCCCATCTGAATAGCGGGCAGGATACACGAAAGGAGAAGTTATAAACGCTCTATCAAAAGCATCGTCCGTACTAAATGCCTGTTTGCGGTGTGTTTGGAGGAACCCACCGACATTTAAACGCAGCACTGTTGTCTTAGTCACATCCAAGTCAACATTCGCACGCATATTATAACGAGTTAGTTTCGTTCCTGTATCATAAGGCAAAGACTTATCCGTCTCCATGATTCCCTTCTCACCGAAATAAGAACCAACCAACGAATAGCGCAGGAAATCGGAACCACCTGATACAGTCAGATTCGCACGAGTAGAATAAGCATAATCCTTTGTTATTTCATCCAGCCAATTTACATCCGGATACAAATCTCTGTCATAACCATCTCTCGTTCTGTCAATCTGCTCCTGACTGAAAGGCAAACGCGACTTATTCTCTGTTATTTCATTTATCAATGCCATATGATCGGCTGCCCCAATAAAATCCGGAAGTTTTGTCGGCTCTGCAATAGAATGTTCCACACGCAAATTGACAGAAGGAGCTCCTACTTTACCACGCTTCGTATTGATAACAATGACACCATTTGCACCACGTACACCATACATAGCACTCGCCGATGCATCTTTCAATACTGAGAAAGATTCAATTTCAGCGGGGTCTATGTTATTCAAGTCGCGCTCGATACCATCTACCAACACTAACGGAGATTGTCCACCGGAGAAAGAAGCAATACCGCGAATCCAAAAATTCGAGGAATCGTAACCCGGTTCTCCCGAACGTTGAACCGCTATCACACCGGCAATCTGTCCTGCCAGATTATTAGACAAAGAGCGTGTGGCACCAACCTGTAACTTCTTAGGCTGTAATGTCTCGATAGAACCGATAACCGACATTTTCTTCTGACTACCATATCCAGTAACTACAACTTCATCCAAGGCTTCAATATCTTCTTCTAAAATTACATCAAAATTAATCTTACTTCCAACTTTTATTTGTTGAGTTTTGAAGCCAATATACGAAATCTCTATTACAGAATTCTTTCCGGGTACATTCAAATAAAAATGTCCGTCCATATCCGTAATCACTCCAGTCCCTGTCTGTTCCAGTACACGTACATTCACACCAGGAAGAGGATTCTTGTCCTTATCGGTTATCGTACCACTGATACGAATACCTTTCGCTTGCTCCGACATATTAGTCTTACCAGACATAGAAGAATGTTCCGGTAAAGCGGAGTTAGCGCTTGTTCCATAATAGAACAACAAGCAAACAAACAATGCTTTCTTCAAGTCCATAATATTAAATTTAAAAAACTCATAATAAATACTTTATCTCATATTGAGTGAGAGCAAAAGTAGACAATTAATACAAAATGTAATAAAATAGATAGACCAATAATTAAAAAAAATCGTTCAAAATGAAATTAAAATATAATTGAGATATCTTCTGACCTATTTCTGTCATTTTAAGAAATGTTCCGCACGCCCCGGAGTCAATAACTCCCACAAAGAAGCGACTGTCCATCCCGGTGCGAAGATATCGTTATAATACCCTTTCCCATTTTTGCCATAATCCCAGTTGGTATGTTGAACGACTTCCGGATAAAAACCGGATTTGGCAATTCCACATAGATGCCCTTCATGAGGTAACAATTGGCGCATGGAAGTAGAAATCACCTCCGCGAAATGGGCAAAACGTGGCTCCTTATATTCCTTTGACAACCATTGCAGTACCGAAGCAAATTCAAAAACAAACACATCAATATGGTTATTTTCTACAGAAACATTACCCCAACCACGAGTTTTTAGACCGATATCACCCAACATCTGACCTTGAGCAAAAGGAACGTCCCATACATAATACCATGACAATGCAAAATAAGCAGCCTTTCTTGTCAGGTCGGCATAATGACGATGCTCATCTCCTTTCGTTATCAACGAAAGATAATAAGTTGCCGTAGCAGCATAAAGAGAAGCCTCTTTATCTTCACAATTGGCATCGAGAGTAGATGAAAAATAGTCAGCTTTAGATATCAAGACTTTCTCCAAATAATCTGCTGTCCTTTTAGCACTAGCTAAATAACGTTTATCCTTAAAATATTTATATCCCATTATTAAAGGTAAAGTGGCCGAGGGTGTACTTCCTCCACTATTATCGACTATTGTAAAATCATCGTGGAATTTACGGGGGAAACTGCCATCTTCATGTTGCAACTGCAGAAGTATATCGAGCATATTTTTCATCTTTTGTTCCCATTCAGGATGACGACGGCCATTCTCCCTTTCATAAGCAAGAAAATGAAGCATAGCATAAACTCCTTCTGATTGACGACGAATACTATGTACAGGATCTTCATACCCTCTATCAAAGTTTACCGATTCTTTAAAGAAACCAGCCTGGGTAAAGCCATTCTTCAAATAACTATCGAATACTTTCATACTGTTTTCTTTCAGATCTTCTCTGCCACATTGCCAACTATATTCCCAAGCATTGAATGCATTAAGGAGTACACGGCCAATAAAACCAACTTCTGCCTGACCGTTACTCTGACAATCAGCAGTCCGCAAATGAATACCCGAATTAAAAGTCAACGAATTACCAGTCACCAGACTATTCACAAAAAAACGGCTCATAACTTCTTTCATATCCTCAATAGAATAAGGAGTATCAACCGGAACCGGAGCATAAGTGTCATAGCTATACTCCCACGCATTCCGAATAAAATCAGAATAATCATCAGCTTTATTCTCCAAGATCTCCCATGTCAGTAACATTGTTTCTCCTTTTCTCAGAGACTGAAAAGCCTCTACCGCCGGAGCCAATGTTAATTTTCGAATATAGCTTTTAGGTGCTTCACGGTAAGGAAAACCGAAAGAAAGTGTTGCCACTCCATTCTGATTTTCGAATCCAGTAAAACCTATTGAAGTTTTACCTGAAAGAATGATTTCTCCCTCTCGATGAGTAGACAAAACCTCATTAGCAAAATTGTCTATACGACTCACCGTCACAAAGCTTTTTTCCTTTTCTGAATAAATACCTGTAAGAGGAGCACTCAATCTATCCTCACGCACCAACCAGCTGTCTGATGTATGAAATGAAGGTGCTTCCTTAGGAGATCGCAGATTGCGACGATACCAGAACCCCGGCATATAGAACTGGCAATCATCATGATTAAAACCGGTTGACAACTGCTCGCTAAAATTAAAATAAACATCCTCTAATGCAGTTAGACTGACATTGATACGTAACTTACCATTCATATCCTCCATTCTCTGAGTTATTACCATCGGAATACCTTTGGAAGGTTCCAACAGATAAGATGAACAGTCATTCTTCAACTGCCGCATATCCAGCGAGTATTTTTCCGATTCATTTCCCGGTACTTTTAAGGAAATAGATGCTGAAATCTTTTCTGGAGTATAATTGACGGCTTCAACAGCCTCAACATATAACCCAATAAGTATTCCACAAAATAAGCATTTTAAATTCATGTAAATTCAATTAAATGAATCAGTAATAAAATAAATACTGGTTCTGTTAATACACTAATAATTCATTTTCAAACTTGAGCAACAGCTAATATTTTGTAGCCTGTGTGATACGCAACAAAAGTATGGAATTCTACCAGCTTAGGATATTAAAAACAGGTCAATAAATGAAATTCCAGTCTCAATTTCCCTCCCAAAGTATACATCTTCTGACTCTTATTTACGCAACCGAAAAAATTGAACTCATTTCTGAAGCCGGACATATGTTTTACCATCCGGTCCGACTCCTTTAACTACCAACTTCTTCCAATGTCCTGGCAATTTCGAAGGCAATTGTTTAATACCGCTATCTGTAATTTCCAAACCACAAAAGCCATTGATTACAGCCTGCAAAAGTCCTCCCGCACCAGTTGAGAAATAAGGATTAGTACCTCCTGCACCTTCAGAAAGTACACCGAACGGAGGTAGCTGGTTGGGACGGAAGCTTTGCACAAATAATTCATAAGCCTTATCCCCTTCACCAAGGCGTGCATATTGCAAAGCCAATACAGAGAATGACATTGCGGGGCCTCCTTTGTCAATCTTTCCCTCATAATACTCCAAATCCTTACGAATTTCTTCCGGACGGGTAATCAGGTTCAATGGATATACCAGTAAATTAGCATCCGCCTGCTTGATAACCTGTCCATTATAACCATCATACTCCATAGTCACTCCATTTTCAAATTTGGGGATGCGCAACTTTGCTGCTATTTCCTTCCAAATTACTGGAGCTTTAAGCCCACATATGGAAGCAGCTTTAGCAGCATCCTGTAATGCGCGTATAACAGTACCGTTCGTGAAGGCATTATCATCACCCTCTGCGTATTCATCGGCACAAACCACATTACGAATCGAATAAGAACCATCGTCATTCTTTTCTACACGACTTACCCAAAATTCTGCCACTTTCTCCATTAAAGGGAATCCTTCTTCACGCAACCATCGCTGATCGCCACTCATACAGTAATAATTCCAGGCCGCAATGGCGATATCAGCTGTGATATGATGTTCAAAAGGACCAGTCAACGCCCAAGTCGGACACGCTTCTTCTCCTGCATCATCACTTTCCCAAGGAAACATAGCCCCATCATATCCATAACTTAATGCTTTCTGGCAAGCAGCTTCCAGCCTATCTGTACGATAATCCATCATTGTTCGTGCAATGCCCTGATTCATAAAGAGCATAGGCGGATACATCCAAAATTCGGTATCCCAGAAAATATGCCCATTATATCCCTGTGAAGAAAGTCCAAAAGGAGGTATACTCAACCGACTTCCTTTGCGTGCATTGGAATACAGATTATAAAGTGCAAAACGCACAGTACGCTGTGCTTCATCATCCCCCTCAATCACAATATCACCTTTCCACATCTCGTTCCAGAGTTTCCGATGCCCATCCATCAGACGCGTCAATCCCTCTTTCGCACCATAAATCACTTCACGGTCTGACTCATTGTATGGATCTATAAAATCACGTCCGGTACAAACAGCACCTAATAAAGTAAAAAAGAATTTCTCTCCTTTCTTTAATGAAATAGAAATCTGACCACTCCCATTATATTGTTGCTGCACACTGGAATTCTTATCATAAATAAATGCGGAAGAAGCTGAAACTTTTTGTTCGCGGTATTTTGATAAAGCCCAAGTACGCACTATTTTTATATCATTCCCATTAACATTCACATTGACCAGTTTCGAACCTATGTTTTTATACTCATCAGGTATCTCAATAGGATTTGACACTGTCAAATACATATCCCCCAGTGCCACAACCTCCACACGAACCAGTCCTGCATAAGGTAAATTTCTTAGAGCACAGATGCTATAAGATACATCCGCTTTTCCATCACAAGTGAAGTGCGTATTATGGGTAGCCTCTTTCATATCTATACACTGTTCCCATCTCGAAATATTATCACCATTTACAGTCTGTCCATTAATTTGCATCTGCAAATTGAATGGATTGATTCCTCGTAAAACACGACTCACATCTTGAGGAGTAGCAGAATCAAAAACATGGTTTAGCATGACATGGCGAATAGAAAACGGTTCTTTCCACGGCAGGATACCAATCCCCCCATTGGCAACTGTTGCCCCGTAATAAGTTCCGTGATAATCAGTTGTCTGTATCTTCCACAAACTATCCTGTCCATTTGCCTTAATAGTAAGAGCTGATACCAGACAATAAAATACGATAAATAGATTTCTCATATAAAAAATAAGATATTTAATTTGTTAATGACATCCGACACAAAAATAGGGCGTATCTGCCAATCATTAGGAAATAACCTGACCAAATGATGTGACAAATAAACCAAAAGCGTACTAAAAATAATATTTAAGCCAATTTTGTTACCAAAATTGGCTTAAATCAAAAGACAGATTATTTTATCTTATTTAAATACGTACTTCAATCGGTTTTCCATTCGTAATCTTACTTCTTTTTACAATCTTATGATCCTTTTTTATCAGAACCAACAGTTTGTCATCTTTATCGCGCTTCACCTCAATATCGAATATGGAACCAAATGCACAGATACGTTTCAATGACATCGTATTCCAACTTTCCGGTAGCTGCGGTGTCATCATAAAAGCATCCAATGCAATGGGACGGATACCGAACAACCCCTCGGTCATAATGCGACAATACAAAGCACTTTCTGTGGATAAATGCCTTTGGTTTCCCTCCGGCCACGCTTCCACTGCGTAAGGAACATGATCACCCAACAAACGAGTAGCAGAGTATTTATCCAAATATTCAGTAGCTATATCTCTGGCACCACAAGAGTAAGCCCCCCGGAAAGCATAGAGTGTAGAACGATCCCAATAAGTAGAAGTACCCGATTGAGTTAACAACCCATTCTCCATCCACAGTTTATCAGAGAATAGAGCCTCCACAGTACCTTTCGCCTGATCATAAATACCCATAGTCAGAGGAATGCAAATCCATGAACGCAGCACTGTATTACCATCATAATAACGATAGGTGTCATACCCCTCTACATTACGGGCAAAATATGCATCAATATTCTTATAAAGTTCAGCAGCCCTATCCTGATAAGACTTTATCTGTTTATGTTCTTTTTTCAGTGCCTTTCCCAAATAAGCAGCTGAAACCAAGGCATCATAATATAATGAAGATGTACATAGATTGGCTTTTCCGGCAGGAAAACGATTTTCAAGTTCATCAGAATCAGATTTTACCACCCCATCCGCATTCAGCTGGCGATGACAATATTCCAGACACCATTCAATCAGCGGCCACAATTTTTCAGCCTCATTACAATTACCGGATGCCAAAGCATAACGTGCTGCGCCATAGCCAACCATTGCTACATCACCACGATCACCCGCAACACCAAAACAATCAATCCCTTCTGCAATTATAGATGAAGGTAAAGGTTTATACTCATCATTCATATAGCGCATAAACAACCCGAATGAATCCATAGCCGAACGGTTTCCGGCTTGATAACCTAAATATGGAAAAAATGGATTGATATATTCGGCCTGATCATTCGCCCAAACAGCAGCGTAATAAGCTTCTCCACCTGGGCTCTGCATATATCCGCCTTTAGTATCAAATATGCTTTCCGAACCACGTATCTTGGCAAAAGAAAACATAGTATTGATTACGTCACTCGGAGTCTCTAACACAAGGTTACCCTGTATCTGACTCAAAAATCTCCGACGTGCCAGAAGTTCATTATTAACATCCAACGCCAACTCCTGATCATGTTTCTTATATCCTGCATAGATTACCTGAAACCAGGCCTTTTCTCCGGCTTTCAGTAGATAAGTACCATCTTTTACCGGAGAAGAAAGGGTAGCCGTTAATGTATAACTGCCTTCCACTCCTTTTGCCTCATCAGTATAATAAGAAAGAGTGGTCGATGGGAGCTGAACTGTCTGTGGGTGATCTGTCGTATTCTCCAACTCATATTTCTCACAGAAGGCCGGTTGTGACGTGGAAGGAAAAAGTGTACGTGTCAACGAAATCCCTCTAGTAGCATATACACTCTTTACAGTCATAATTCCATTCAGCGATACAGTCTCTACCTTTTCACCTACTAACGGCTGGCCATTTACAAGGCATAAATGTGCCCAGTCTCCATTAAAATGATGCTGCAAACTACCATGGGTATCATTAGGGATAGTACGAAAAGTAGGTAAAACCATATTCCGGTCAATCACCCATTCACCAGCTTCATTAACACCATAGCGCAATACTGTTGAAACTTTCAGTCCACTCATTTCAATATGGTCATTATGCACACCATTCACTCTCCAGCAAATACTGTCAGGTGAAGTAATCACCCATCTCGTTATCTCACTGGCATTCAGAAAACTGGTATACAATCCAATTAGTAATAGTGTAAACCACAAAGTCTTTTGTCTGGTCATCATATCTTATCGTATTATTAAAATTTTCACACTTATAAATTATAAATCCTCAATATAACAGATGATATAGAGTGAAATACAACTCTATATATAATCTACTCTTCTTTCGAATTAACAAAATCCTTAGGCAATACCCCAAATTGCTTTTGGAAACATTTAGCAAAGTAAGACGGAGAATTAAATCCCACCATGTAGCAGATTTCATTCACCCGGTTTTCTCCCTCTTTCAACAATTGAGCTGCCTTTTTCAAACGCTCCAGGCGTAAGAACTCATTCGGACTCAAATCCAACACTCCCTTTATTTTCCGATAAAAGTTAGACCTGCTCATATTCAGGTTATCTGCCATGTCATCCATGCTAAATTCAGGATTGGCATAATTAATCTGAATTACTTCGTTCAACCTTTTGATAAATTCCTCATCAGCTTTTGTTAAAGCCATTGTATTAGCAGCTATAAAAGGAGACTCCGCAAAAGCTTGACGCAGTTTCTCTCTATTCTGAATAAGGTTAGAAGCACACGCTTGTAGATATTCTACAGAGAAAGGTTTTTCAATATAAGCATCTGCTCCCAGTTCCATCCCCTCTATCTTTGATTGTATATTGGTCTTGGCAGTCAGCAGGATAACCGGAATATGGCTGTAATTCAAATCCGACTTAATCGTCTTACACAATTCGAAACCATCCATCACGGGCATCACAACATCACTTATCACCAGATTCACATAGTTACCATCAAGCACCTTCAATGCTTCTGCACCATTAGTAGCTGTCAACACTGTATAATCTCTCGACAATTGACGAACAACAAAAGTAAGCATATCAGGATTATCTTCTACTACCAGCACAGTGGGACGGTTATCTTTCCTTCCCGCCTGTTCGGCAGGGATTTCGTTTACCCTATCAATTTCCACCTCCGCCTCTGGGGTTAAAGTGATTGTCATATCCTGAACGACCGGTAAAGTCAGACAGAAAATGTTACTTTCTTCTCCTGTCTCCATAGCCAAAGTTCCCTGATGTAATTCAGCCAACGAGCGAGAGAGTGCCAAACCGATTCCAGTGCCAGTAGTCACCTTTCCATCCTCTTGCTCATTGAAACGAACAAAAGGTTTAAAAATCTCCTCTTTCATTTCATCAGGAATGATTACTCCATCGTTTACTGTGCGAATACGGAATAGATTATCATCATCAGTTTCGGGTATTTCCAGCATTACATGTACATAACTCTCGGCATATTTCATTCCATTGTTCAACAAGTTGCTGATGATCTTCGTAAATGCTTCCTGATTAACATGGGCATAGAAATCTTTTTCTGGTACCTGTAAGGTAAATTCCAACCCTTTCTGTTTTGCAAGAGAAGTGAAACGTACATGAGTTTCCTTCAAGACCTCTGTTATATTGCATTTTGCAAAGTTCAACCGGAATCCCTGGCTTTCCGTCTTGCGGAAGTCAAGTAGCTGATTGGTCAGATTGAGTAATCGTTCCGTGTTCTGTTTCATGACGTTCAAGTCTTCACGGGTTTCAGCATCCACTTGTTTTTTCAGTATGATATTTTCCAACGGACCTTTAATCAATGTCAACGGTGTACGTATTTCATGAGCTACATTCGTAAAAAAGTCAATCTTTGCATGATAAACTTCACGTTCTTTCTCCTGCTCAAACTTCTCCATCTGCCTGCGATGCTTGTTGTTACTACGCCTCTTGAAATATATAATTACATACAAAGAACAACCTATAATCAACAAAGCATATACAAAATAAGCCCAAACAGAAAGATAGAAAGGAGGAAGAATATGTACTTTTAATGATATTCCATTTTCATTCCATACTCCATCACTATTAGAAACCTTCACTTTGAATGTATAATTGCCATATCGCAGATTGGAATAAGTAACAATAGGGCTTTCGCCAATTGTCAGCCAATCCGCATCAAAACCATCCAATTTATACATGATTTTACTCATTCTTGGAGCTTGAAAGTCCAATGCTGTTACCCGGAAAGAGAAAGAGTTCTGACTAGACTGAAGAATAAGTTCATCAGAGAAAGTGATACTCTTTTCCAATAGAGATCCCGGTTCACCGACATACACTTCTTTGCCAAACAATAGGAAATCCGTAATCACAATAGATGGGAGCGACCTATTCTCTGAAAAGGTCTTCGGATTGAAAGCGATAAAGCCGTCGATACTTCCCAGATAAATCGTACCATCTTCCGTCTCCAGGCTGGAGTGGTAATTAAACTGATCGCCCAGCAAACCATTGGAGGTAGTATATACTTTCATTGCTCCGGTAGTAGGTTGGAAACATACGAGGCCATTATTCGTTGTCAGCCAGAAAAGTCCATCTTTATCTTCCACAATCTGATAAACGACATCATTTGGCAATCCGTCTGCCAGATTATAGCTGGTAAAGGTTTCCGTTTCCGGATGAAACAAACAGAACCCTCCACCTTGAGTTGTCAACCAAACTTGTCGGTGAGAATCTTCGAAGATACTTACCACTTTATCATAAGGAAGGCTTTTCGGATTATTTTCATTATGCAAATAATTCTTCCATTTCTTCTCACTTACATTATAACAGTAAGCACCGTTTGCGTAAGTGGCCAGCCAGAGGTTTCCTCCCGAATCTTCTTTTATATCATATACAAACCGGCCATTCAGTTCCGGTATCCGGTCAAAATCATCAGATTGTCTGTTGTAGCGCAACAAACCGAATAAAGTACCCAGATAAATATCCCCCGTCGTCGTTCGGCAAATGGAGAAAACGCTATTATCTATCAATGAACGGGGCGAGTCTGTCTTCTGATAGGTTTTCACAATAGCTCCTGTACGAGTATCCACCACTTTTACTCCTTTCGAGAAAGTTCCCACCCAAAGATTATCATCAACCAGGCACAGTCCGTGAACATTTGTAAAAGCATTACTTGGCGTAAAGAAAGAAAAAGTCTTGGTTTTAGGATTAAAACGATTCAAGCCACCATCTTCCGTACCAATCCATAGAATTCCCTGGTTATCTTGACAGAACTCACGCACTCGTTTCCCGTGCAGGCCATTCTCTATTCCTTTCGGATAATATTTCTCGAAGTTCGTATAAAAACGAGGATAGTAGTTTATACCGCCGAAGTAAGAGCCAATCCAAATGCCACCCTCACGATCTTTACACAATGAATAAATGGCATTATCGGATAAAGAATAAGGATCATTAATCGAACTGCGCAAATGAACGTACTTACCTAGCCGGAGATTATAGATATAAAGTCCCGACTCTGCACCAATCCATAGTTCATTGTCAGAAGCAACCAACAGTTCACGACAGAAAACAGACTCCCCGGATTCATCTTCGAAAAGTAAATCATGCAATTTGTTTGAAGTCAGATTCAATTCTTTCACTCCTCCTTTTAAAGAACTTATATACAAGCAGTTGTATGCACCTTTTACAATACAGGTCACTACGTCGTTCGCATAAATTTCCTTGTTATTCACAGGCGATAAATAAGGATGGAGAGTTTTCAGACAGTCTTTCGAATAGAAAAGTCCATCGCCATAACAGCCGATCCAAAGGGTTCCGCTATTGTCAAAAGCAAAAGTCTCAACATTGGTGGTAAGAAAGGAGAAGTTCTGTAAGGTATAGTTCTGAAGCTCTCCTTTTTCCAGATTATAACAGAACAATCCCTGTGATTCCACTGCCATCCAGACACACCCCTGATTATCTCCGGAGATAGCCGTCACAGTATGTTCTATCCTTGTATTCTCTACACTTTGTTTGGTAAAATGCTCGAAAGAATCTTTTTCCGGATAATAGATATAAAGCCCTACGTCCGTACCCACCCAGATACTTCCTTTTTCATCCTCGTAAAGTGCCGTGATGAAATTATTGCCTATGCTCCGCTGACTACGGTCATCATGCTTAAATTTACGGAATGACAGACCGTCATATCTGTTCAGTCCATCCTTGGTGCCGAACCACATAAAGCCCTGCTTATCCTGTAAAATTGTATTTACTGTATTCTGCGATAATCCATTCTGTACACTTAGATTTTTGAAATAATAGTGTTCGTCTGCCACTTGAGCGTGACAGAGTATCTGATAACAAATAAGACAGATTAAAAGAGTCAGGGTTTTCTTCATACTATGTGTTTTCTATCCTTTCGTTTTGAGTTACCAAATGTAGGCAAAATCATAGCGGAAAGATAGTAAATATGTCTCAATGAATGAAAGAATAGTCCTATTTTTCTATTCGGATACACGCATCAACTGTTATAACGGCTCTTTGCGCAGCTAAAAACGGATTTATATCCATTTCTTTGATTTCTGTAGCGAAATGTAGCAAGGCGGACAAACGAACAATAGTTTCAGCAAATTTATCTTCTTTGACTCTCTTTTGTCCACGTGTTCCCTGAATAATTATATAAGCACGCAGTGAATGAATCAGAAATCTGCACCGACGAACGAAAGCTACTAGCTCCTCTTTATTATCGGAAACAAACTCATCTACCAGCGGAGTACCGGCAGCATGCAGTAATGCTTGTACGTAATTGGAAGCAATATAACCATTCTCCGGAATAGAATCAATAATGCGACGAATCCTCAAAATGTCTACCCCGCACCTTCGGCATAGACGATAATGTTCCTACAAAGACAAAATAAATTCCGAATAATGAAAAAGGTATATCAAAAATTCCATAATGAAAGTTTTTTTTAACATACCTCACATTCTTTTTACCTATCTGTTTCAGTCTTTACAGCTGAACCGTTACCCAAAAGATTAGGCCAAGCTTTATCATCCCAGTAAACTCTATCAAGCAATACCACACGCCCTAAAAAAATACCTAGTAACCAATAAAGAAAAAACGGTTTAATACAGAAGAAGATTCAGCCAGCAAAGCCTTACGCTGTTCGCTGTCAGCAGCAAATAAACTGGTAGACAAGATTTCCCCTATTGATCCGTTAGTTGTTACTACAGCAATTTGTTTGACGCCCTCCACCAATTTTCCATTTTGGGGAGAAACAATGTGCCGACGGCTGGGAGAGTCATTGCCGGAGGTTGTAAGGCATTCGTTGTGAAGAAGTATATCATTAATTTTCCATCCCGAACCTACCGGATGATTACCCAAAGCAAGAATAGAACTGTTTCCCATATTTATCAATGCATTTTCTATCAGAGCCTCATTCAATATACCTCTGATTGTTTCCAAAGCATATCCCTTGAGAAAGCCGGACAAATTGATAGTTACTCCCGGCTGTGAAAAAGCGACACTACGATCTCCGGCAGATAAATGTACTGAATGTATAGTGTTCTGATTGTAATTTTCCGAATGAACTGTGATATCGAAGCATCCCAAAGTCCTACCATTATATTCCAGACATAAATCGATCATTGAATAAAGTTCTTCGCTAAGAACAACGGGAGAAACAGAGGCTGTCCGGTTGAGAATAGACAATTCGCTGGCCGGATCATAAAAGTTCGCCATCTTTTCCAGCCGACACAATGCATCATAAATACGATTGACCACAAGCAGCAACTCCCCTTCCGGTTTCCGGCTGCATAAGATAATATCCACCCGTGTATGCATGGAAAGGAACCAGGCATAAAACAAGGAGTTACCATCATTTGACGGTTTGTATAGATGTTGAATAGTGGTCTGCATCGTATAAAACACAAATTAGGCACGGATTACACAGATTACGCGGTTTTTATTTCATTAGAGTAACCGTGAAACCCGTGTAATCCGTGCCTGAATAAAAATCATAAAGGAGTTTTGACGTATCTCCTAATAACTAGAAAACGGAACTATTTCAGTTCTTTAATCTTCACGTTCTTGAACCATACTTCATCTCCGTGGTCCTGAAGAAGTATATTACCTTCCTCCGGATTTCCGAAATTAGGCCAGTTTTTATATTTACTGTATGCTACCAATGCATTCCACATATCATTGTTACGATCATACTCAATCAGCTTAACTCCGTTCAGCCAATGTTCTACATGATTGCCTTTTACAATGATAGTAGCAGTATTGAATTCTTTCTTGTTGAATGGTTTATCTTTAGGAGCCGGAATCAGGTCATACAACGAGCCCAGCTTTCTGTTGCCTTTCACACCCAGTTTTGCATCAGGATGCTTGTCATCGTCAAGAATCTGGAATTCGCAACCGATAGCAGAGCCTTCCCCTTTATTCAGCCCCGGATTCACAAAATATTTAACTCCGCTATTTGCACCTTCAGTAATCTTGAAGTCTACTTTCAGAATAAAGTTCTTGTATTTACGGGTAGTCACAATATCACCACCATTTGCAGATTCAGCTCCACCACTCTTCATTACTTTCAAAATACCATTTTCTATCTTCCAGCCTTTTGCAGGGAAAGTAGAAAGTTTAGCGCCTCTCCATCCGTCAGTAGTCTTACCATCCCATAATAGAGCCCAGCCTTCTTTTGCTTCGCTCGGAGAAATCGTGTTGGCAATCAGATTCACTTCCGGTGCAGCTTGCACTTCCGGTGTCTGATAGCGTTCTACATCCGTCGTACAAATACGGATATCCTTCCAACGAACTGTTTTTCCTTCATCAGCCGCATTTCCAATAGCGTGCACTTGCAAAGCAATGAAACCTACAGGAGTCATATCATCCCAGATATTAGCACAAGGAACTCCGTTTATCCAGGTACGGATCGAATTACCAACAGCTTCAATACGGGCTTTATTCCATGCGTTATTCTTAAAAGCGGTTTTTGCCGACGGATTCAGTGTCAAAGGATAAAGCCAGTTTCTACGTGCCTCATCATAAATGCCACCCGACCAAGCGCGCTTCGAAGGATCAATCTCAAACTGATAACCGTGTACGCGGCCTTTCTTATAATCCTTCTTGCTTTCACTGCGAAGCTGTACGCCGGAATTTAAACCATCATCTATCTTGAAATCAAATTCAAGGATAAAGTCACCATAATTCTTTGTCGTTGCCAGGAATGTATTGGGAGTTCCCATCTTAGATACACCGACAATAGCGCCATCTACAATTTTATACTCGGCTTTGCCATTCAATTTCTTCCATCCTTTCAGGTTTTTCCCGTTGAAAAGAGGTTCCCAGTTTTGTGCGCCCAACGAAGCGGCACAAAATAAAAGTAAAGTTAATACAATATTTTTCATGATTATTTATTGGTCCTTCTCCATCCCCTTCTCCTAAAGAAAGGAATGGAAAAAGCTGTTTCTATTTATAATTTATAAAATTCATCCCAACCTTTACGCGGCGGAAGTCCCGCCAACATTGCATTAGCAAATTCATTATTTGTAATCTGTTTCGTGCGGCTGTCAAAGAATAGCTGTGTATTAAGCCGTTGAGCCATTACACCCAGTGAGAACACCTGACTCAAAACACCGTTGATTTCGAACGGTGAGCGCGTCTTTTCAATACCGTTACATGCCAATAAGAAGTTTTCGAAGTGATTGGAAGGACTTTTAGGAACCTTCGGTAATTTGCCAGCCATCTCTTTCGCTTTCTCTTCCGGAATAATAGACAAAGTGCTTCCATGACTCCCCCCTTTAAAGATTAAATCTTTCGTATAGATAATCTTTCCCGGATTCAATTTAGCCGCAGGAGTATCTCCCTGATTTGTCGCAGGAATGTTCGGGTCCAGTCCCGATACTCCATAACCGGCAGGAATAGGAGGAAGATTATCCAGACCGTCATACCAAGTAATGTCTACCGGTGGCATCCCTTTACGTTGCGGGAAGCGGAAGAGAATCGTGGAAGAATAAGGGAAGAAATAATCATTATGACCATTTGCGTATTGCATGGTAACTTCATAAGGCAATCCCAGTTCCAGAAACTCGTGAGCCGTATCGAGGATATGCGCCCCCCAGTCGCCCAATGCACCCATACCAAAATCATACCAG
This sequence comes from Bacteroides sp. OF03-11BH, assembly GCF_003604005.1. Taxonomy (NCBI): domain Bacteria; kingdom Pseudomonadati; phylum Bacteroidota; class Bacteroidia; order Bacteroidales; family Bacteroidaceae; genus Bacteroides; species Bacteroides sp. OF03-11BH. Next base: position 135,027 of record NZ_QTMW01000003.1, on the reverse strand, counting down.
CAACGCCATTGTCCTAAATGATAATCTTTATTATATTCGTGATAAGGGGTAACTCCGAGCCAGGTATCCCAGTCCATATCTTTCGGCAGTTGCTGTCCCGAAGGAAGTTTATAGATATTAGTGTCCCATTTATGCCAACGGCGCGGGTTATTCATGTGGGCAGTGATAGCAGTTACGTCTTTGATAATTCCCGCATCCATCCAAGCTTTAAACTGGAAATAGTTTGCTTCAGAATGTCCCTGATTTCCTACCTGGGTAACCAAGTTAGGACGTTTAAGCGCAGCTTGCATCAACAATTCCGCTTCATAGAAAGTACGGGCCAGCGGTTTTTCTACATATACATGTTTTCCGGATGCCAATGCCAGCATACTGATCGGGAAATGTGAATGGTCGGGAGTAGCAATCGCCACAGCATCAAACTCATTACCGGCTTTATCAAACATCTGGCGGAAATCTCTAAACTGTTTTGCCTTCGGATATTTAGCCATAATCTTTTGCGTATGTTTGGCACCCATGTCCACATCACATAACGCTACCACTTCTACCATACCTGTCCGCGCAAAATCTTCAATAATCTGTTCACCGCGGTTACCAATGCCGATATAGGCTATCTTTACCTTGTCACCTCTTCCTTTCTTGGGTGAAATCGTTTGAGCATGCAGTAAGTCACCTGCCCCCAACGCCAATCCGGCAGAAGCCATTGACATCGTTTTCAGAAAATCTCTTCGTGTTACCATAAGTTATTTATTTTCATTGATATTGATTAAGTTCGTGAACGAGTAAACAATGCCCGTAGCCCATTAAACAAGAGACGCAAAATCCCCCAAAAAGCATAAAGCACAAAAGTAAATATGATGATATAAAAAATAGAAGTTATCATCTCCGTAAATGGCGCATGATAAGCTATAATTGCATAGAGGTGTATCAAATTGGATACTACGAAACAAACGAGTAAAGTAATTAACTCTATTTTCTTTCGTCGTGCGGTTACAATCGTGTCTTTCATACTGCTTCGGGTGTTTTTACAGATTGATGGTTCAGATAATCTATTTTATATTCATCGGGGAAGTAGAGCATCCGCTCTTCCTCCAGTGCCTGATGTCCCAGCAAACAAAGCATACTTGCATAGTATCCTTCTTCCGCTATTCTTTCCGGTTGTTTTTGTGTTATGACGGCTTCAACGAACGCTTCCAGCAACAAGGACGTACCGTCACTCTTAGGACGTTCTCCAATAATGAACTCTCCAGTGTTCTCATTTGCAGTTTCCGGAGCCCAACTCGTTCCGGCAAAAGGAAGAGAATCGAAAACTTTGTTTTCCCAATCATTCACCATCTGCAGGAAAGCCGGTGCAGGAGCCACATTCTCAAAGTAATATTTTCCCTTTTCCGGTTCTACCGTACCAAGGTTACCCATGATCTGTTCTTCCAGTCCATAGAATTTATTGGATATAACGGAGTCGAACGTCATCTTCACCCCATCATCAAAGACATATACACAACTCACATTATCATACACATCCCTGCCATCCTTCCAATAAGTAATGGCACCATGCCCCATCACCTTCTCGGGAATCTTACGCAAAGCCCAATTTCCGATCTGAAGCTGGTGGCAAGCGAGTTCCGTCATCAGTCCCTTCGAGAATTCCTTGTAAAGACGCCAGTTTATCAGGCGTTCCAGATTGGGTGAAGGTACCGAGCGTCTCCAATCGCCATTCCGGTTCCAAAAGGTACGGATTGCATTTATTTCACCAAAGGTACCCGCATGAATCATCTCCATCGCTTTGATGTAACGAGGGTCGAACAAACGTTGTTGACCAGTGAAGAAAATCTTTCCCGTGCTACGATGTTTCTGATACATACGGTAACACTCTTCCATCGTAAAACCTATCGACTTCTCACAAAATACATGCTTTCCTGCGTCGAAAGCATCCAAGACGATTTTACAATGCGAACTAAGAGGGGTAGCTACGAGTATGGCATCTATCGACTTATCTTCCAGCACTTCCCGGTAGTCACCATACACTTTGGCATTAGGCACAAGTTCCAATGCGCTCTCGATAGACGGTTTATAAATGTCGCACAATGCTACGATCTCGACTTTGGGGTTCTTAGCCAGAAATCCCATTAAAAAACGTCCCCGGGAACCAGGACCGATTATTGCCAGACGGCACTTTTCGTTTGAGGTGTTCGTCACCTCCGAAAAAGCAGAAAGCCAAGGGCTTGCTGCAAGAAGAGTGCCAGCCCCGGCTATGCCTAAATTCTTTAGAAAATCCCGCCTGCTAATAGGGGTATGTTTCATGCTTGTGGTATTTAAGATTATAATTAGTTTATTTGAAAATCAGTTATTAAATACAGGTGCTTTTTGTGTTTCGTAAGAAGGAGATTCTCCTTCTACATAAGGCCATCCTTCTTTATCCCATTTGATTTGGTCCAGCAACAGAATACGTCCGTTCTCCGGGATCGATCTTGAAAAACCATGATACAGAAGCCAGTCTTGTCCGGCATCATCCCGGATAATCTGCGAACCGTGCCCATTGCCTACAAAATGATCATTCGCACCTATCACCAAAGAATAACCATTCTTCAACATCGGTTTGCCCGACTTATCTTTGTAGGGTCCCCAGACTTTTTTAGAGCGGCCCACTACAACTTTATAAGTACTCCTAATCCCCTCGCAACAACTTCCGATAGAGGCAAACATATAATAATAATCGCCGTGCTTATGAATATAGGCAGCTTCAAAAGCAGTTCCTGCTATTCTCTTTTTTTCCGCTCCCGGCTTCAATGACAGACCATCTTCAGTCAGCTCAATAACATATATTCCCCGGAAGCTGCCCCATACCAAATAGTTTCTCCCCTCATACTGCAGGAGACTAGGATCGATCGAGTTCTGTACACCAATCTCATTGCTACGGAGCATCTTACCATGATCCGTAAAAGGTCCCTGCGGAGAGTTGGCCGTAGCTACCCCTATTCCACACGTTTGTTCTCCTCCCCACACTGACATTGCATAATAAAGCACATATTTACCGTTAATATAATTAATGTCAGGTGCCCAGATTCCAGCTTTAGGTTCAAATCTGGGACGAGTTTTATTCGTGAATGCAGTGTTGCAATACGTCCATTCCACCAAATCTTTCGACTTCATGATCGGAACGTTTCTGGTAGATTCGGTAGCATACACATAAAAATAACCATCTGCAGCTTTAATCACCGTAGGATCGGGCATGGCAATATCTACAACCGGATTCTTATAACTCACTGCAGACTTTGTCTGTGCTCTCCCCTGCGAAAGACAAGCACCTATCATGAATACGAAAACGAACAAATTTACATACTTTTTCATCAAATCATTCTTTTAAAAGCTCCTTTTTACCTTATCTTTATAGCTATAAATTAATATTAACTTACAAAATCCTTTGGAAGCACTCCAAATTGCTTCTGGAAACACTTGGCAAAATAAGACGGAGAATTAAACCCTACCATATAGCAAATCTCATTTACCCGGTTTTCTCCTTCTTTCAATAATTGAGCAGCCTTCTTCAAACGTTCCAGTCGAAGATATTCATTCGGACTCAAATCCAAGACTCCCTTTATCTTCCGATAGAAATTAGAACGGCTCATATTCAGGCTATCCGCCATATCATCCATGCTAAATTCCGGATTACTATAATTCACCTGGATAACCTCATTCAACTTCTTTATAAAATCTTCGTCAGCTTTTGTCAACGCCATCGTATTGGCTGCCACAAAAGGAGACTGTGCAAAAGCCTTGCGCAGTTTCTCCCTATTCTGAATAAGGCTGGAAGCACAAGCCTGTAAATATTCCACAGAAAAAGGTTTCTCCAGATAAGCATCTGCTCCCAGTTCCATTCCCTCTATCTTAGACTGGATATTCGTCTTCGCAGTCAACAAAATAACGGGAATATGGCTATAATTCAAATCTGACTTGATCGTCTTACACAATTCAAAACCATCCATCACAGGCATCACAACATCACTAACCACCAAGTTCACATAATTACCATCCAACACTTGCAACGCTTCCGCACCATTAGTGGCAGTCAATACAGTATATTCTTTCGATAGCTGACGCACTACAAAGGCAAGCATATCCGGATTATCTTCTACAACCAGCACTGTAGGCCGATTATCTTTCTTTTCCGTCTCTCCAACAGGAATTTCATTCATCCTGTCTATTTCAACTTCCGGTTCCGGTGTTAAGGTTATTGTCATATCCTGAACGATCGGCAAAGTCAGACAGAAGGTATTATTTTCTTCCCCTGCTCCCATAGCCAGGGTTCCTTGATGCAGTTCTGCCAATGAACGGGAAAGAGCTAAGCCGATTCCTGTTCCAGTGGTCACTTTTCCGTCTTCTTTTTCATTGAAACGAACGAAAGGTTTAAATATCTCCTCCTTCATCTCATTGGGAATAATCACCCCATCATTCTCTGTACGAATACGGAATGAATTATTATCATCCGCTTCCGGCACTTCCAAAGATATGTGTACGTAGCTTTCAGCATACTTCACCCCATTGTTCAACAAATTACTGATAATCTTCGTAAACGCCTCCCGGTTCACATGTGCATAAAAGTCCTTTTCAGGCACTTGCAAGGTGAATTCCAAACCTTTTTGTTTGGCAAGGGAAGTGAAACGTACATGAGTCTCCTTCAAGACCTCCGTTACATTACATTTCGCAAAATTCAAACGGAATCCCTGACTTTCCGTTTTACGGAAGTCAAGTAACTGGTTAGTCAGGTTCAACAATCGTTCCGTATTCTGTTTCATTACGTTCAGGTCTTCCCGTGTTTCCGCATCAACCTGTTTCTTCAATATAATGTTTTCCAACGGACCTTTAATCAATGTCAACGGCGTACGTATTTCATGGGCCACATTGGTAAAGAAATCAATCTTTGCATGGTAAACTTCACGTTCTTTCTCCTGCTCGAATTTTTCCATCTGCCTGCGGTGTTTGTTGTTACTACGCCTCTTGAAATACATAACTGTATATAAAGAACAGCCAATAATCAGCAAAGCATACACACAATACGCCCATATAGAAAGATAGAAAGGAGGAAGAATATGCACTTCCAATATCACTTCATCGTCACTCCATACTCCATCACTATTGGCAACTTTCACCCGGAAGGTATAATCACCATATCGAAGATTGGAGTAGGTAACAATAGGGCTTTCACCAACTGTCAACCAGTCTGTATCAAAGCCTTCCAACTTATACATAATCCGACTTGTCTTAGGAGCCTGAAAATCCAGCGCAGCTACACGGAAAGAGAAAGAATTCTGATTAGACTGGAGAACAAGCTGGTCAGAGAAAGTGATACTCTTTTCCAACGGAAAGCCCGGTTCACCAGCATATACTTCCTTTCCAAACAGAAAGAAATCAGTAATTACAATAGACGGGAGAAACTTGTTCTCCGAGAAATTCTTGGGATTAAAAGCGATAAATCCATCGATACTACCCAAATAAATCGTACCATCCTCGGCCTCAAAACTCGAACGATAATTAAACTGGTCGCCCAACAATCCATTGGAAGTGGTATATACTTTCATCACTCCGGTTGTGGGCTGGAAGCAGACCAAACCGTTGTTGGTTGTCAACCACAAAAGACCGTCCTTGTCTTCTACAATCTGATATACGACATCATTCGGCAAACCAGCAGATAAATTATAGTTGGCAAATGTCTCCGTATCCGGCTGAAAACGACAGAATCCTCCTCCTTGGGTAGTCAGCCAGATTTGCCGGTGAGAATCTTCAAAGATGCTCAAGACCTTGTCATACGGAAGGCTCTTCGGATTATTTTCATCGTGCAAATAATTCTTCCATTTCTTTTCACTCACATTGTAGCAATAGGCTCCATTAGCATAAGTTGCCAACCATAGATTTCCTCCGGAGTCCTCCTTTATGTCATACACAAACCGACCGTTCAGTTCCGGTATCCGGTCGAAATCATCAGACTGTTTATTATATCGGAGCAAGCCGAACAAAGTTCCCAAGTAAATATCACCAGTCGTTGTGCAGCAAATAGAGAAAACACTATTATCTATCAATGAACGGGGAGAATCCGTTTTCTGATAGGTTTTCACGATAGCTCCCGTACGCGTATCTACTACTTTCACTCCTTTTGAAAAGGTTCCTACCCAAATATGATCTCCAATTAAACATAAACCATGCACATTGGTAAAAGCACTACTGGGCGTAAAGAAGGAGAATGTTTTGGTCTTGGGGTTGAAACGATTCAGACCACCGTCCTCCGTACCAATCCACAAAATACCTTGATTATCCTGACAGAACTCACGTACTCGTTTCCCACGCAAACCATTATCAGTCCCTTTGGGATAATATTTCTCGAAATACGTATAAAAACGAGGATAGTAATTCACACCGCCAAAATAAGAGCCAATCCAGATGCCACCCTCGCGATCCTTACACAATGAATAAATAGCATTGTCGGATAAAGAATAAGGGTCGTTGATCGAACTGCGCAAATGAACATACTTACCCATTCGGAGATTATAAATATAGAGTCCCGATTCTGCACCAATCCACAATTCATTGTCAGAAGCAACCAGCAGTTCACGACAAAAAACAGACTCTCCACTTTCATCTTTAGAGAGTAAATCATGCAGTTTGTTAGAGGTCAGGTTCAGTTCTTTCACTCCTCCTTTTAAAGAGCCTATATATAGACAATTATATGCTCCTTTCACCAGGCCTATCACGACATCATTCTCATAAGTTTTTTGATCGTCTACAGGTGATACATAAGGATGAAGGGTTTGCAAACGGTCTTTCGAATAAAAAAGTCCATCGCCATAGCAGCCAATCCAAAGGGTTCCGCTATTATCGAAAACAAAAGACTGGACATTGGTGGAGATAAAAGAAAAGTTCTTCAATGTGTGGTTCTGGAGTATTCCTTCCTCCAGATCATAACAAAATAGCCCCTGCGACTCTACCGCTACCCAGACACATCCTTTGTTGTCTCCGGAGATTGCAGTTACGGTATGCTCTATTTTCGTGTTTTCTGCGCTCAATTCAGCAAAATGCCGGAAAGAATCTTTTTCCGGATTATAGATATAAAGTCCTACATCCGTACCTACCCAGATATTTCCTTTTGCATCCTCATAAAGAGCTGTGATAAAATTATTACCAATGCTCCGCCGTGTGCGGTCATCATGTTTGAATTTGCGGAATGACAAACCGTCATATCTATTCAAACCATCTTTTGTGCCGAACCACATAAAGCCCTGCTTATCCTGCAAAATCGCATTGACCGTATTTTGAGATAACCCGTTCTGTACACTAAGATTTTTGAAATAATAATGCTCGTCCGCCATTTGCGCATGGCAGCCGATCTGATAGCCGATTAAACAGATTAAAAATATGAGAACTTTCTTCATAAACATACGTGTTTTCTATCCTTCCGTTTGAGTTACCAAATGTAGGCAAAATCACAGCGGAAAGATAGTAAATATGTCTCAATGAATGAAAGAATAGTCCTATTTTTCTATTCTGATACGCGCGTCAACTGCTACAACGGCCTTTTCTGTTGCTAAGAGCGGATTTATATCCATTTCTTTGATCTCTGTAGCGAAACGTAGCAAAGTGGACAAACGGACAATAATTTCAGCAAATTTATCTTCGTTGACTCCCTTTTGCCCACGTGTTCCCTGAATGATTTTATAAGCACGCAAAGAATGAATCATTGAATAAGCTTCTTCGTAAGAAAGCGGAGCCAAACCGGAAGATACATCTTTCAGCACCTCCACAAAAATACCTCCCAAACCACAAAGTACCACGTGGCCGAACTTCTCTTCATATTTTGCGCCAACAAACAGTTCCGTACCTTTCAGCATCGGCTGTACCATAATTGCTCTTGCATCAGGTATCTGCATCATACGATCAAATTCCAGTGCCAGATGTTGCTCACTTTTAATGTTCAGAACGACACCGCCGACATCTGATTTGTGCACAGGACCAACAACCTTGGCAACTACCGGAAATCCGCACCGACGGGCAAAAGCTACTATCTCCTCTTTATTGTCGGAAACAAATTCATCTACCAACGGAATACCGGCAGCGTGCAACAATGCCTGTACATAATTGGGAGCGATATAACCATCCTCCGGAATAGAATCAATAATACGACGAATCCTCGGAACGTCCACTCCGAACAGTTCTATTTCAGGAACTGCCGGTTTAGGAGCATTGACGATACGTGAAAGGGCAGTACCCAAGGTCACTTCGTCTGCAAAATTCACATGCCCTTTTGCCAGGAAGGCGGAAACCTCTGCTCCGGCTGTATTAATGGAAGGAAGAATGGGAAAAATCGGTTTCTTGCAAGTCTGCATCTTTTCGTGAAGCACATCATACATTTCAAACATAGTAACCAATCCCGGAGTTCCGAAGATGGCCATCATGGCGTCTATATTGTCAAGCTTTTCCTCGCAGTAGTCAATGCAAAGGCGCAGATGTTCCGGTGTTCCGGTAGCCAGAATATCAATAGGATTTCCGACGGCAGCACCGGGGAATAGTTGGGCTTTTAGTTCCTCGGCTACTTCTCCCTCCAGCTTAGGCACATTCAGTCCGCCTTTACTCAACGCATCTGTCAGCATCACTCCCGGCCCTCCGGCATGAGTGATAATGGCAAAATTCTTTCCTTTCAATTCGGGTAAAGTAAACACGCAACCCACAGTAGTCAATTCTTCACGAGAGAAGCAACGCACAATGCCTGCTTTACGGAACAAAGCCTCTACTGCCGAATCGGAACTGGCGATTGCTCCTGTATGGGAAGATGCCGCCCGGCTTCCGCTCTCCGAACTTCCGGCTTTGATTGCCGCAATCTTGCACCCTTTTCTAATCAAAGACGAAGCATGGAATAACAACCTGTCCGGATTCTGAATACTTTCAATATAGAGTAGTTTCAGATGAGAATCTTTTTCGGGATCGAAGTTCTCATCCATAAATTGCAATACATCTTCTACACCGATCTGCTTGGCGTTTCCCACCGACCAGACTGAATTGAACTGCAAACCTTTTGTTACGGCACTTTCGAGAATAAATACCGCCGTAGCACCGGAGCTGGAAATCAAGTCCACCCCTTTGGGGTTTAAGTTAGGAATCGGCTGGCTGAATACACTATGATGCCATGTATTCATCAATCCAATGCAATTAGGACCAATCAGTGAAGCGCCGTATTTATTAACTGTTTCCAAAATACATTCTTCCAACAGCGCCCCTTCGTGGGTTTCTTCACCAAAACCTGCCGAGAGTATGATAAATGCCCTGGTTTGTTTCTTGCTAGCCAATGTTTCCACCATATCAGGACACATCAAGGCAGGCACAGCCAACACCGCCAGATCTGTGTCCGGCAGATCGTTCACATCCGCAAAGGCAGGAACTCCCTGCACTTCCTTTTCCTTCGGATTCACCGCCCGAAGTTCTCCCCGATAACCTCCGTTTATCAAATTCTTTAATATTGCGCCACCCGGCTTATGCACATTATTCGATGCCCCTACTACGACAATACTTTCAGGACGAAGCAACTGGGTTGTTATCATATCATGCTTTGGTTTTCGTTTAACTTAGGTACAAATATATTCTTTCTTACGAGAAAAAAGAAAGAAAAAGGGGAGAAATATAGATGGAAATAGATGATAAAAGAGGAAATGAGCAAGAAATTATATAGATTATACTGACTTATTGAAATGCAAAGCTATAATCTTACCATGTAATTCTTATCATTAGAACAGAATATCACTTTATGCAGAAAAAATGGACATAAAACTCATACAGAATCAAAAATATACAAGATGAGTCCGGAGTATATTGGAAAACTTGAAGGATAAGCAAGTCGCATAATCCACATTCACACAAAACAGACTTTAAATCATTCAATTCAACATCAAAAAGGCAAAATTCCTAATTTCAGGAGCAGATTATTGCAAATATAAGTTCAAATAGAAACAACTCACATGTTACCTATTCGACAGCAACCAGCACAAAACAAGTATTCTAAACACCCTTTTGTCCTTTCGTTTAAAAGCAAGGAAGCACTTCTCACTGACCAATAAACCGTTTCTTTAAAAGGAACGAAGTCTTCCTTTAAAAGAAATGATTCATGATTCTATCAACAATCATGAATATTCACTCATTTGTATTCAAGAAAGATGACTTATTCCGCATATTCATACAGTATTTTATACGTCACTTCTTTTATTAGAATACAGTTTAGATACTCCTAATCTGTTTCAATCTTAAAAATAGAACATAATAGAAAATATAAAAATACCCCGATACAAATTGGCTATTTTCTAGCCAACTTATATCAGGGTAAAACACTTTCTTTTTACCTGTTTTTTTATTACGAAACGTTCCTGTTTCATTCTGTGACCACTTTTCAATGAAATAATCTGTGTTAATCCGTGTAATCTGTGGTGAAAAGTCATTATCTTTGCACATTACAAAGTTGAAAACAACAAAAATCACACTATATAATGGAAAAGAAATTCAAAAGAACCACCGTCACATCGGCACTGCCGTATGCGAACGGTCCTGTCCATATCGGTCACTTGGCTGGTGTATACGTACCGGCAGACATTTATGTGCGTTATCTGCGTCTGAAAAAAGAAGATGTATTATTCATCGGAGGTTCGGACGAGCACGGGGTACCTATCACGATTCGTGCCAAGAAAGAAGGAATTACTCCGCAGGATGTAGTAGACCGTTATCATTCGCTGATAAAAAAATCATTCGAAGAATTCGGTATCTCATTCGACGTGTATAGCCGCACCACTTCGCCGACGCATCACCAATTGGCTTCGGATTTCTTCAAAACATTGTACGATAAAGGCGAATTCATCGAGAAAACGTCTGAACAATATTACGACGAGGAAGCAAAAACATTCCTTGCCGACCGTTATATCACTGGAGAATGTCCCCACTGCCATTCCGAAGGTGCTTACGGCGACCAATGCGAAAAATGCGGAACCTCACTTTCTCCTACGGATCTTATCAACCCGAAAAGTGCTATCAGCGGCAGCAAACCGGTAATGAAAGAAACCAAACACTGGTATCTTCCTCTCGACAAGCACGAAGGATGGCTGCGCAAATGGATTCTGGAAGATCATAAAGAATGGCGTCCCAACGTATACGGCCAGTGCAAAAGCTGGCTCGACATGGGACTGCAACCACGTGCCGTGAGCCGTGACCTCGACTGGGGTATCCCTGTTCCCGTAGAAGGAGCAGAAGGAAAAGTGCTTTATGTATGGTTTGACGCACCTATCGGCTACATATCCAACACCAAAGAACTTCTCCCCGACAGCTGGGAAACATGGTGGAAAGATCCTGAAACCCGCCTGATCCATTTCATCGGGAAAGACAACATCGTGTTCCACTGCATCGTATTCCCCGCCATGCTGAAAGCAGAAGGCAGCTATATCCTGCCGGACAACGTGCCGAGCAACGAATTCCTCAACCTCGAAGGAGACAAAATCTCCACTTCCCGCAACTGGGCTGTATGGTTGCACGAATACCTGGCGGACTTCCCCGGCAAACAGGACGTACTCCGCTACGTACTGACCGCCAACGCACCGGAAACGAAAGACAACGACTTCACCTGGAAAGACTTCCAGGCACGCAATAATAACGAACTGGTAGCCGTATACGGTAACTTCGTGAACCGTGCAATGGTATTGACTCAAAAATACTTCGACGGGCGCGTACCTGCACAAGGTGAACTGACCGACTACGACAAGGAAACGCTGAAAGAATTTGCAGACGTAAAAGCAGAAGTGGAAAAACTGCTCGACGTATTCAAATTCCGCGACGCACAGAAAGAAGCCATGAACTTGGCACGTATCGGCAACAAATACCTGGCCGACACTGAACCGTGGAAACTGGCAAAAACAGATATGGAGCGTGTAGGTACCATCCTCAATATCTCCCTGCAACTGGTTGCCAACCTTGCCATCGCTTTCGATCCGTTCCTGCCGTTCAGCTCGGAAAAACTCCGCAAAATGCTGAACATGAATACTTTCGAATGGTCTGAACTGGGACGTGACAACCTTCTGCCTGTAGGTCACCAATTGAACAAACCGGAATTATTGTTCGAAAAGATTGAGGACGCTACTATCGAAGCACAAGTACAAAAATTGCTCGATACAAAGAAAGCAAACGAAGAAGCCAACTACAAGGCTAATCCTATCCGCCCGAACATCGAATTCGACGACTTCACGAAACTGGATATCCGTGTAGGTACCATTCTTGAATGTCAGAAAGTGCCGAAAGCGGATAAATTGCTTCAATTCAAAATCGACGACGGACTGGAAACACGTACTATCGTATCGGGTATTGCCAAGCATTATCAACCGGAAGAACTGGTAGGCAAACAGGTTTGCTTCATCGCCAACCTTGCTCCACGCAAACTGAAAGGCATCGTCAGCGAAGGCATGATTCTAAGTGCCGAAAACAACGACGGCAGTCTGGCAGTTATCATGCCGGGACGTGAGGTGAAGCCGGGTAGCGAAGTAAAATAATAAAACTTAAATAGGGAATACATGAAAAGCTATCATTGCGCATAGCCTTTTCATGTATTCTTTGCAAATAACATGAGCGAGAATCAGTCACTAAAAGAAAAGACAGCCAAAGGACTATTTTGGGGAGGATTCAGCAACGGCATACAGCAGTTGTTAAACCTGCTTTTCGGAATATTCCTCGCACGGTTGCTCACTCCGGCAGACTATGGAATGGTGGGAATGTTGGCTATCTTCTCCCTCATTGCCAGTTCGATACAGGAGAGCGGTTTCACAGCCGCCCTTGTCAACAAGAAGGAAGTGACACATAACGATTACAATGCTGTCTTCTGGTTCAATGCAGCCATCAGCTTATCCTTGTATCTGCTGTTATTCCTGTGCGCACCGCTCATTGCCGATTTTTACCATACTCCCGAACTGACACCGCTGGCACGTTATTCCTTCATCGGATTCTTCATAGCCAGCCTGGGAATATCCCACAGTGCCTATCTTCTGCGAAACCTGATGGTGAAACAGCGGGCCCTGTCTTCCGTTATCGGGCTTACCGTATCCGGAATCACCGGAGTCACTCTTGCCTACTTCGGTTTCTCTTACTGGGGTATTGCCACGCAAAGCATCGTTTATGTAGCCGTCAACACAGCCTGTTACTGGCATTTTACCCGTTGGCGACCGAGCTTGCAATTCAATTTCACCCCGATTAAGGAAATGTTCGGATTCAGCGGAAAGCTATTGGTAACCAATGTATTCAATCACATCAACAACAACCTGTTCTCTGTGATACTGGGTAAGTTCTACACCGAAAAGGAAGTAGGATATTACAACCAGGCCAATAAATGGTGCGGCATGGGACAGCTCTTTATATCCGGCATGATAAACGGAGTGGCGCAACCGGTACTCACCAAAGTGTCGGACGACCTTGAACGGCAAAAACGGGTATTCCGCAAAATGCTGCGTTTCACCGCTTTCGTCTCGTTTCCCGCCATGCTCGGACTGGGAATCGTATCAGAAGAACTGATTACCATCACCATCACCGACAAGTGGTATTCCAGCATATCCATCATGCAGATTCTGTGTATCAGCGGAGCCTTCACTCCCATCGCATACCTCTATCAGCAACTCATCATCAGCAAAGGAAAATCCCGCATCTATATGTGGAACACCATAGCGCTCGGCATTATTCTACTGTCAGGCGTTCTGTTAGTCCATTCACACGGGATCTATGCCATGCTCGCCGTCTATGTATCCACCAATATACTGTGGCTACTGACGTGGCACTACTTCGTATGGCAAGAAATCGGACTAAAGCTGCGCCATGCACTGATAGACATACTTCCATACGCTGTCATTGCCACCACCGTCATGGTAATCACCTATTACTCCACCCGTTCCATCGAGAATATTTATCTCCGCCTGGCAAGCAAGATAGTGCTCGCAGCAGCACTCTACGTAGCCGCCATGTGGGGCAGCCGTTCGGTCACCTTTAAAGAAAGCATCCAGTATTTCATCAAAAAGAAGCCACATGAACCCTAATGATCTTGCCACTAAATACCGCCTTCTGAACAGTTCTTTCAAAAAGACGATGATCTATCACATAGGTATAGACGCCGGATTCTTTACCGAATACACCTATATGCTCCATGCAATGCTCTATTGCCTGCAACACAAAATACAGTTCAAGCTTTACTCCGACGACGCCAACTTCGGATGGGAAAAGGGCTGGGAAGACTGTTTCGCACCTTTCTGCGAGCAAGTGCACGAACCGTTTCACCACACCTACAACACCCATCGCCTGCCTTCATGGCAAGCATTGATGCAAGACAAAAAACTATCTAAAACGAAGTTACTGAAATGGAAACTGAAAGTAACCTGCAAGAACATCATCGGAAAAGCCCTTGCTTTCTTCACGTATGGTAAACCGATCCGACTCAACTTCCAAGTGACGTTCAACCCCAACCAGCATTTCCATATCCCCGAACTGGGAATAGACGGTGACTACCTCCACACCTTCCAAAAGCTGACGGAAATCACCTGGAAACTCAACGACAACACCACACAGGAATGTCGCCAATTTGCCGCCACCCTGCAACTTCCGCCTCAATACGCAGGATGCCAAATACGCGGAGGAGACAAGATAACCGAAACCAACCTGCTGCCACCGGAACACTACATACGCCTCATCAAAGAAAAAACAGCCATCCGCGACGTCTTTGTATTGACCGACGACTACCGCCTCTTCGAGCAAGTGCAAACCCTTGCCCCGGACATACACTGGTACACCCTTTGCAGCCCCAACGAGCAAGGATACGTCAACAGCGCCTTCACACAGACCACCAAAGAACTGAAACAGAAGCAAATGGCACGTTTCCTCTGCTCGATACAGCTATTGATGGATGCTTCCGTCTTTATAGGAAGTATCACCACCGGTCCCAGCCTGTTCCTGTTGAAGAAGTTCTATCCGGAGATCAATCCGGCAGACTGTCTGCTCAAGGACTTTCCGCAAGCATCCGTCCTCCCCATTCCGGGACGCGGGCGAGTGGCCACCGAATTTATGCAAGGAAACTTAAAGTTATAGTAACTTAGCAATATAATTACTACATTTGCAAGACAACGTGCATTAACCATTTCCGATGAACAAGAAATATACAGCCGAAGAGCTTGATTTATTACATGCCGAACTTTACGACATATTGGGAGAAACCATCCGGGTGTGTCAGAAGCACGATATTCCCTATTTTGTGATAGGCGGCACAGCCATCGGCGCACTCTACGATCAGGGAATTCTCCCCTGGGATGATGATATAGACATCGGCATGACGCGGGAGAATTACAACAAATTCTTAAAAGTAGCACCCGGAGAACTGGGTCCTTCCTACTTCCTTTCATGGATAGAGACAGACCCGCACACCCCGTATTATTTTGCCAAAGTCAAGAAAAACAACACCCTTTTTGTAGAAGAAATGTTCAAGAATGTCCCGATGCATCCGGGCATTTTTGTCGATATATTCCCATTCGACAAGATTCCCGACAACAAGCTGCTGCGAAGAATACAATCCGAAGCACTCGGCTTCCTCAAATGCTGCCTGATGGGAAAAGAAATATGGATGTGGAAACACTTCGGCAAATGCGAAATAGAGAACCCTACAAACCGGGGAGCCTTCTCCTGTCTCCTGAACAGAATAGTCGACTCTCTTTTCTCTAAAAAAGCAATTTACCAGATGCTGGTATCCGTGCAAAGCTGTTTCAACTCACGAAACACCCGCTACTACAACAACGTTATGGCAACCGCCGACCACGTGACCGTAGAAAGTATCCGCCACCTGCAACCGGTGAAATTCGGTCCCCTCACCGTGACCGCTCCCGATGATCTGGAAGGGTTCCTGCGATACAACTACCCGACCTTGCATCGATTTACCAAGGAGGAACAGGAAAAAATAAATAACCACTATCCTGCCGCCCTCTCATTCAGTACAACCCCAAAACAAGAACTATGAATATGAAATCCGCTTTAGTAGACGTCCCGGTACTTATACTGTTCTTCAACCGCCCGCAACAACTGTCGCAAGTGTTCGAGCAAGTGAAGAAAGCACGTCCGTCCCGGCTCTTCCTCTATCAGGACGGAGCACGAAGCGAACGCGATTTGCCCGGAATAGAAGCCTGCCGTGAAATCGTATCACAGATAGACTGGGAATGTGAAGTAGAACAGCTTTATCAGGAAAAGAATTTCGGCTGTGACCCTTCAGAATATCTTTCGCAGAAATGGGCCTTCTCCAAAGTCGACAAGTGCATCGTATTGGAAGACGACGATGTGCCCGCCGTCTCCTTTTTCCAATTCTGCAAGGAGATGCTGGATAAATACGAATATGACACCCGCATCAGCATGATTGCCGGATTTAACCCCGAAGAAATCACCCAAGATATGCCCTATGACTATTTCTTTACCACCACCTTCTCTATCTGGGGATGGGCAAGCTGGAAACGGGTAGTCGACCAATGGGATGAGTTCTACAACTTCCTGGACGACTCCTTCAATATGCAACAACTGGAACAGCTTATCAAGGAACGCAAATTCCGGAGCGACTTTATCTACATGTGCCAGCGTCACCGGGAACAGCAGAAAGCCTTTTATGAAACGATCTTCCACGCCTCCATACTGTTCAACTCCGGGCTAAGCATCGTGCCTACCCGCAACATGATTAATAACTTGGGAGCAACGGCAGATTCCACCCATTTCGCCGGCTCGATTCATACCCTGCCCAAAGGTTACCGCCGCATCTTCACGATGAAGCGCTATGAGGTGGATTTTCCACTGAAACATCCCCGCTACGTCATCGAAAACGTTGCCTACAAAGAGAGCGTTTACCGCATCATGGGCTGGGATCATCCGTGGATCAAGATCGGACGTTCGTTCGAAGAACTGTTCCTCAACCTGAAATACGGCAATTTCTCCATCATTACGAAAGCTGTCAAAAACCGAATCAACAAATGGCTGAAAAGAAACAAGCACCACTAAATAAGTTGCTTACTATTTATTTTTACCATACCCGCCTCACACGGGAAAGCTACGAGGAATGGAAAGAATATAAATTCCCCGGACACATTTTATACGGACTTCCTTTACTGGAGAATTACGGAATACACTCCGTGATGCACAAATGCAAATATTTCTCCGGCCGTCTGAAACTCATGCTTTACGCCACCAAAGAGATTCTCTTCTGCAAGGAGAAATACGACGTCCTCTACGCCACCTCTTTCCGGGGTATAGAGCCCGTCATCTTCCTCCGTGCCCTGGGACTGTATCGCAAACCCATCGTGATCTGGCATCATACGGCAGTCGTGACCAATCCCAAACCGTGGCGCGAACAAATCTCCCGCCTTTTCTACAAAGGTATAGACCAAATGTTCCTGTTCAGTCGGAAACTGATTCAGGACTCGCAGAAAACCCGGAAAGCACCGTCCCACAAACTGAAACTCATCCATTGGGGACCGGATCTTCCTTTCTACGACCACCTGCTTGCAGAAATGCCCGACCGGAAGCCCGAAGGATTTATCTCCACCGGTAAAGAAAACCGGGACGTAGACACCTTGCTCCAGGCATTTGCCGCAACGAACGAGAAACTGGATTTGTACATTGCCGTCTCATGCGGTAACATCAACTATAAAAAGATCATCGACCCGTATGCATTGCCCGACTCCATTCGCATCCATTATACCGACGGAGTGATTCCCTACGAACTGGGGAAACTGGTGGCACGCAAAAGTTGCATCGTGATCTGCTGCCTGGACTTCCCCTATACCGTAGGACTGACCACGCTCGTGGAAGCATTCGCCCTCGGCATCCCCGTCATCTGTTCGCGCAACCCCAACTTCGAAATAGACATCGACAAGGAAGGAATAGGCATCACCGTAGAATATAACGACGTACAAGGCTGGATAGACGCTATCCGCTACATCGCCGACCACCCCGAAGAGGCACGGCGCATGGGAGAGAATGCCCGCAAACTGGCGGAAGAACGTTTCAACCTCGAAATCTTTTCACGCGAAATAGCAGAAAGCTTGCTGGAAATATCAAACATTTCCTCTAAAAACCGTACATTTGCATAAACTTTTGCCCATGAGAGTCCTGATTATAAATACATCTGAACGAATAGGAGGAGCAGCCATCGCAGCAAGCCGGTTGATGGAGTCACTGAAAAACAACGGCATCAAAGCCAAAATGCTGGTACGTGACAAACAGACCGACCAAATCAGTGTTGTCCGCTTAAAAAGTAACTGGTTGCAAGTGTGGAAGTTCATGTGGGAACGGATTGTGATCTGGAGTGCCAACCGTTTCCGGCGTTACCATTTGTTTGACGTAGACATCGCCAACACAGGTACAGACATCACCTCACTCCCGGAATTCCGCCAAGCCGACGTGATCCATCTGCATTGGATCAACCAGGGAATGCTCTCACTGAACGATATACGAAAGATACTGACCTCCGGCAAACCCGTAGTCTGGACCATGCACGATATGTGGCCATGCACCGGCATCTGCCATTACGCACGGGAGTGCAACAACTATCAGCAGGAATGTCACGACTGTCCGTACATCTACAAAGGCGGGGGACGAAAGGATTTATCCTATCGCACGTTCCGCAAAAAACAGAAGTTATACAGCTACGCTCCCATTCATTTCGTCACGTGCAGCCATTGGCTGAAGGAACAAGCCCAGACCAGTGCATTATTTGAAGGGAAAAGCGTGACCAATATTCCGAACGCTATTAATACCAACTTGTTCAAACCCATGAACAAGAAGGAAGCGCGTGCCAAATTCATGTTGCCGGAAGGTAAGAAACTAGTTTTGTTCGGCTCATTAAAGATCACCGATAAACGAAAAGGGGTCGACTATCTCATTGAAGCCTGCAAACTGCTGGCAGAAAAGCATCCGGAATGGAAAGAGTCACTGGGGGTAGTCGTATTCGGCAACCAGTCACAGCAATTGCAGGAGCAGCTTCCTTTCCATGTCTACCCGCTCCCTTACATCAAGAATGAGCATGAGATAGTAAATATCTACAATGCCGTAGACCTCTTCGCCATCCCGTCTCTGGAAGAGAATCTTCCCAACATGATTATGGAAGCAATGGCCTGCGGAGTACCCTGTGTCGGCTTTAACGTAGGAGGTATCCCTGAAATGATCGACCATCTGCACAACGGTTACGTGGCACAATACAAATCTTCGGAAGATTTTGCCAACGGCATACATTGGATATTGACGGAACCGGAATACGATGAACTCTCCGCACAAGCCTGCCGCAAAGTCTTGGGCAATTATTCGGAGAGCATCATCGCAAAGAAATATACAGATGTCTACAATAAAATAACGGGGAAATATGCATAGCGTCCATCCTACTCCCAAGTTCTCTATCATTACGGTGACGTACAATGCTGAAAAGGTATTGGAAGACACGATTCAGAGTGTCATTTCACAGACCTATCATCACATAGAATACATCATCGTAGATGGAGCTTCCAAGGATGGAACCATTTCTATTATCAACCGCTACCGCCCGCACATACACACCGTTGTCAGCGAACCGGACAAAGGACTGTATGACGCTATGAATAAGGGCATCGCCCTTGCCAGCGGCGATTATCTCTGTTTCCTGAACGCGGGCGACTGTTTTCACGAGGACGACACACTGCAACAAATGGTGCATACCATCAACGGCAGCGAACTGCCCGATGTGCTTTACGGAGAAACCGCTATCGTAGACAAGGACAGGCATTTCCTGCGGATGCGCAGATTGTCCGCCCCTGAAACGCTCACCTGGAAAAGTTTCAAACAGGGAATGTTAGTCTGCCACCAGGCATTCTTCCCCCGCCACACGCTCGTAGAGCCATATAATCTGCAATATCGCTTTTCTGCAGATTTCGACTGGTGCATCCGCATCATGAAGAAAGCACGTACTTTGCACAATACCCACCTGACAATCATCGACTATCTGGAGGAGGGAATGACTACCCGGAATCAGAAAGCATCCCTCAAAGAAAGATTTCGGATCATGGCAAAGCATTACGGGCTGATTGGAACCGTGGCGCATCATGCATGGTTCGTGATCCGTGCAGTTACTCACCAGTAGGCGAAGGCATATAAAGCATCACCTGGTCTAATATCACTCCTTCGTCCAATGCCTTGATTACCAATTTGTGGGACTTCTTTCCGGATACCGGAAGTCGAACCGTTCGGATGGCTTGATTGCGCAGCACGTTCTCTTTCCATTCTTCACTCCGTCCTTTCGTTTCATAAGAGATCACTTCAGGCGCTGCATCGTCCAACGATATTGAGAAACGTAATTGATCTCCTCTCACAGGATGATTAGGCAACAAGCGGATGTCAACCTCTACCGAGTCTGTTTTCCAGTTGTCAAAAGAGAACATCAGTGCATCTCCCTTGTCAATGCCTGTCGCTTTGCTTTCATATCCCAGGCCCTCACAAATAGCAGAAGTTCCTTTCCGCGCATTCAAGGTCTTACTATTCGGGATATTCTTCCCATCCAAGCCGTTCCATTTATAGATAGCTACACGCTCTTTCATCATCGGAGAAGTAGCCGTTTTTCTTTCCACGCGATTGAATACGGGGAGTTTTCGGGGTTGGAAATCCATCATGCGGTTCCACTTTCCATCTTCCAGTGAGTTATACTGTTTTGTCAATACTACAATGCTGTCATAGGCAAGATCACTTTTCTCCCAGTCCGCTTTTCCGTGGCGGGCTAATTGGGCATATAGCAATTTCCGGTTCATCTGTGTAGCAGCTTGCACCGGGTATTTCACCAATTCAAAATAGGCACTTTGTCTGCCGGATGGGATTTTCAAAGCTGCCCGTTCCACTGTCTCCGACAATTTATCATAAGCCTGCAAACGTCCGTTGATTTCTTTTTCACTCCATGGGAGATCTTTGACAACACGATAAACAGGATCTTTCTCCTCTTCCCTCGTATTTCCCATAAATTCAGGTTTACGAATATGGGCCAGACGATAGTGTTCCTGCATCACAGGTAATACTGCCTTTGCGCACGAAGCTCCCAATTCCCGTTCCAGCCAGTGTTTCAGATGAGAGGTCACTCCTTCCGAGGCCACAGCTTCTATATTCCAGGCCATATCCATAAACAACTCTATCTGATACTCGGCAGGCTTGATATCTCCGACGTTCAGTATCCACATCTTCTGTATGCCTCGATCGTAAGCCAGCTTCATTTGTTGGAAAATCAGATACGGGCTCATCGTACTCAACCAGAGATGGTCGTGCGGACGTCCCCAATAAGAAACATGATAATAGACTCCATTCCCTCCTTTACGTGGGCATTCTTCGGCCGTAGGAAAATGGCGGATATAGCCATAGTTATCGTCACACCACATCAATGTTACATCATCGGGCACCTGTAATCCGGCATGATAAATGTCGAGTACCTCTTTATAAGGGATAAAAACCTGCGGGACTTTAGTTACATCCTTATCAACATATTTTTCAATCAACCCGCGTTGATCTGCAAACACACGATCTATTACGGCCTTCTGTTCTTCCACCGTCTTCGCTCCCTGCATCTTGCCATCGTGTACACCACGCATACCCAACGTATAGAGTATTTCCTGATCTGCCACCTCTTTTACACGGTCTTCCCAGAATTTGTAAACAGCCGGAGCATTATTCACATAATCATAAGCCCCTTCCCCTCTTCGTTTCCACTCGCCGGCAGCGCTGCAAGCCATCGGTTCGCAATGGGAAGCACCGATGAAGATTCCATATTTCTTGGCAGCTTCCCGATTGCCTTTGGTCAGGAAGAAAGGAAGTGTACATTCGTGCATTGCAGGCCAATAGGTGTTGGCACGCAGACGAAGTAAGAGTTCAAAAATACGCTCGTTGGTACGCGGGCCTATCTCACCTTTCACTTTTGAAGGTTCATAGGTCCGACTGCTCCATGGCATCAAGCCCCAGTCTTCATCATTAATAAATATACCCCGATATTCCACCGAAGGAGCCTGAAGACTTTGGAATTTGGAAGATAGCTTAAAAAGTTTCTTCTTTTCCGGAGTTACGTCCGCCCACCATTCCCAGGGAGAGACACCTAACAAACGGGATATTTCGAGTATTCCATAAGCCGTACCATGTTTGTCACTGCCGGCTACGATCAATTTACCCTCCGGAGAAACAGATAATAGAAAAGCCTGCTTCTTGCCTTTTAGCGCAGAAACATCTATGCCGGTCCGGCTGATAAGCTCACTCTGCCCCACCGTTCCTATCACAATTTCACCTGTTTTCTCATTCGCTTGGGTAGTCGACGACAATACTGTCTGAATATCACGCCCCAGCATTTCCAATGCGGTTCGTACAACCAGTTCTTCAGAAGGGCTGCAAGCGATGACAACTGTTTGACCGGAAGTCAAAACAAAATCCTTACTACGAATCGGTAAAGCAACTATCAAAAAGATGAAAAAAGAAAACAGAAGTTTATGTCTCATAGGTTCTATTATTTATAGAAGACAAAATTACAGGTTTGCAGAAAATGTACTATAGAATAGTGTACAATTTCATAGAATTCTGTCCGACCTATTTAAAATGTAGCAGGCAACGCAAACAACTGATACATCAGCGTTCGTGCCATGCGTATCTGTCCTTTCGTGCTGGGATGCAAACGGTCATATCCCGCATCGTAGAAATAAATCAGTTGTTCTTCCACCATCGGATTCAATCCGGTTACCGCATTAAAATCAATCACGGGAACTCCCCACACATTGCCGGCTTCTTTAACAGCCTGCACGTAGGCATCCACATATTCGCCACAACTGTTCTGGTAGTTTTCATCCGGTTGCACATTCGTTTCTCCAAAATTGGCCAGTGAACGGTGCAACGGGGTCAGCAACACAATCTGCTTGTCCGGGAAGAGTTGTTTCAGTCTATTGATTCCTATGTTTATACGTCCCTTATACGTGCTTCCATCCATTATAGGAGTGCGTTTCTTACGGGTTTCCAGCTTTTGGGTTTGCCCACGGGCTGCCATCACTTGTTCTTCTGTTTCCGTAAACCATTCTCCAATAGGTACACCGTCATTAAAATCATTCGTACCCATCAAAATCACGATAGCATCTACTTCTCCACCGTGTTCTTTCTTCAGTTGCTCGGCTTGCCGGGGCACATCATTCCATTGCCTGCCACTGATACCATATACATAAGGAGTGATTCCCAGCCATTCCTGCAGAAAATCCCAGTATTTCTTTATCTTGTCACCATAACAGTTGGGATCTGTAATAGAGTCTCCCAAATATCCCACTCTTTTTCCTTGCCACGGGTGCCGGATGCATCCATTATTCGTTTCAACAGAGTTTGCCACTTTAGAAGATTGATTCTGTCCGCACAGAAAAGAGGAACAGAAAAACAGGATGGTACATGTGAGTAATAATTTGCTTTTCATCGGTATCATACATTAAATGAGAGATTTGTATTTAATATTCGACAAAAATAACTCAAAAAAATGTAGTTTCAATCAATTTGGACGATCAATCTCATCCATGCAACCGGATATATAAACATATTCCTATTTGACTATTCTTGCTAAAATACAGGTTTACAGTCTTTTTTCAATCAAGTTATCATTGAGTTTTGCAGCTAAAACCCTATCTTTGTCACAAACTAAAAGAAATAATTGGATGTTTAACTCATTTTCATTCCATAAGGATTCCGTTCTGTAAATAATCTGTAAGCCTTCCTCTCATTACAGATTATCCCTTATGTTTTCTGACATACTCTTGTCAGAGTTATTTTCTATATCTAAATTTTCAAACTATTTGTATGGTCAAATGGTTGCAAGCATCATTATATGCCTCCATTCGCCGTACAACTAAAACATTAAAACAATGAGTAACGATTTTAAATCAATCCACGAATTCGATTTTACACTGATATGTAATTACTTCAAGGCATTAAAACGTCAAGGTCCCGGAAGTCCTGAAGTCACACAAAAAGCCGTAAGCTTCATCAACGAACTGTCCGACAAGGCACGAATAGCCGACATTGGCTGTGGCACAGGCGGTCAGACAATGGCATTAGCCAACTATACGAAAGGACAAATTACAGGTATCGACCTTTTCCCCGACTTTATCGAGCTATTCAACAAAAATGCAATAGAAGCCCATTGTGAAGACAGAGTAAAGGGTATCGTCGGTTCCATGGACGCTCTGCCATTTCAAGAGGAAGAACTCGATCTGATCTGGTCCGAAGGCGCTATCTATAACATAGGATTCGAACGCGGCATGAACGAATGGAACAAATTCCTGAAAAAGAACGGATTTATCGCTGTAACGGAAGCCTCCTGGTTCACCCCGGAACGTCCCTCCGAAATAGAAGACTTCTGGATGGCCAATTACCCGGAAATCGATACGATTCCAAGAAAGATAATGCAAATGGAAAAAGCAGGATATATCCCGACAGCCCATTTCATTTTACCGGAAAATTGCTGGCTTGAGCATTTTTACGCTCCCCAGTTCCCTGTTCAGGAAGCTTTTTTGAAGGAATATGCAGGAAATGACGCAGCCGCAGACCTCATCACCGGGCAACGGTATGAAGAGAGCCTATATAATAAGTATAAAGAATACTACGGCTACGTATTCTATATAGGACAAAAAAAAAATTGATTATCTGCCGGAGAAGTTAGCAAGATAGGACAACTCTCCGGCATTTATTATCCTTTACTTTGCAGAAAACATGGAGACGAAAGATATCAATAAACAGGAATATCAGTTACGGATCAATAAAGTGACCGACTATATTCACAATCACATAGACCAGCCGTTATCATTACAGAAAATGGCAGGTATCGCCTGCTTTTCTCCTTTCCACTTCCATCGCGTATTTACAATCCTGACGGGCGAAACGCCTACGGATTATATCAAACGCACCCGGATTGAAAAAGCAGCCCTATTATTAAAACGAAACAAGGAACTTTCCGCCACCGAAATCGCCCGTCTTTGCGGCTTTAGCAGCCTTTCACTTTTAAGTCGCAATTTCAGGTTGCATTTCAGTATGACGATCCGGGAGTTCCGTTCATTAAAATAAAACCCTAAAGAATATGGAAAAAGAAAATAAGATTCTGATTTTTCGAACTTCTATCACCCAAAGGCGTGACATCAAGCGCATAGGAGAGCTTTTGGCAGAGTTCCCCCAAATAGACAAATGGAATGTGGACTTTGAGGACTGGGAGAAAATATTAAGAATCGAGTGCAGGGATATCTCTGCACTCGAAATATCGGAAGTACTCCGGAACAATCATATTTTTGCCACCGAACTGGAATAAAACCGGGAAAAGAAAACCTTTCAA
This sequence comes from Bacteroides sp. OF03-11BH, assembly GCF_003604005.1. NCBI lineage: Bacteria > Pseudomonadati > Bacteroidota > Bacteroidia > Bacteroidales > Bacteroidaceae > Bacteroides > Bacteroides sp. OF03-11BH. The sequence goes on along the minus strand of NZ_QTMW01000003.1, from coordinate 109,628 downwards.
ACTCCCAACAACTGTTTCAATTCAGCCACTCCTTCAGAAGCTCCCTTCTGAATTACATGTATCGAACGGGAAGTATGCGTATCTACCGGTTTCGGATCAATCAGATACACCTCTGCTCCTCTCGGTACATAATGAAGCAGCCCCGCCGCAGGATATACGTTAAGCGACGTACCGATAATGACGAAAATATCCGCTTTCTCCACATATTGGATGGCTGTTTCAATTTCCGGCACAGCTTCTCCAAACCATACGATAAAAGGTCGCAATTGAGTGCCGTCGCCGGCCTTGTCTCCCATCTTCACTTCATATTCTTCCGGTTTCAGTTCTTTTATGTAGTGGGGATTATGAGGATCTCTGCTGGAACACACTTTCGTCAGTTCGCCATGCAGATGAATGATGTGGCTACTCCCGGCACGTTCGTGCAAGTTATCAATATTCTGTGTCACCACCGTCACATGGAAGCTTTTCTCCAGTTCCGCCAACAGTTCATGCCCACGGTTCGGTTTCACCTCCAACAACTGTTTCCGACGCTCATTATAGAAATTAATCACTAAAGCCGGGTCACGCTGATAACCTTCAGGAGTGGCCACCTGCTCCACAGGATACCTATCCCACAAACCGCCTGCATCGCGAAATGTACTAATCCCACTCTCGGCACTCATACCCGCACCCGTCAAAACTACCAGATTCTTCATTACTATTCCTCCTTCTTTTTTAATAGCCACACAAATGTAATCAGAATCATCGAATAAAAGAACACTTTCTCACGCTTAATATAATCCAATTTATGCAGAACTTTAAGATGAAAGATGCAGATAGTTAGCATCATTTATGGCAACAACTATTCGTCTGACTACTGTTATTCTTTCGTCTGACAGTTGTCAGACGAAAGAATAACAGTAGTCAGCGCAAGTTCAACAGCTGTCAGACGATTAATTATCTACATAAACCAACCTAAATAATAAGAATAAGCCGATTAAATCCTACGAACAAAAAAACTAATTCTTTAAAGAAAAGCGATTAACTTTCACAGATATAAGAATTTTTAAATAGCAAATGCTAAATCATTCAAATAAAACACGTACTTTTGCGATTCATAAATTTGCAATTGATTGAAAGCTAAAACCATGATGGTGATACATTTCAATCGCCAACAAAAAACATTATATGGATAAATTCAGTTACTCTATTGGCCTCGGAATTGGTCAAAACTTATCAAGCATGGGAATCGGAAACCTTGCGGTAGATGATTTCGCACAAGCAATCAAAGACGTATTGGAAGGCAACCAGACGGCTATCAGCCACAATGAAGCCCGCGAAATAGTAAACAAGTATTTCGAAGAACTGGAAGCTAAAATGGGTGCCGTTGCTATCGAGCAAGGACAGGCTTTCCTCGAAGAAAACAAAAAAGGACCGGGCGTAGTTGTTCTTCCCAGCGGACTTCAATATGAAATTATCAAAGAAGGTACAGGCAAAAAGCCGAAAGCTACCGACCAGGTAAGATGCCACTATGAAGGAACATTGATTGACGGCACACTGTTCGACAGCTCTATCCAACGCGGAGAACCGGCTGTATTCGGTGTCAACCAAGTAATACCGGGATGGGTGGAAGCTTTGCAGCTGATGCCGGAAGGGTCTAAATGGAAACTGTATATTCCGTCAGAACTTGGTTATGGCGCAAGAGGTGCCGGAGAAATGATCCCTCCTCATAGCACACTCATTTTTGAAGTAGAATTACTCGAAGTATTATAAATAAAAAATTTCAAAGCAAAATGAAAAAAGTTAGTATTTTTATGGCAATCGCCGCTGCTGCAAGCCTTGCTTCTTGTACAGCTCAAGCTCCTAAAGCAAATTTGAAATCAGACATCGACTCACTGTCTTATTCTATCGGTATGGCGCAGACTCAAGGTCTGAAAGGCTATCTGACAGGTCGTCTGGACGTTGATACTGCTTATATGGCAGACTTCATCAAAGGTTTGAATGAAGGTGCAAACAAGACTAGCAAAAAAGACATCGCTTACATGGCAGGTCTGCAAATCGGTCAGCAAATCAGCAACCAGATGATGAAAGGTATCAACCAGGAATTGTTTGGCACTGACTCTACTAAAACCATCAGCAAAGAAAACTTCCTGGCAGGTTTCATCGCAGGTACTTTGGAAAAAGGCGGTGTAATGACTATGGAAGCAGCTCAAGAATATACTCGTACAGCTATGGAAACTATCAAAGCAAAAGCTTTGGAAGAAAAATATGCTGACTATAAAGCTGAAAACGAAAAATTCCTTGCTGAAAACAAGACTAAAGACGGCGTAAAAACAACTGCAAGCGGTCTGCAATACAAAGTAATCACTGAAGGCAAAGGTGAAATTCCTGCTGACACTTGCAAAGTGAAAGTGAACTACAAAGGTACTTTGATTGACGGAACAGAATTCGACAGCTCTTACAAACGTAACGAACCGTCTACTTTCCGTGCCAACCAAGTAATCAAAGGTTGGACAGAAGCATTGACTATGATGCCTGTAGGTTCTAAATGGGAACTTTACATCCCGCAAGAACTTGCTTACGGTGCTAGAGAATCTGGCAATCAAATCAAACCGTTCTCTACTTTGATTTTCGAAGTTGAACTGTTGGGCATCGAAAAAGATAAGAAATAAGAAAGTTCTTTTCTAAATAGAAAAAGGAAAGAGGTGCAAAACGTTTGTGCCTCTTTTTTTTGCTTTTTCCTATTTTTTTTCTCCGAAAAGAAGAATAATTAAAATAAATCTCTATATTTGCTTACTATTTGATAACAACAGGAAATTACAATTTATTATTATGGAAAGAATAGACAACCTCGACAGGCAGATCCTAGAGATTATCTCCCAGAATGCCCGCATCCCTTTTAAAGACGTAGCAGCCGAATGTGGAGTGTCACGCGCAGCTATCCATCAGCGTGTGCAAAGACTGATTGACCTAGGTGTCATTGTAGGCTCTGGTTACCATGTGAACCCGAAATCATTGGGATACAGAACTTGTACCTACGTGGGTATCAAACTGGAAAAAGGCTCCATGTACAAATCTGTCGTAGCGGAACTACAAAAGATTCCCGAAATTGTGGAATGTCATTTCACTACAGGTCCGTACACAATGCTGACAAAGCTTTATGCATGCGACAACGAACATCTGATGGATTTGCTGAATAACAAAATGCAAGAAATACCGGGTGTGGTAGCTACCGAGACATTGATTTCTCTGGAACAGAGTATCAAGAAAGAAATCCCCATCCGCGTTGAAAAATAATTGTGATGGAATTTCTAAATGAATATCACCTTGCGGGGTTATTCATCGGAATATGTACCTTTTTGATTATCGGCCTTTTTCACCCCGTCGTGGTAAAGGCCGAATACTATTGGGGTACAAAATGTTGGTGGATATTCCTGGTACTCGGCATAGCCGGTGTGGTCGCCTCATTAAGCATCGATAATGTGATTTTATCTTCTTTGCTTGGCGTGTTTGCATTTTCTTCCTTCTGGACGATTAAAGAGGTCTTCGAACAGGAAGAACGGGTACAAAAAGGATGGTTCCCCAAGAACCCGAAGCGCAAATATAAGTTCTAAAAATAAAGTATCGTAGTTTTTTATCAAAAGGATTTGCATAATTCGAGGGAAAATACTACTTTTGTCATCGCATCCAACAAAGGATACATCGGACTTGTAGCTCAGTTGGTTAGAGCAACAGACTCATAATCTGGAGGTCCCTGGTTCAAGCCCAGGCTGGTCCACTGAAAAATTCCTGCAAGTGCTTCACTTGCAGGAATTTTTCCTTTTTATAGCCATCCTCCAACTAGAATAAAAGATAACTAATTGTTCCCAAACAGGTAAAAACAACAGCAACGGACAAAGCAGAAATGGCGAAGAATAAGCAATAGGGGAATAACACCTATAATATTAAGCTATAGAGTACCCAATATTAAATAATTCCAAAATGTTTCAGCGCTTTACAAAGCCCGTCATTCTCCACCGTATCAGTAACAAAATTGGCTGAAGCCTTGACTATCTCCGATGCATTTCCCATAGCCACTCCGATTCCGGCAACTTTCAACATAGGAATATCATTACCACCATCGCCGCAAGCCATTATTTCCGTCATTCCGATCCCATAATAATCAGCAAATACCGAAAGGCCGGTTGCTTTACTTATTCCTGCCACATTTACGTCAGCAAATAAAGGATGCCAGCGCGACAAGGAAAGATTAGGCAGAAACGACATCACTTTTTGTTCCATCACATCATCGATATAAAAACAAAGCTGACAACACTCTTTCTTTTCAAACAGGTTTTCAATGTCTACAACGGTCGGGATAGGGTGTTCCACGATTTTAGCAATCTGTTCGACAGTCGGAGTCAGACGATTAACAAACACACCTTCATCCAATTCAATAGCGACTGCAAAATCAAAGGTCTTTGCTATTTCCATGGCTTTCTTAAAATCATCTTTCGGAATAAGGTGCTTTCTTATCACGGTGCCATCCCGCAAAACACAGTCGGCACCATTCAATGCAATAATTCCGTCATACGGAACATCAGCTATTTCATGAAGGTCGCCTGCCGCTCTACCGGTAGCAATGACTATTCGAATTCCACCGTCATGAATCTTCCTAAGGGCATCAACAGAGGATGGCAACACTTTATGAGTTTCAAAACTTACCAATGTTCCATCCACATCGAGCATGATCGCTTTTATCATAACATTTATATCTTTATTCATTCTTCGACAATTTAGAGAAGCAAATCGACTATCCTTGACTGATAAGTCAGAGCAGTCAATTAAACAGTGACAAAGTTACTGAAAAAATTCCCATAACAAATACAAACCTCCAACACATAAAATAAAAAAGGCAAAAGGAAACGAGATCCTTTTGCCCTATACCTATTGATACCAACTGAAAATTGATAGTAAACGTTTAGCGGAAGTCCTTTAATTCTTCCTGCAATTTCTGACGGGTAAAGAATATGCGGCTCTTTACAGTACCTAACGGAAGATTCAGCTTTTCTGCAATCTCACGGTACTTGAATCCTGAAACATGCATAGCAAACGGAACTCTGTATTCTTTCGGCAGAGCATTGACTACGCGATGCATTTCTTTTAAATCGTAAGCTCTTTCCGTACTTTCAAAACCTGAATCTTGTGGCAGGTTAAGGTGATAGAGGTTTTCAGTCTGATCGACAAATGTCTGATCGCGCACTATTTTGCGGTAATTATTAATAAAGATGTTCCGCATTATAGTATACATCCATCCTTTGAAATTTGTGTCGGGGGTATATTTGTCTTCGTTATCCAATGCTTTTAATGAGGTTTCCTGTAACAAATCGTTTGCTTCTTCACGATCGGTTGTCAGTTTATATGCAAAACGGAGTAATTCATCCTGTACTCCTATCAGATCTTTCCTGAAGCTTAAACTTTTCATATACGTTATTTTTAAATTGTGAGTATTCGTTATCATCATTTCGATGTTGCAAGTTTACGCGTTTTCAACAAATGTGGCAGGTGAAGAACAAACATTGTTTAGGGGAAAATCTATCAGTTGATAGAATTTAGGTCATTTCTGATAGTATTCAGGTGGTTTTGAGACTGTCCTTATAGCGAAAATCCCATTTTGAAGTCACACCTGACTCAAAATGGGATAACACAAACAAAACAAACAATATTAGCGATTTTCACAAACAGCTGTCTTTTTCATCTTTAAAAATTCATAAGACTTAATTTAGAATCTGTTACTAAAACATTCTAATTATGGGAACAAAAGTATTATTTTCCGGCAAAAAGGAACGTAGAAATTAAGAATAGTTATAAATAATAGTTGTTTTATGTATAAAAAATTGTGCCTGACTATAAAGAATTGTATTTAATATTTGCTGCCAAAAGAGGCATAAATGCTTCATTTGACGATATTTTATAATATCAGTATTCCAAAGCGATGTAAATTCTCCTACTTCTTTTTTTCACTAAGAATTAATTTCTATATTTGGAGAATATACAACCAAATTCAGATTTACTATCTATGACTGATACCATCTCTTACCAATATGCAGCTCCTTCCGCACTGCAACGGTCAGCCGATCAGGACGAACTGTTTCTTGCCAAATACAGCGAAATAGAAAAGAAAGAAACACCCTGTTTCTTTTGGGGAAAGTTGACACAACCCTACATGACAGCACGCTGCCTCATCGCATTATCCAATGTTGTGCAGTCCAGTTTTAATCTGACACCGTCACAGCTTTCCATGCTGAAAGATCCGATTGTAACCGCAGGAAATGACCGCCTGCGTTTTGAAGGATTCTCTAATTGTGCAGGTGTATATGCCAGAGTCGACGTGCTTCCTGACGGACACGACGGAGAATTTCTGGAAAACGGGACAACAAACGTAGATTTTAATCCCGGAATGATTTCTGCCTTAGGAGGAATAGGCAGACAGGAGAATATGGTAATGTCGGTCGGTCCCAAAGAGGTGGGACTTTATCATAAAGGTGAGAAAGTAATAGAACGAAAAGTACCTCTTCCCGTGAAATGGATAAAAGGGCTGACTACGGTACAGATTTATCAATCCGTTGCGGAACAGCTCTACTCCTTCAATCGCATACAAACCTTACAACTCTTCCAGACTCTTCCGAAAAGTAGTGTGAAATGCGACTATTATTTAGTGATGCGCGGTCAAAAACCCGCCTTTTCACCGGTGAAAAGCATGAATGCCGTCTGCATTGGAGGACTTCATCGCTTACGTCTGCTCGAGCCCTTGCTTCCATTTGCCGATGAGCTGAAAGTCTTTGCGCATCCCACCATGCAATCTACCATTTGGCAACTTTATTTCGGTCCGGTACGCTTCAGCCTTTCTCTTTCCCGCGAATGTTGGAGAGGATTTTCCGGAGAAGGCGCCGCACTGGAATCTCTGCTCGAAGATGTCCCCGAAAGATGGATAGAGGCAATGGACAAATACAGTTATGCCAACCAACAGTTCAACCCCACTCTTTTTGCCATAGAGGAACATATTGACCTGGATAAGGTAGATTCTCTCGCGGCACGGCTGGCAGCCATGGGGTTATTGGGATTCGATTTGGATGAAAACAGCTTCTTCTACCGTCGCCTGCCTTTCAAAACCGAACGTATTTTAAGTCTCAATCCTCGAATGATAGCTGCAGAAAAACTATTGGAAGAAGAAAAAGTAGAAATCATATCGAATGACGAGAAACGGACAGAAGCACGCGTGGCAGGAAGTGGAGGTGTCAGGCATACGGTCATTCTCGACAGAGAGAGTGAGAAGGAGCGTTGCACTTGCACCTGGTTCAGCAGCAATCAGGGAGAACGGGGAGCTTGCAAACATATTCTGGCAGTAAAGAAACTAGTACAATGGAAGAACTAAAAAAAGAACTCGAGAAATTATCCAAGGCTTATGTGGATACTCCGGAGAATGAAGAGAAGATATTAATCCCTTTTGTCAAGAGATTACTGGAGTTACCAATGAAAGAAAGGCGGAAGCTGCTGCCGGTTATCCGGGATTTACAATGGATAAAAAGTAAGTTTGCCGGTTTCAGTAGTGAGACAACCTGCAGTGCGGCACGGGCACATTTTCTATCTGCTGTCCAGTTTGTCTGCGCCAACAAACGGGAGATGGATATGGCATATCATGTGAAGTTTGATATGCTTTGCAAACTACTCCCGCTCTACTACCCCACCTGGCTGACTGATTTTATCAATGATGACAAAACTTGGTTTAATTTCAATCTCAATTACGAACAGCTGATGCAGCTCATGGATATGGGATACCTCAAAGAAATTGCTCCAAGCCGCATTGCACATGTACTCCCCTGGATTACCCGCATCAGAAATAAGGAACCTAAAGGAAACGATACTTTCAACAGTGAGTTATTACTCAAGCGGGACATCACCCTGAAAGAACATATCTGGACGATTTTCGAATACGAATCGTCCATCGGCTATCAAGATGATTGCGCCAAAGAGGCTTATAAAAAAGGAGTTACCGCACGGGATGAAAGTATCAGTGCCGCTCTCTACCGCTTTTCGCTGGACGGCCATCTGGATAGAGAACGCCTATTAAAAGCCACACTCGCCACCTTCCACCGGAGTTTCAAAAAAGATATGGCAGGATGGTTTGCCGGATTCTTCGAAACTCTGCAACCAACTACCGGAGAACTGTTATCCTTGCAAGAAGAAATGATGCAAATATTCACCTCTTCCTATACCAAACCGGTGAACGTGATGTTGCAACAGTTGAAAAATATTGCATCCGAAGAAGGATTCCGTTATCAGGAATTCATCGAACGTGCAACCACCCTTTTCTTCTCCAGCCCCAAAAACTCGCTGCTTACCATTTACGCCCTCTTTGAAAAGATCGTCGCACAACATCCCGAGATGAAAGAGCCCTGCTGCATCACTCTCTGCCAACTCTTCTTGAAGAAAGACGAAAGCCTTCAAAAGAAAGCCGCTAATTTTATATCAAAATATGGAGACGCCTCTTCATCCAATCTCCAGGAAACACTGCAATCTTATCAACCGGAGATGTTTCAAAGCGTGCATGCGATACTCTCTTCTTTCACGCCGCAGCCTACAGAAGAACCCCATGAGCCTGATGCAAGTGTGGGAGAAACGGTATACATCTGCAGGGAAGACAACTTTATTCCCTTCCCCGCCAACAAAGAAGATTTCCTGTTCCAGCTTAGTCGTTTGTTCGATATGGAGGAAAGTTGGGAGATAGAAACAACCATTGCCGCCATCATTGCCTTCCATCCCCAATTGGACAAAGAAGATCTCAACCGGATGGAACCTGTTTTCCAACGGGCTGCCACTATCGTTGCCAATAGCTGGGAGCCATACGAAGATCTTCTCGCTACCTTCCTACTGGAATATCAACGCTTATGGGCACAGAAAGATACCTCCAACACAGGATTTTTGAGAAATATGTTCACCCGACTGGAAGAAAGGCTGAAAGGAATAGATGAAAACAGAGGAGCTTATGACGAGCGCTCTTTCAAACGACTTGCCGACTGGAAACCCGGCTACAGCAACGCAACCTGTTTCACACCCATCAAACATTTATGGCTAAATGTGATCCGTAAAATAAAAGGAGGCAATGCCTTCCCCCTACTTTCTACTCCCACCCATACCCCGGCATACGTACAGGCTACCGAACTGGTACGCCGGCTTGCCGTATATCAGAAAGCAGAAACGAAACCCTGTCCATGGGATTTCCAGCTAGCTATTGCCCGATGTGCTATGGAAGACAAAGAAGAAGCCATCGCCACCGCCCGGCAACTGTTGCAAGATGAATACCTGCATCTCTTTCTGTTCCTGTTGGATGAAAACACGCTACCCGAACCGCCCTACAATCATCCAACCGCCTGGATGGCCGCCGGACTGGTAAAAGCACCGGAGACGGAATTCGAAGCATTCAAATCTTTCGCCTGTAACACATTACCACACAACTATCTGACAGGAGACTACGAGTGGAAAGAGGTGAAACCCAAAGAGAAATCATACGAAACTGACAGGCGTCTGCTCCAACTCGAGTTCTACAAATGGCATACATATACTGAATACAACAGCCACCAGTTATGGCAGGAACATCCGATTATCAACAGTAAATATAACATGGATGATTCCCGTTACATGGAACCTCTGCTATGCTGTTTCCCCAACCGCCCGGAACCATTGATAGCCCAAATTATCACTTGTTACATGACTTTCGGCACTCCGCAGGAAGACAGCAAACGCACCCTCGCCTGTGCCTTGCGCATGTTGTTGTCTTTCCACTGCCCGCTCAAAGAGATGAGTTTGCTCCTACTAAGTGGTTCGCTGCTTTTTGTAGACAAAACAGTCCGTTCCTATGCAGCCGAATTATGGGTAGAAGGAATATCCACAGGAAGAATAAACAATCACCGGGTAGGAGAAATCCTGGCCCGCCTCATCCAGATGGAACTTGCTCCGCTAAAACGCTTCACCACACAAGTGTACGAAAGCATGTACAAACGAAGTACTTTCCACAACCAGCAACTGGAAGCACTGCTCACAGAATTTATAGGCGGATTGCCAGACAAACCCGTTACCGGACTCAAACAACTGCTCGAACTTTATCTGGAGCTATTGACCATCAACCACAGCAAGGTTACAGACGAACAAATCCTGCAACGCCTACAAGAATGGGGCACAAACAGCAACCTGAAAAAAGTGACGACTTCACTCAACAACCTATAACAAATTCATGATTATGACCATAGAAGAACGCCTCAACGAGATAGTAGAAAAAGGACAAGGCGATGCCATCATCCCTTTTCTGCAAGGATTAACGCAGGAAGAACGAAAAACGCTTGTTCCCTGCCTTAACAAATTGGAAGAACACTACAATAAATTCGTGCAACTTAACGAGAACACATACGGTACACGCGGAACTCCCGAACAGCATCGTATCATCAATCTTACCGCCCTCGTCATCTATTCGCTAAAAGAATTCCGCAAACACGAATGGGGAATCTATACAGAACAGCTGAACGAATTGATTCCGTGGTATATTCCTTCCTGGCTCGACAGTTTCTTCAAAGAGGGTGAAAGCAGGGAATTCGGCGGTTTCTATGGAATGAATTACGAAACTCTGATGGATTGGATAGAACAGGGAGTACTCACCCTAACACCCTCTCCGCAAACCATCGCCGGTTATCTGGTGAACTACATGAACAATACCGATTTCCTGCAAAAGCGGGCAATCACACTCAAAGAACATATCTGGTATCTGTTCCAATACGATTGCGGACAAAACTGGACGGATAATCGTACAAGCGGACAGCCTTATTTCTCTTTCAGATACTTCGTAGAACACGGTCAACTAGATCGTATGCGTGTATTAAAAGAATCTCTGCTTGCCGTCAACCGGAATCTGAACAAAAACCTAAGTAGTTGGTTTGCAGGCATGTTTACCGCACTTAACCCCAGCACAGAAGAACAACTGACACTACAACCGGAAATATTTGCCGTTCTGCCCGCCCCTCACAGCCGTCCGGTAAATATCATACTCGGACTGCTGAAGAACTTATGCACTCACCCACAATTCCAGGTTGAAGAGTTTCTAAGTCAGACTTCCGTGCTTTTTGCTTCGGACGTGAAAGCGATTCACCAAAACACACTGGCAATACTCCATAAGCTGGCAAAAGAAAGAAAAGAACATCGCGACACTATCTGTTGTGCAGCCGCACAAGGACTGATGAGCCGGGAAGAATCCACCCAAAGTAAGATAGTCAAACTTATTCAGACGTATGGAGAGACGGCATCTACTACATTAAAAGAGATACTTTCCATATATACGGAAACCATGTTGGCTAATACTAAAAAGGAGCTGAAAGCGTATTTGGAGAATAATGAGCCGGAAGATTCCGCCTCTTTCACGTATGAGCCAATACTCCCTATCATCCGTGAAGACAACCGGATACAGGAAATCACTTCCACTGAAGACCTGATATTTCTAGCCAGCCAAGTGCTCGACGTGAACGAGATCTATCACTTCGACCTGTTACTCGGAGCCTTAGTGAAATGGGACTGGCAACAGGAAGCAAAACAAATCTCTCAATGGACCCCTATTCTCCAACGTGCCTACAAATTGCTGATGAGCGGAGGAAGTTCCCGAAATGGTATATTAGACCAGTTAATGGCCACCTTCCTCCTTGACTATGCCAAACTGCTGATTAAACGTTTCCCTGAAGAAGCCCAAGAGTTAAACAACTTACATCTGAAAATGGTACAAAAAGACGAACTTCAAAAAGGCAAATGGGGGTATCGTAATCTACAAAAACTCACCATTCGTGAAAAGACGAACAAAAAAATAAAGTTCCCCGTTCATAAGCAACTGTTATGCCGGACATTAGACCTTCTGGAAAGCAAGGAGAAACCTTTGCCCCTATTGTCCACTCCCACTCATACACCGATGTTTATCGCTCCGGAAACCCTGATAGAAAGGTTAAAACAATATCAGCAGGCAAATGCCGAACCGGACGATATGGATATGCAAACAGCACTTTCACGAGTGGCACTGGAAAGTTCGTCGCAAGAGCTTCCTCTGCTCCTCCGAAGTTTGAAAGGAGAATACCGGCACCTGCTCACTTTTTTGCTGGGAGAAAAAGACGTACTTCCCCAAGCACCTTTCAATCATCCTTCCTGGTGGATGATGGCAGGATTAATGAAATCACCGGAAACAATCTATGCTGAATTTAAAGATTTCTCCTATAATAAAAGTCCACGTGAATTTCTGACTGGAAACTTTAAATGGAGAACCTATCAGTATACTGACTCGTACACGGATTATAACAAGAAAACGGTAGAATGGATTTGTTCAACTCTTACTTTCGATATTCCGGAAAGCGAGAACTCTCATGTCATCAATAAAGACAAATATAATGAAAGAGTCAGTTACTATTCATACGATCCGCATCCGTTACTGGTTGAAATGTACCCACAGATAGAACGTTTTGACGACATACAGAACGACTTACCACGTTTGGCATGGTTAACTCCCAATATACCGGAGCCACTATTGGTATGGTGCATCCGCAGTGCCATATACGCCCCGACGTTAAATGAGGTAAGGGAAGCAGGTATCACCCAAGCTGCTATTGAAGCGCTTCATCAGTTAAGGCATACATGGCACGAAGTGTCTTACCTGCTGGAAGCCACTTGCATGCTGGTAGCCGATAAAACTTCCCGTTCCTATGCAGCCGAAATCTGGATAGAGCGTGTAGGTCAAGGCTCCATAGACAGTGGACGCATAGGCAGTATCTTAGGTTCGCATCAACATACCGGCTGGGGACCGCTGAAAAGACTCACTGACCTGATACAGCAACAAATGATAAACGTCAGTCCGCTGCATAACCGGGAATTGGAGAAACTAATCGTGGCAATGTTGACCGGACTTCCAGAAAAGCCTGTCAAAGACTTAAAGAAATTACTAGAAATATATGCAGAGCTGTTATCCATCAACCACAGCAAAGCCGAAGACGAACACGTTTTGCACCTGCTTGACGCATGGAAAGGAGTGGCCAATCTGAAGAAAGCAGTAGCTAATATCCAACGGTAAGAGAGGTAGCTTATTGGAGCTAAAGCCAAAAAGAAGTATCTTTGGCACACTAAATACAAAAGGTTGAATGATTATTCTAAAATATAGTTTAGCTATTTTCTGTTTACTGCTGACAGGATGCTCCTTCTTTTCCAGCCATAAGGAAAAGGAGAGCACTCCCCTCATGGAATACGAACAAACGACGGAGGATATACAACCATGCGAAGAATGTTCCATCATCTCACCACCGGAACGAAGCGAAATGGCTCTCTACATGGACTCATTAGGACTCGTCAATATAGCTGACCTGGATAGCAGTCTCGTTGTAAAACTGATGTATACACAGGCTGATAATTTCACAGGCGAAGTGCTTTACGACAACTTAACGGAAGCCTACCTGCATCCGGATGCGGCATACGCTCTGATAGAAGCACAAAAAGCCTTAAAGAAACTACACCCGTCTTATAGTCTTATCATTTACGATGCGGCACGTCCCATGTCGGTACAGAAAAAGATGTGGAACGTAGTGGAAGGAACGTCCAAATATAAATATGTCTCCAACCCCAACCGTGGAGGCGGGTTACACAACTACGGACTGGCAGTAGACATCAGCATCCAAGACTCTCTGGGACAACCCCTGCCGATGGGAACCAAAGTAGACCACTTAGGCATGGAAGCACACATCACAGACGAGATCGGATTGGTACATAATGGAAAAATGAGTGAAACAGAGCGTCAGAACCGGTTACTGCTACGAAAAGTGATGAAAGAGGCCGGATTCCGTGCATTACCCAGCGAATGGTGGCATTTCAATTTTTGCAGCCGGGACGTAGCCAAACAGAAGTATAAGTTAATACCATAACCGACACTCAACAACCCCATAATCAGAGCTCGACGATTCATTGTAATATCCTATAACACAATAACACCATGATGCAAATCTCTCCTGAAACCCAACTTTTTATTCGCGAACATTCATCGGACGATGTACGTGTGCTGGCTTTACAAGCTAAAAAGTACCCGGATATAGATATGCCAACTGCCATCACCCAAATTGCAGGAAGGAAGGTAGCAGCCGAAAAGATTCCCTCATGGTGGGAAATAGAAAAGATATGGTATCCGAAACATCTGTCGCTGGAACAATGCTCTTCAGAAATCACCGCCCGCTACAAAGCACGTCTTTTGCAGGGAGATTCTCTGACCGACCTCACCGGCGGATTCGGCATTGACTGTTCTTTTCTTGCCACCGGATTCAAATCCGCCACTTACGTAGAACGTCAGGAAGAACTCTGCGAAATAGCAGCACATAACTTTCCCGTACTGAATCTAAACCATATAAACATAAAAAACGAAGATGGAGTAACCTACCTGCAAGCAATGTCCCCCGTAGACTGCCTTTTCCTCGACCCCGCGCGTCGCAATGAGCACGGCGGAAAAACGGTTGCCATCTCCGACTGCGAACCAAACGTAGCCGAACTGGAAGAGCTTTTACTTCAAAAAGCCAACCGGGTAATGATAAAACTCTCCCCCATGCTCGATCTTTCATTGGCACTGAAGGAGTTGAAACAGACACAGGAAGTTCACATTCTGTCTGTCAACAACGAATGTAAGGAACTACTTATCCTACTCGGACAAACATCACCGACAGAAATCTCCATTCATTGCGTGAACCTCTCCACGAAAGGGACTCAAGAAGAACAACACTTTGTATTCACCCGCGAACAGGAGCAATGCAGTGAATGTACATATACGGATTCTTTAGAAACCTATCTTTACGAACCGAATGCCTCCCTTCTGAAAGCCGGTGCTTTCCGTAGCATTGCAGCAGCTTACCCTGTCCGCAAACTGCATCCCAATAGCCATCTTTATACTTCCGATACTTTCATTGAAAACTTCCCCGGAAGAATATTCCGTATTGTCAACCAGTGCAGTTTCAATAAAAAAGAAGTAAAGGAGAATCTGGCAGACCTGAAAAAAGCAAATGTAACTGTCCGTAACTTCCCCGCCACAGTAGCCGAACTCCGCAAACGAATCCATTTGGCTGAAGGAGGAGATACCTACTTATTTGCCAGTACATTAAATAATGGGCAAAAAGTTCTGATTCACTGTGAGAAAGTCTGAACTATTTTCTATTTTTGCAAAAAAGAAACACAATCTAAACTAATCCAGATGAATCAAACACTCATAAAAGCCATTCTATTACTAATCGCATTCACCTTGTCCTGTCACACTCCACTTTTCTCACAGAGAGATTTTGAGCGACACGAGTTCTCTTTTCACGCGGGCTACGGTGTTATGTTCCATCACCCTCCTACACTCACGTTAAGTACCCATAGTTACCAACGTACACTCGCACAAGGCGTAAGCTGGGATGGACAATATAATTTCCGCCCTCTCAAACGTTTTGTCTTTGGAGGAATCTACTCCGGATTTTCTTCCAAAGGAAGTCATCCGGAAGGGAAGGACCATTTATAGGTTCATTTCATTGGTACTCAAATCGGAATGTGTAATGCTAACACCAAACATTGGCAAATCCGTGTAACAACTGGTCCCGGTGGAGTCATTCTACGGAACAACAGTGAGGTGTTCGGCAAAACACGGAAAGTGAAAGCCTTCACTATTGGTCTCCTGACCAATGCCAATCTTACCTATAAGCTGAATCCCAATCTGGGAGTCAGTTTAGGAGTACAATATATGTATAGCGAACTGCTTAGAATGAGAACCCACTATCACGGAGAAAGGGTTATTGTAAAACTCGATGGCAATGATGATACCAACCTCACACGAATAAATTTCACTACGGGATTATCCTATTACTTCTAACATTCACTAAAAAAAGCACTATGAAGAAATATATACTCATTCTTTTTTCCATCATCAGCTTTTGGAGCTGTACGGAAGATGAATCGATTGACATCACAGTTTTACCTTCTGCCACCACTACAGGTGCCAACACCTTTGGCTGTCTGATGGACGGATGGATTTATGTGGGAGGACGATACCTGAATTGGGGGCACTCGTATGTCTGGACGTATGATTCATTCCACTACTATCCGGAGGAGGACAAACTATCCGTCAATGTTTCCGTCAAACCTGACATCAACATACACTTCATCATTTTATCTCCCCAGGAAGGCAAAGAAGCAACTCTCACCGATATACGGTTCAGAGGAGAAGAACTGGAAGACGGAACAGCTTTTATAAGCCATTTCGACCCAGAATTGAATATTATCAGTGCAACCTTCGGCAACGGCAAACGTCTGACTAACGGACGTTTTGATATTCATTATACAACACAACAGCAATAATGGCGGCGACAGTAATAACTATTCAGATTTACTTTCTTCTCCCGCCTTATTGGAAGGATTGTTACTTTTCTGATACTCTTTGGGAGTGGTTGTCTCATTTCCATCCCGTACAGCCATATAGTGCGGCGACATAATTTCAATGCCGACTTCATTAAATTTATCCTGAATATTCTGATGCAAATCCGAATAAATCTGTGCCATTTTATCTGCCTGTTTGATATAAGCATTAATTTGATAGACCGGATACCAGTCGCTCAAAGAAGTCTCTAACACAAACGGACGCGGATCATCCACCACTCCGGGAGTATTCAACGCAGCATCAATCAGTATCTGATTAACCTGTCGCCAGGGAATATCATAACCGATAGATACTTCCGAGTGAATAATCAGTCCATATTCACGTGCCGAAGTACTGTAGTTTACCGTATGAGACGACATGATAAATGAATTGGGAACAGTCACAACCTCATTTTTAGGAGTCCGAATACGTGTCACTAGAGGAGTCTTTTCAATGATATCTCCGGTGGTATCATTCAATTTGATCCGGTCACCCATCTTAAACGGACGCATATAAGTGATAACCAATCCAGCGATGATATTACCAATAACCGTACTTGATCCGAGCGAAACAATCAATCCGACAAATACCGAAATACCTTGGAACACTCCGGAATCGGAACCCGGGAGATAAGGATAAATCATCGCAATCATAAATGCATAGAGCAGGAAACGAGCGATATGGAAAGTCGGCATCGCCCAGTCCGGGTAGAAGCCGTTGATTTTGAGCCGTCCTGCTTCCACCTCACGTGCCAGATACAAGACGAGACGTACCAAGTATTTCACGGCATACCAGATAACGATGATAGTAAACAATTTGGGCACATAGTCGATAATACCCACAAAGATACCGCGAATCGGATTCCATATATATCCTAACAGTTGGTATGCCAGTCCTTCCGTCTGGGGGAAGATGATGAAAATCAACGGTACGGTAAACAGTAGTTGCAATCCCATCAATATATACCGCCCGATACTGGACAGGAATACCAACAGGTTCGCCTGTTTCTGCGCATCCAGCAATTCATACCCCTGGATGGATACCGGTTTTATCTTCGTATCTTTCAGGCACAGGATACGCGCTTTCAGTTTACGGAACAACCAATTGGTCAAGCGGAACAGGAAATACTGTCCCACAATTACCAACACAAAATAGAGCACACGCTTTGCCATCCGCCAAAGTCCGTGCTCCGCTTTCATCTCATGCAGTTTGGTAATGACGTTCTGCTGTCTTTCCTTAGCTAACGAATCACGGGAAACTCCTTCCCACAAAGCATCCTGATCGGTAAGAGAAAGCAGGACTTTGCTGCCGTACATCAAATCGGAAACAATGTCCGAATGGTCGATAGCCACAGAATCGGGTTGTAGATTAAAGCGTCTTCCTATCTCTTCAATCGCTGCACCGGTCATTTGGGCACGTTGCTGAGGAGTATATCCGCCTCGTTTGGTGAAAAGGTAGAATAAGGTATCACCGTCCGCCACTACCGGTATTCCCTTAGTGAACTGACGCAGAGAGTCAATACGCTGTCGCTGCTGTACATACTTGACGGAATCGGCAGTAGCCATCTGGAGCTTCATCTGCTCCATTTCCATCCGCATATTCGCTTCATTGAGCCGGGCTTCTTCCAACGATTTCCGCATATCAGCCAGATGGATAGAGTCCGAATCCCGTTTCAAAGGAACATGTCCGTTCGTTATTGTATCTCCGGCAAATATCTTCTTAACCGCCTGTTCCAACTGTGCCTGCGCCCCGATTGCCAGAAAAGAAAGGAACAACACCAGTAACGACCGTTTTATTTTATTTATTTCCATACCTTATATCCCTTGATTATAATTAAGGTTAATCTAACTTTTCATAAAAAACAGAGCAAACATACGGATTGTTTTTGACATTACCATTTCCAAATTGATTATCTTTGCCACTAAAAGAGAAAAAGCATGAATATATTATTACTTATCGGGGGATTAATCCTCATTCTTCTAGGAGCTAACGGATTAACAGACGGTGCCGCCTCGGTAGCCAAGCGTTTCCGCATCCCTCCCATCGTGATCGGACTTACCATCGTTGCATTCGGTACTTCTGCCCCGGAACTGACGGTCAGTGTATCTTCTGCTCTCAAAGGAAGCGCGGATATTGCCATAGGCAACGTGGTGGGAAGTAACATTTTCAATACATTGATGATTGTAGGCTGCACGGCATTATTCGCCCCGATTGTCATCACCCGCAATACACTTAGAAAAGAGATTCCGCTCTGCATACTTTCTTCTATTGTCTTGCTGATTTGTGCCAATGATGTATTTTTGGATAAAGCTCCGGAGAATATCCTGAACAGAGTAGACGGCTTGTTGTTGCTTTGCTTCTTTGTCATTTTCATGGGCTACACTTTTGCCATCGCTTCCAAGCCGGTTACAACGGAACAACAGGCAGAACATCCGGTCATAGAAGAGGAAACAGAAATCAAATCACTGCCTTGGTGGCAATCCATTCTTTACATCATCGGAGGCTTGGCCGCCCTTATTTATGGAGGGCAGTTGTTTGTCGACGGTGCCACGGGCATCGCCCGCAACCTGGGTGTCAGCGAATCGATTATCGGACTGACACTGGTTGCAGGAGGGACTTCTCTTCCGGAACTGGCTACGTCTATCGTTGCCGCATTAAAGAAAAATCCGGAAATTGCCATTGGAAATGTGATTGGTAGTAACCTCTTCAATATATTCTTTGTACTGGGATGCAGCGCGAGCATCACTCCTCTCCATCTTAGTGGAATCACCAATTTTGACCTGTTTACATTAGTAGGTTCCGGTATTCTGCTTTGGTTATTCGGACTGTTTTTTGCCAAGAGAACAATTACAAGAATCGAAGGAGGGATTATGATACTTTGTTATGTGGCATACACGGTAGTATTAATTTATAATACATAAAAATAGAAAAAGGCTTCCGGCAGTAACACCGGAAGCCTTTTATTCCCACTAGCCAATTAAATTCTGATATTTATTTCACCTCCACAGTTGTCAGTATATTGACACCATATTTTCCATCGTCAGATGTCCACCAGGTAGTATTCCCATTCGCACAACGGATAGCATAACGGGGATTATACTTCAATCGATCTGAACCATCAGGTATCCACAAACCTAGTTTATACTCTCCGGCAGCCATTGAACCGGGTAATTGAACAACTTGTTCTACAGAATGTGTCAATGGTTTACATAATATATCACCCGGTTGGAAAGGTTGCCAATCCAACGGGTTGGTTTCCGTCAGGAACTCTGTGACTTTTCCTTTATCATCAATCAACACGAAGTAGACAGGATGTTCTCCAAAGACAGTGGCAAAACCTCTGTTCACCAGGTTCAGATTCAGTCGGTTTTCTTTTCCAGCTTGCAGATAATTCGGTAATTGAAGGGATTGCAATTCTATACGATAACCTAGATGATCGCGTATATAATCGAACATATTGCGTTTCACTTTCGTTCCGTCCTGTTTCCGGAAATAGCTGTCGGACACAGGCATGAGATGCTGGCGAAGAGAATCTTCCGTTATCATTGTCTTCTTCCAGACAATCATGGAGTATTCGGGAGGATTATTCTCATCAAATCTGTTATTAGGATGCTGTTCCTTATAATTATGGATAACGCTCAAGGAAGTGTAATGCTGGAGGAACAAACGTCT
Source organism: Bacteroides sp. OF03-11BH (assembly GCF_003604005.1). Classification (NCBI taxonomy): domain Bacteria; kingdom Pseudomonadati; phylum Bacteroidota; class Bacteroidia; order Bacteroidales; family Bacteroidaceae; genus Bacteroides; species Bacteroides sp. OF03-11BH. The sequence goes on along the minus strand of NZ_QTMW01000003.1, from coordinate 89,506 downwards.
CGCTGCTTGCAGTCCGTCAATAATCCATCCGGCAGACGGACTGTCGGGATCGGCTCCTACACTCCAGAATCCCCAGGGGAGTTCTCCGTCCACTACGAGATAAGGAGATTCTGCTACAATCTGATCGAATTTGGAAGTCCCTTCGTGCATGTCGGCATCCCATCTATCAGGTCGTATGACGATAAAATCATCGTGGAATGAAAGTCTTTTATACAGTTCCGGTTTATCTTTCAACAGGTTTTTAAATTCCGGAAGTCTCACCTGCACATTTCTGCCTTCGGGCACTACTGACAGTAATTTTTCCAATACCGCAGCCTTTGTCTCTTCCGAGTTCTCAAGCCCCTGAATAGAACTATGCCATTCGCCCCATGCACCAATCATTCCGGCTTGTACCACCAGAATCAAATCTTTATTCTTTTCCAGGAAAGGTTTCAACTGGTCCAGATGTTCCAAAATCTGTTCGCCGGTGGGACCAACGGCAGCTCTTCCCATGAAATCTCTTTCATAAGCAAAACGCAATACGGCTTTCTTTCCCTGCTTCTGTAATTCATCAAAATACGTCTGCATGGTCGGAAATTTTCCTCCGATAGTTTCTCACCTATTAAATAGGTAAGATAAAAATAGCTTTGAGCCAGTGAAACACTATCTTCCACATATTTCTCCGACAATTCTACCAGCTCTTTAGGAGGGCTATCCTTCTCATGCAGTACATCTACCGCTGTCTCCAGCCGGAATCCTCTTCCAGGATTATAGAGCCCATTCTCACCGTGTAAATCATCGACACAGATTCCGCGAAACTCAACAGTCTGCCGGGATTCACCGCATCCACTTGCCAACGAGGCAAATAAAACAGCCATCACACTGCCATACATCCAATTCTTCTTCATAGTAATATATTATTTATCCACAAATATATAACAAATCGAAACACAGCAATCTGTTATCACTCATTTCGCACAGTAAAGTATCAGTTTGGGATAAATAATGCAAAAGTATTGGATAATGCTAAGATTGTATTTGTCCCACCGCAGGAATTGCCCTACCTTTGTCTGCATCTCAAAAATTAAGGTAATACATGAAAAAACAAAATTGGCTACTCTTACTTGTCATTCTTCTGCTTCCGGCAGAAAGTATGATTGCTAAAAAGAAAACAGAAAAAAGCGATAGAGAAATCTGGTGTGAAATTATGTACCGGATGGCGACCCCTGTATTAAAGAATATGAGTGATGGTCTGTTGAAACAGAATATGCTTGTAGAATTAAGCCCAACATGGGATGGTCGCAATAAAGAGGTCACTTACATGGAATGTTTCGGGCGACTGATGGCAGGGTTGGCCCCCTGGCTATCATTACCGGATGATGATACGGCAGAAGGCATACAGCGCGAGCAGCTACGGGAATGGGCTTTGAACAGCTATAAGCAGGCTGTTGACCCTGCAGCACCGGATTATCTGCTGTGGCGCCAGGAAGGACAGACTTTAGTTGATGCAGCATATATTGCAGAGAGTTTTTTAAGAGGGTACGATGCTTTATGGATGCCTTTAGACAGTGTTACCAAACAACGATATATCAACGAATTCACCCAGCTCAGGCGAGTGGACCCTTCATACAGCAACAGGTTATTGTTTAGCGCAACTGTCGAATCGTTTCTTCGAAAAGCAGGCGCACCTAGCGACACCTACCGTATCAGCTCCTCTTTACGAAAAATAGAAGAATGGTACGTAGGTGACGGCTGGTATTCCGACGGCCCTCATTTCGCATTCGATTATTATAATAGTTTTGTGATACACCCCATGTATATCGAAGCATTGGAAATTATCACCGAAGCCGGCAAACATAAAAAGATATGGAACATGCCCGGCTGTGATTACCACAAAGCGATCACGCGTGCACAGCGATTCGGAGTGATCCTTGAACGTCTCATCTCTCCGGAAGGAACACTACCCGTTGTCGGACGTTCCATCACTTACCGTACCGGTTCCCTGCAAACACTGGCATTACTCGCCTGGCGCAAATGGCTTCCCGAAGAATTGACAAACGGACAAGTACGTGCCGGCATGACGGCCGTCATCAACCGCATGTTTGGAAATAACCGCAATTTCAATAAGAAAGATTTTCTTACGCTAGGTTTCAACGGTTCCCAACCCGGTATTTCAGACTATTACACCAACAATGGTAGTTTATATATGGCTTCCCTTGCTTTTCTGCCGTTAGGCCTTCCTGCCGACGATCCCTTTTGGACAGATGCTTCACAGCCCTGGACTTCGAAAAAGGCATGGGATGGAGAGGATTTTCCAAGAGATCATTCTTACCATGAGGAATAATTGATAATCAGCATCATATAATAGCTTCCAGTAAGACTGAAAACTATTATCCATTACGAATGGAAACTATCATGTAACACAGCTCCTTGTTTTTATTTATTATAAGTAAGAAAATCAATAAATATCACTTTTTGTGTTGTGGACAAAACAAGTAAAGAAGAGAACAATTTAATAGTAGCCAAATCCTTGACTTCTCCTGTTTTATTTCGTATCTTTGAGAAAACAAAAAGAAGAAAAGCAAGATGAGACATACAAATATCAAGACATAAAGACGTATTATCAAGCATAGATTTCCATATATACAAGAATAAGAATGGGAGAAGATCAGCACTGATTTTCTCCCATTTTGTTTATATAATTCACAAACATTTCTGATATTCATCAAAAATAGTTTCTAATAAACTCGAATACCGTTCTTAATAAACTCTTCAACTATTTATTAAAAACGATATTCGGATTTATTATAGAACTGTAAACATATTATCTTTATAAAGCAACAGACTGATTCATATTAAAATAAGAGAGATCGCTATATAGTCAATATTACATACAAATTCACCACGATATTTTTCTTACATATATTAATAGTACATCCTTTCTCTCTAAAAAAACAGTTACCAAATAAAAAAATCAAAAAGCAAATCATGTAGTTTCAGAGGAAATAGAAAAAAAGTATTAGTATCTGCTAATATTATATTTGTCTCCCGTTCAAAATAGCCCTACCTTTGCTTATCGTCAATTACAGCATCTCATTAAACAACGAATAAAACATTAACCCTTTAAATAAAAGTATCATGAATAGACAAAACCTTTTCACTTTATTTGCTACATTCTCATTACTCTTCTGTTTCACATATTCTTGCAATGCCAAAGGAAAAGACAAAGCCAAACACGTTGTCTTCATCGGTTTGGACGGCTGGGGTGCGTACAGTCTCCCTAAAGCGGATATGCCCAATGTCAAAAAATTAATGGAAGACGGTGCCTATACATTAAAGAAACGCTCTGCACTACCTTCGTCCAGTGCCATCAACTGGGCTTCCATGTTCATGGGAGCCGGACCGGAACTGCACGGATATACCGAGTGGGGGTCTAAAACTCCGGAACTTCCCTCACGAGTATTAAACCAGCATGGCATTTTCCCAACTGTTTTCCAATTGCTGCGTGATGCTCGTCCTGAAGCAGAAATCGGCTGTTTATACGAATGGGAGGGAATCAAGTATTTGGTAGATACTCTTTCCATGAGCTATCATTATCACGTTGCTGATTGCAACAAAACTCCTAAAGAATTGGGAAATATGGCATCTGCTTATATTAAAGAAAAACAGCCAGCACTGGTTGCAATATGCTTTGACAGCCCCGATCACACAGGGCATACTGAAGGACATGACACCCCTGCATATTATACCAAATTAGCAGAATTGGATACGTACATGGGACAAATAGTACAAGCCGTAAAAGATGCCGGAATACTTGATGATACTATTTTCATATTGACTGCCGATCATGGAGGTATTGACAAAGGACACGGAGGAAAAACAATGCAGGAAATGGAAACTCCGTTTATCATATCCGGAAAGAATATCAAAAAAGGACTTAGATTTGATGATATAAGTATGATGCAATACGATGTAGCTTCTACAATAGCATCTATTTTCAATCTTGAACAACCACAAGTCTGGATAGGCAGACCGATGAAAGTAGTTTTCAAATAATCTCTCGAGATTATATAAAAAAGGAAAGGAGAAGCTAAACACAGAATTTAACTTCTCCTTTTATTTTTTCCTCTCTCGTCAATCAACTGTTTATGACCGCTACAAGATTCAAAAGATTTCTTCCATCCGTTCCAATTCGCAACCACGGAACTGCATCACAATGCAATGCAACTCTGTACCCTGCACCAACTGGCGCACCTTCGGCGCAGCAGCATATTCCTTTATCTGCACCGTTGCCTCCTGCCATTGTACTTTAGCTTTTGCATCAGTCTCCTTCGAAGAAAGATATTTCAGTTCCAATATATAGCTATGTTTCACCTCATAACGCAGCAAGTCCGGCATCAAGAATAAATCACAGTATCCATGATTTAACTCCACTTCCGGAGCTATCAGATAATAGGCATTCACACTTAGATAAGCAGTAAAAAATCCCTGAATATTACGCTCGCCCTCAATGGAGCTTCGCACAGAGGAATTATCCTTATAGGCATGGGCTATGAACTCCAAAGCCTCATGCCATCGGCCATCATAAGCCATATCGTAGAACATTAAACCCAGATTATTCAAATTGATATACCGTTTCTCCTGATATTCTTCTAACAGAAATTCATAATACTGTTTGCGCACATTATTGTTAGGAATACTCAATACTACATAATTTCCACGCGTACCAGTAATAGTCAGCATACCATAATAAAAGAGCAAGCTGGGAAAGATTTCCGGATTAGCTATTTCGGTTGCAGGAAAAGTAGTAATCAGGTTGGTTACGATTTGTCCCTCGTCGGTAATTCTACGCAAGACGCCCTTTCGGTCACCGTCCAGACGATCCAAACGAATAAGCTTCTTCATCTTGTTATAGTCCGTACGGGTGTTAGGATCTATCATCTGCTCGGGAGCTTTGCCTAATGTTATATAATTACGCAGATAATAAAGCACCATATCGCAGTTAAACATCTTCGGGTCACGCGTCAAACTCTCTTTTGCAAAACAATAATTGTCATACCACGGTTTCATTTCCAGCATCATCGCCTCTATGTCCGTATCTGCAGGCAGTTGTCCGGCATCCTTATAATATTGAAGCATCGTACGTACATCTGTCTCACTGAAACCCAGCATCATATTAAATTGAAAGTCGGTACTAATATTCCAACCAATATTAAACCCACTAGTCAAATCGTCTAATGTGACAGGACTGACACCAGTCATAAAGATACGCTCAAACATACCTTTGAATTTCTTAAAGATCTCCCGATAAAATCCACTGGCATGAGTCAGAGCATGATAAACTTCATTACCTTGCTCGTTGAGTACCACATTGGTGAAATTATCATATTCATCAATAATAAGATAAAGCCGAGAGGCATTATTTCGAGCTTTTCGGTCGAGAAAGTTTAGTTTATTAGCGGATCCTTCCTGTTTTTGCATCTCCTGTGCAAATCCCGGATAATAGTATGATTCATAAATGGATGCGAAATCGTCCAACCCGCCACAGCAATAATCATCGAAATTCTGCGCTAGTGTTCCTTCAATTCCACCGATGCGTGAGAAGTCGAGATGAAGAATCTGAAACTGTCCCTGCAAAGAAGTAGGCTGACTGCCTATCCAAAGACTACCAAAACGCTTTTGGAACTTTTCTTTCTGTGTGATGTCATAATAAGCCCGGAGCATACTCAAAAAAATACTTTTACCAAAACGACGCGGACGGATAAAGAACAGATATCTTGGCTGTTTTTCCAGCAAAGGCAGATACATCGTTTTATCCACATAATACATATTCTGCTCCGCCACTTCCACAAAATTGGAAACGCCATAAGGGATTTCTTTTACTTCTTCCATATTTACTCCTGTTTCTCGTTTAGCCTATCTGTAACGGCATGAGACAAAGGTACTTTATTCCGTCTAAAAGAACAAAAGAAAGGGACAGAAAGTTGAGAATTCGAAAGAAATGCGGAGAATGCAGGTTTCGGCATAGACAAAATGAAGAGTTGGAAACAATTGACAGGAAACGAAGTTTCAATTCTAAATGAAATAGACTATGTGACAGTAACATTTAAAATAAAAGGGCAAAACAGAAATCGCAAACGAGGTGGTCAAATAGGTGGTCAAATGCCAAAAAATCGTATCGAGATATTACGCCTTGTCATTGAGAATAATTATATAACCCGCAAAGAGCTTACCCAAAAAGTAGGAATAGCCTCTTCCGCCATCCAAAAACATTTGGAAGTATTAGTGAACGAAGGCTATATAAAACGTGAGGGCAAAACAAAATCCAGTTATTGGGTTATATTAAAACAAGACGACTCAAGCATACATAAAGAATGAATCAAAAGTAGATTATTACAAAAAGGTAATATAGAAGCATTCTTCTATTGGAATGAGATTCAGGAATTGATATAATAGACAAAGTACATCACTTCTTTCTAAAAAATGCGCTTTATTATCGGTATATTTTGCAGTAAATAGAATCATTATATTCTGTATCGGAAAAATAAAGTATCCCCTTTCTTTTTATAAGCAAACAAGCCGTTTTAGTAAAGGAAAAGATAGACGAAATATACGTGTATCTAATCTTCATATCAACAAACACATCTATTTATAGCGTTTTAGTATTACATTAAAGATGTTTAATCACTCTTTTTACCCATTTTTATGCTTTTTGTTAATTTTGTATTAGTATTTGATAAAATTATATTTGTCCCTCACCGCAAACCACCCTACCTTTGCCCACAGAGTTTAACATCATAAAAATATATGCAATGAAAAACAAATTATTTTATCTTATTGGAGTAGCCTCCCTTTTGAGCTACACTGGTACATTTACTTCTTGTGTAAACGGAGTTGATGACGAATATCTTGAACAGAAGTTTACTGATAATGGTGGAACTGATGATGAAAGTGAGGAACTTCCTGATTTGAACGGAGAGTATAGTATAGAGGGTGATTATGATCTGGTGATGACTTGTAACGGCGATAAGCTTGAGGGAAAGAAAATGATCATGACAGTAGACGAAAATAACGAAACTGCCTCTATTACGTTTGCAGCAGCACAAACAGATTTGGAAACAGCAATCGCTACTGCAATCCCAGGCGGTGTGGGAGGATTGGTCTCAGGCTGGGGACTCAAATACACAGGCAACAGCCCTGTTCCGGGAGTAAAGGAAATTACTGTAACTAATGTTCCTTTATATAGAAATGGAACAGATTATATATTTGAAGGAAGCTACGTCCAACCAACATATACTATGGATTATAGGGGGAAGATTGGAAACGAAAAAGCAACAGTAGCCATCAATTATGAACTGACAAATAAGAAATTAGTAGGTAAGTGGTATTCAGCAAAGATGAGCCAAAGCGGTGGAATAGCTAACCACGCTCCCTTTTGGGCTGATTGGAAATCAGACGTAATGCTCAGCCCTGGCAAAGCATTTGGTGTTAATATATCCGGTACACCTAACACAATGCTCGGCACAGTGGACGGCATGATTTTCAGTGCGAAGATTATGGAGGCAATAACTGGCAAAAATATAAAAATGAATCAAATTGTATTCAATTTATTAGAATATGTAGAAGCAGAACCTAACGGAGGTATGCTTGCCAGCTACTCCTACAACGAAGATATAACACAAGCAGGACCTTACAGCACGGAAGGGACTCACAATGTATTGCGATATTATTATGATCCTGAAAAACCGGATGAAAGAATTTACTTGGAACTCAACTCCGGCTTCCTCATAGATATGATCAACAGTCTAGGAACTTCTCTTTCTGGCAGCACTCGTACTGATGGCAGTACTCGTGCGGATGATGGTGATCTTCGCGACAAAGCTAAAGCACTAATCAAATTATTGGTTCCAGTCCTTGAGCAAGGTATTCTTTGCGAATATAAAATCGATGGTAACAATATGGCAATCAATATCGAAGGGGTTACACTGAGAAATATTTTGGCCAAGGCGATGGTAGTAGTGAATGACCCGACTGTAAAATCGTATTTAGACGGAGCATTTGATAGTTTGGGGGACACCAAAGACTTTGTAGTCAATCTATTAGAAGGTCTCCCGACAGCATTAAGAGAGGATGAATGCCAATACGTTAAAATAGGCTTGAAGTTTATCAAAAAATAGCGCCAAGCAAGAAAAAGGAGTTTTCAGGAAACATCACTATCATTGAATTAAAAAGAAAGTTGAAGAGGAGAGAATCAACATATTCTCTCCACACTTTCAAACCACATTTTTATAGACCGATGCATAAACATTAATTATCGGTCAGGAAATGAATGTGCGTTACCTTTAAAAATACCCCAAAAACAGCACATGTTTAATACCCAAGTATTATGAAAAAAGAACTTTATATATTCTTTATATTATGCCTCATTACCCTTTCCGGATTCGCCCAGGAAATAAAGGTAACAGGTATAGTTACAGAGGCTTCGACCAATGAGCCGATGCCCGGAGTTACTGTCCAGGTGAAAGGAACCACCAACGGGACTATCTCAAATGTAGATGGTCAATATACCATTCAGGTGAAGATGAATGACATTCTTGTCTTTTCAACCATTGGCATGAAAACAGTTGAAAGAAAAGTATCTTCCAACTCTCCAATCAATATCTCAATGGCAGAAGATAATGTCCAACTGGATCAAGTGGTAGTCATCGGTTACGGTACAGTAAAGAAAAGCCATCTCTCAGGATCGGTAAGTTCCGTAGGAACAAAAGAGCTGAATGGAGATGTGGCAACCACTGCCGCTACCGCCCTACAAGGAAAAATTGCAGGCGTATCCGTTATGAGTTCCAGCGGTAATCCGAATGATGGAACCACCATCAACGTGCGTGGCGTCAGTTCTTTATCAAACAATGCGCCACTATACGTAGTAGACGGTGCATTTGGTGATATCAACATGGTAGACCCTAACGATATCCAGTCTATCGAAGTTTTGAAAGATGCTGCTGCAGCAGCCATCTATGGTTCGCGCGCTGCCGGTGGTGTAGTATTGATTACTACTAAAGGCGGTCGCAAAGAAATGCCGACCAAAGTCGACGTTAACTTCTTCACAGGCGTTCAACAGAACCCTAAAAAACTGAATGTATTGAATGGAGAAGAATACAGCCGTTTCGCACGTTACTACGGTCTTGCCGCTGATGGTTACGGTGCAGAAACCGATGCTGTGCCATACATTGGGAAAGGCACAGACTGGCAGGACGTCATGTTGAACACAGCGATGGTATACAAAGCCAATATTGCCGTTACAGGAGGCTCAAAAAATGCATCTTTCAGCGCATCAGGTGGTTATCTGAACAAAGATGGTATTATGCGTAACAGCAGCCACGAGTCTTACAATATTCGTCTAAAAAGTGATTTCAGCTTCCTCAACAATCGTGTAACTGTAGGTGAATCTTTAATTCTTCGCCTAGCAGAGGGTAAAGGCGGTACAGATCAAGACACAATGAACGGCTTACTGCGTTTCCCTAGCGTTGTTCCTATTTTTGACTCGGAAAACGCTACAGGATGGGGTACATCTGCCGATATCAATCTTCCGAACCCTTATGCAATCTCTGAAATCAATGATATTACAAGTGAAAGCACGCAAATCTTCCTGAATGCTTACCTCCAGGCCGAAATCATCAATGGTTTGAAATACAAGCTGAATCTGGGTCTAAGAAGAAACCACACCAAAAACCGTAATTATACAGACGCATATGATCTGGGAACTTACGGGATCAACGAATCACCAGACCTTTCAGAAAGCTTCTCAAGTTTCGACTCATGGGTACTTGAAAACACATTGAACTACGACCGTACTTTCGGCAAGCACAATATCTCCGCTATGATGGGGTATTCTGCACAGAAAGACAAGAGCTATTCTTTAAATGGAAGCAACTCGGACCTTCCCAAATATATCGACACAATGACCGGAAACGTAACGACGATGAAAGCCGGAAGTTCTTTGTATGAACAGGCATTGGTTTCTCTCTTCGGACGTGTGATGTACTCTTACGATGATCGCTATCTGTTGTCTGCTTCTATCCGTCGTGACGGTTCGTCACGCTTCAAGGATGGACACCGCTATGGCAGCTTCCCCTCTGTTTCCGTAGGATGGAATATCAACCGCGAGAAATTCTTCCGCCCATTGGAGAATATCTTCGACCAAGTAAAACTGCGTTTAAGCTACGGTAAATTGGGTAATCAGGAAATGGACAGCTACTACCCTACACTGAGTGTGGTAAGTGACGGCATGAACTATCTGCAAGGCAACAGTATCTGGTTTGGTAAACTGCCTTTTGTAAACGCAGTATCTCCAGACAACCTGACATGGGAAAATACAGAAACTTACAATATCGGTCTGGATGTAACTTTACTAAATGGAAAATTGGCACTGACGGCAGATGCCTATATCAAAAATACAAATAATGTATTGCTACCGATTCCTTATGCTTCTTCCACCGGTATCAGTGGGCTCTCTATCCAGAATGCAGGACAGGTACAAAACAAAGGTATCGAAGTATCAGCTACATGGCGCAGTTCTATCGGCGATAAAGTAAACTACTACGTTGGTGCCAACTTGAGCACAGCAAATAATAAAGTTACCGAAATCACTGCAGGCGGAAAATATATGTCTATCTCCGGATATTCAGCTCACGGAGCAGGCGGACGTGGTATCAACATGTTCAAGAAAGGACATTCCATGTCTTACTTCAACCTGATTGAAACAGATGGAATCTTCCGCAGCATGGAAGAAATCGAAAACTACAAGAACAGCAAAGGCGAATTGATTCAACCAGGTGCACTGGTAGGTGATATCCGCTACAAAGACTGGAATGGTGACGGAAAGATTGACACAAACGACCAGCATGATGTAGGCAGCCCGCTTCCTAACTTTAATTTTGGTCTGAGACTGGGCGGTGACTGGAATAACTTCGACCTCAACATCTTTATTGATGGTGTAGCCGGTAACAAGATTTATAACTATCCCCGTTATTGTCTCGAGTCAGGCGCATTCAACGGTAACTTAAGCACAAATGTTGCCAACTCATGGAGACCGGACAACCCGAACGCTGACATGCCTCGTTTCTCTAAAGTAGATGGTACGGACAACAAACTGGCTTATACCGACAGATGGCTGGAAGACGGTTCCTATGTACGTTTGAAAACAATTGACCTCGGATACACTTTCCCGAAACAATGGTTACAGAAAGCAATGATTCAAAACCTGCGCATTTATGTATCTATGGAAAATCTGTTGACACTAACCAAATATACCGGTTATACTCCCGACTTGGGTGAAAGTTCTTCAACCGGTGTGAGCTACAATGTATTCTCAAGAGGAATTGACCAGGGACGCTACCCCATTCCACGTACGTTCTCTTTTGGTATCCAATTAGGATTATAAATACTAAGATTAATACACAGAAAAATGAAATTATGAAAAAGAATTGGTTATCATATATGCTTATATCAGCCCTCCTATCAGGGGCGCTGACATCCTGCAGTGACTCTTTTTTGGATCTGAAAGACCCAAACCACTTTACTAACGAAAACTTCTGGAAAGATAAAACAGATGCAGAAAGTGCATTAGCGGCAGCTTACTCGCCCATTAAATATCAGATGAACGGATATTATGGGGCATTCGACGGATGGCTGAACCTCAATAGCCGTGGAGATGATATTTTCACGATACTGAACGAAGAAGCCAGCATGTGGGATATAGCTACGTTTCAAAATTCCGCAACAACAGGGAATGACCCGTATGGTGCACTATATACAGGTATACAACGTGCCAACATTGTACTTAGATACATCGATCAGGTACCGGCAAGCGGCATTACGGAGGGCGACCGCGCCACCATCAAAGGCGAAGCCCTCACCCTACGGGCCTACCAATATTTTCTATTGGTGAGCAACTATGGAGATGTGCCTTTGCGTCTGGTTCCATCAAATGAGGATGATCCTAACAAAACGGCTTCTCCCGCATCTGAAATCTGGATACAGATTGAAAAGGACCTACTCACTGCAATCAATGATGGCAATCTGCCGGAAAGCCGTCCTGCCGAACAAAAAGGACGCATCGAAAAGGGGGCTGCCATTGCTATACTTGGAAAAGTATATGTAACACAGCAAAAATACAAAGAAGCCAAAGAGTTATTGAAAGGATTGATTGATTCATCCTACAGTCCATTCGGAACATCGGGCAAACGTTATCAATTGATGGAGAACTTCGTTGACAACTTTACTACTGCTAAAGAAAACAACGCCGAATCTGTATTCGAATTGCAATATAGTAGTGACGGAGACATGTCATGGGGTAATGAGGGTGGTATCAGTTTAGGTAGCTCACTGGCACAGTTCGTAGGACCTGCAAAATCAGGAGGATGGGCGAAGTTAATGCCCTCTGCATTCCTTGTTAGTGAATTTACAACTGAAACACGCGGCAATCGTCCCACTAAAACGATCATCAATGACAAGGGAGAAGAAGAAACGGTAACCGATACAGATCCGACCGCAGAACCCAACTCAAAATATGACAAACGTATCTACGCCAGCATGTTCTTCACTCCGAGCGAGTATGGCGATTGGGTATCGGAAGAAAACGGCTGGTACGATGGAAAGTTCTATGGTGGTCTTTTCACAATGGATGACCTTTGGACCGGAAATGCTTCCAAAATGGCAGGTGGTGCTCCTACCTTTAATGTTAGTCAGGCCACTGGCGCTCAAGTCGGTAAATTTCTCCTGAAGAAATACACCGCTCACTACGTAAAATCAAAAAGTGCCGATAACATGGGTAATATAGAAGGAAGAGCAAACAATGTACGCATTATACGTTTCGCAGAAGTATTATTGCTCTATGCTGAAGCCTGTGCTAAAGAGGTAGACAAAGACCAAGCCAACTGGGCATTGAACGAAATTCGCCAAAGAGCTGGTTTGCCGAAAAAAGAATTCCCACAAAGTGATCTGATGAAAGAAATTGAACATCAATGTCTACTGGAATTCTTCGGTGAAGGACATCGTTTCGATGACTTGAAGCGCTGGTATTCAACCATTCAAATCCAGGCAATATTTAAAGGAAATGATAAACAGGGTGCAACCAATTTCAGAGAAAAACATAAATATTTCCCTATTCCAGCAGGAGAGCTCAACAACTCATCTGTAGAACAGAATAATTTGTGGAAATAATTAAGAATACTATAAGAAACGATTTTATGAAAAAGATATATTTATTTTTAAGCACATCATTGTTCCTGCTACTGGGAGGTATCACAGCTTGTGATGATAACAGTCTGAGTCATGATGAAGTGAATATTCCGGATCCGGTAGTCATTTCAGACGAAGACGACGGTATTTCAGCGGAACCAACTACCGGGTCGGTTATCAGAATCCTGCCTGAAAGTAAACATCAGGAAATAGATGGTTTCGGATGTAATTTCGGATGGGCGGAAGCTGTATATGGATGTACAAAACGTGAACAGCTCATGGACGAATTATATGGCGAAAATGGATTGAGATTTAATATCTATCGTGGAGAAGTATGTGCTTCATCCGCATCCACAGACGGCAAAACTTTCAATTTCAAAACTGAAGAAAACTATCATCTGGGAGCACATTCTGCTGAACAAAAAGCACTGTTGAGTGCAGATAGCGAAAAATATAAGGAATATTCGCAGTTGTGGATTATCGACTATTTGTGCAAGAGAAAACTGATGGATATCTATTATTTCTTCTCTGTATGGACTCCTCCAATCGTATGGAAATCTTTTGGTGTGGGCGAAGAAGTCAGCGGTGGAAGTGGCTCTTTCAACAGTGAATACAGCAAAGAATATGCCGAGTTCCTAACCGGCTTTGCAAAAGCCTTTAAAAACAAATTTGGTATCAATGTCTACGGTATCTCCGGTTGGAATGAGCCCGACCAAGCCATGGGTGGATGGGACGGATGTTTGTGGGGTAATCAGCAAATGGCAGATTTTACAATCAAAAACCTACGTCCGGAACTGGATAGACAAGGCTTACAGGATACTAAAATTGTTTATGGAGAATTGCCTTGGTGGGCAAATGCCGTAACATGGGTAGAAACTTCATTAAAGAATAACCCGGAATTAGTGAATGCCAACATTGTGGCTGCAGGACATGGTTACTCTACAGTTGACTCCAATATCCTGCCAATGACAGCAGCCCAGGAAAAGGGTATACATGTATGGCAAACAGAAACCTGTGATGACAAAACCCGTGATGAGACTTGGAATGATGCAATGAAATGGGCAAAGAACTATCACGACTACCTGACGAAAGCACAGACCAGTGCCGTCGTATGGTGGGCAGGAGCACGTTACTGTACGTCAACGGGAGAAAACTTGCTTCAAACCGACAAATGGGATTTTAGTGATTCATACTACCGTGTAGACCGCTACTACTCTATCGGACAATTTTCCAGATATATCGAAAGAGGTTCCATACGCGTGGATGTAGAAACCGCCTCAACAACGGCAAACAGAATTCCGAGAGATTTAAGTGCGTCGGCATATATCAAAGACAATGCATATACCATTGTATTGGTGAACAAATCAAAAACCACAGGCTTTGACGCTTTGCTGGAAATAGAGGGCAAAGAATTCGATAGCATGGTTTCATACACTTCCAATTCCAGTGTAAAATGGTTGCGTAAGAAACTGAATCCTTCTTCGACAGGCAAACGTTCCGTGAATGTTCCCAAATACAGTGTAGTAACAATCACCGGAAAGTTCAAATAAAACAATCCGCCAACTCGAAAGAGGAACAATTAAGTTATGTATTGTCAATAAAATGATTCCGGATTCTTTTATCGGATCTGGAATTATTTTATAAAGAAATAGTATTATGAGTAGAACTTATGACAATAGATTGCGTCTTCTCAAAAAAGCGCATGAAACTCTGATAACCCGCCCAAACAACATGATTCTTCCGGGCAATGGGATTTTTGAAAGATACGAATATCCGGTTTTAACAAACGAGCACGCTCCCTTGGAGTGGCGTTATGATCTGAATCCGGAAACGAATCCATACCTAATGGAACGAATCGGTGTGAATGCCACCATGAATTCGGGAGCCATTAAATGGAATGGAAAGTATCTGATGATAGTACGTGTAGAAGGAAACGATCGGAAATCGTTCTTCGCCATCGCTGAAAGCCCTAATGGAATAGATAATTTCTGTTTCTGGGAGTATCCGATAGAATTACCCGACACAGACCCGGCAGAAACAAACGTCTATGATATACGTCTGACAGCCCATGAAGACGGCTGGATTTATGGTATTTTCTGCAGCGAAAGCCTTGATCCCAACGCTGCGCCGGGTGATCTGTCCTCTGCCGTAGCCAAAGCGGGTATTGTACGTACCAAAGACCTGAAAAATTGGGAACGACTGCCCAATCTGATCGCTAAAAGTCAGCAACGGAATGTGGTATTGCATCCGGAATTTGTAAATGGCAAATACGCTCTATACACACGTCCGCAAGATAACTTTATCGATGCCGGAAACGGCGGAGGTATCGGCTGGGCACTGATAGACGACATCACCCACGCAGAAATAAAAGAAGAAACCATTATTAACCACCGCCATTATCACACGATTAAGGAGGTAAAGAACGGTGAGGGTCCCCATCCTATCAAAACCCCCAAAGGATGGCTGCACCTGGCCCACGGAGTTCGCGCATGCGCTGCCGGTCTGCGTTATGTGCTCTATCTGTACATGACTTCTTTGGAAGACCCGACAAAGAGCATTGCCGAACCGGGCGGTTTCTTATTAGCCCCTATGGGAGAAGAGAGAATCGGCGACGTATCCAATGTACTTTTCTCTAACGGGTGGATTGCAGACGAAGATGGAACAATGTATATCTATTATGCCTCTTCCGATACTCGTATGCATGTAGCAACTTCGACCATAGACAGGCTGGTAGATTACTGTCTCCACACTCCAGCAGATGAGTTCCGTTCTACTGCCTCTGTGAAGAACATTTGCAAGCTTGTAGAAGCAAACAAACTCGTTATGGCAGAACAGCTTTATTTTTAAAGCGTCCAATAAATAAAGTGCAAAGTTGCCTGATTCAATACATAAAATCGGCAGCTTTGCACTTTTCTTTTTTATATTAAAAGCCTATTCTTATCCCTCATTCGATACACATTTCATCAAATCGAATAAGCCCACTCGTTATAATTTTATGTATTAAGCTGCAAAATAGTATCATTTCTACAAATTAAATAATACCGCCTTTCTCCCTTATAATACCATTGTTCCTTTTTCAAAAACAAGAAATAAGACATTAATATCCAACATACAGGATATACCAATGTAGCAAACAAGCCATTCATAGCCTAAAAGCAAGACATTTAAGCTCTATATGTAAAGTACGTCCTCACCATAAAAAAATAAATACATCACACAAAGACAGGCAAAATAATATCAGAACGTGCTAAGATAATATCTGCATAACATGACATAATCCTCTATTTTTGCATCATACAATTGTTGGTTGAAGTTTCCATGGATCAATTGACAGTTGCCCAGAGTTTATAAATCTAATGCAATAAATTATGAGAAGAAAAATTCATTTCTTACTATTCTTATTTCTCTGCATGACTAGCATCCCACTAGCGGCTCAAGACATTGAAGTAAAAGGAGTAGTAACAGAAGCTGCAACAAATGAACCTTTACCTGGAGTCACAGTCAGAATCAAAGGAAAAGACACCGGCACAGTAACAGACATGGATGGTAAATATTCCATCAAAGTGAACAAAGGGAGTACGCTGGTATTCTCTACAATAGGTATGAAACATATAGAGAGAGCAGTTACATCCGGTGCTCCGATCAACGTCTCAATGGAAGAAGATAATATTGCTCTTGAACAAGTAGTAGTTATCGGTTACGGTACAGTGAAGAAAAGTCATCTTTCGGGAGCTGTAAGCTCGGTTAGTGCCAAAGAGCTTAACGGACAAGTGGCTTCCAATACCGCAACAGCATTACAAGGAAAGATACCCGGAGTATCAGTGGCAAGCTCCAGCGGTGATCCGAATGGAACGATGACAATTAACGTACGCGGTATCAGTTCATTATCCAACAACAATCCACTGTATGTAATTGACGGTGCATTCGGCGACATCAGCATGGTCGATCCGAATGATATCTCTTCTATCGAGGTATTAAAAGACGCTGCCGCAGCAGCCATCTACGGTTCACGTGCAGCAGGTGGTGTAGTACTAATCACAACCAAAAGCGGCCGTAAAGATATGCCAACCAAATTGGATATCATTTTTTTCACAGGCATCAGCCAAACCCCTAAAACACTAAAAGTATTCAATGGAGAAGAATACAGTCGTTTCGCACGTTATTATCGTCTGGCGGACGACGGTTACGGATCAGAAAACGGAGCAACTCCTTTTATCGGTGAGGGTACAGACTGGCAGGATGTAATGTTACGCACCGCTATGACCTACAAAGCCAATGCTACAATCAGCGGCGGTTCGAAAAATGGTTCTTACAGTTCATCCGTAAGTTATCTCAATAAAGAGGGTATATTGCGCAATACAGATCATGAGTCTTATAATATCCGCCTGAAGAGCGATTATTCTTTCCTGAACAATCGATTAACCATAGGCGAATCGCTGATTGTAAACATGACAAAAGGAAGTGGCTACATTCATCAGGATACAATGTTCGACATCTTCCAGTTCCCCTCCGTTGTACCCGTCTATGACCCGACGAATTCAGGGGGCTGGGGTACCTCCAACGATATCAACTTACCCAACCCATTGGCAGAAATGACGGTCAATGATGAGCGAACTGAAACAACCAGAATTTTCCTCAATGCCTATTTGCAAGCGGAAATCATCAAAGGACTAAAATACAAACTCAACGTAGGTATCAGAAAAGAACATACTAAATGGCGCAAATATACAGACGCATACGATTTAGGTACATTTGGAAAGAATGACAAACCCGACCTGGAAGAAAAATCATCCACCTGGGAATCGTGGGTATTAGAGAATACTTTGAACTACGACCGTACATTCGGTAAGCACAACCTGTCACTTCTCGCCGGTTACTCTGCGCAGAAAGACAAAAGCCACAGCTTGTATGGAAAGAATAGCGATATGGCCCAATTCATAGAAACAATGCCGGGCAATGTGGATCCTTCCAACCTGAAAGCATCCAGCAGCCTGAATGAATTGGCATTGGTATCCCTGTTCGGACGTGTCATGTATTCATTCGACGACCGCTATCTGTTTTCCGCCTCCATTCGCCGCGACGGTTCGTCACGTTTCAAGAAAGGGCATCAATATGGCGCGTTCCCATCCGCTTCTATCGGATGGAATATTAATCGCGAGAAGTTCTTCAAACCGTTGGAAAATGTATTCGACCAGTTGAAGTTACGCTTCAGCTACGGTAAACTCGGTAATCAGGAAATGACCAGCTACTATCCTACGCAAAGTGTAGTATCGGATGGAATGAACTATGTATCGAACAATTCACCCTGGTTTGGTTCCATGCCTTATGTACAGGCTATTTCACCGGCTAATCTGACATGGGAAAATACAGAAACATATAACATCGGTCTGGATGTCAGCCTGCTGAACGGAAAATTAACTTTCACTGCCGATGCTTATGTGAAAAACACGAATGACGTACTGCTGCCTATCCCCTCGACCGCATCTACCGGTATCAGCGGAAACTCGATCCAGAATGCAGGACAAGTACGAAATAAGGGATTTGAATTTGCCGTGAATTATCGGGGTTCTATCAAAGATAAGTTCACTTATTATATAGGTGCCAATATCGCTGCCGACAAGAATGAAGTAACGAAAATCACATTGGGCGGCCAGAATCTGATGATTTCCGGTTATAGCGCACACGGTGCCGGTGGTCGTGGTATCAATATGTTTGCCGAAGGACATTCCATGTCCTATTTCAATCTGATTGAAACAGACGGTTTATTCCGTTCGGCAGAAGAGATTGCCAATTACAAGAACAAAGACGGCGAACTCATTCAACCCGGAGCCCAGGTCAGCGATATCCGTTACAAGGACTGGAACGGTGATGGCAAGATTAATACAGACGACCAGCATGATGTAGGAAGCCCCTTCCCCGATTTCACTTTCGGCGTCAGACTGGGTGGTGAGTGGAACAACTTCGACTTCAACCTTTTCTTTGACGGTATGGTAGGTAACAAAATCTATAATTATCCGCGTTATCGCCTGGAATCAGGAAACTTCAACGGAAATATGAGCACCGTATTGGCAAACTCGTGGAGACCGGACAATCAAAATACCGATATTCCACGCTTCTCTAAAACAGATGGTGCAGACAACAAATGGGCATACTCCGACAGATGGCTCGAGAACGGTTCATATATGCGTCTGAAAACATTGGATATCGGCTATACATTACCCAAAAACCTGACCAAGAAAGTCAAACTTGAGAATGTAAGAATATACACTTCAATGGAAAATCTATTCACACTGACCAAATATTCGGGTTATACTCCGGATTTGGGTGAAAGTACTGTTGCCGGTGTTGACTACAACGTATTCTCAAGAGGTATCGACCAGGGACGTTATCCATTGCCCCGCACTATCTCATTCGGAATACAAGTTAACCTGTAATGCCTTAAATTAATATTAAACATTAAAAGTCTATAAACATGAAAAGAAATTGGTTATCATATATGTGCATGGCAGCTCTTCTTTCCGGAGCACTGACATCGTGCAACGAATCCAGCTTTTTGAATCTGTCGGACCCTAACCATTTCACTGAAAGCAACTTCTGGAAAGATAAAGCAGATGCGGAAAGTGCTTTGGCAGCCGCCTATTCCCCCATAAAAGGAGCCATGTACGGATACTTCGGTGCATTCGACGGCTGGCTGAACCTCAACGGTCGCGGCGATGATATCTTCACCATCAAAGGAGAAGAAGTTCCCATGTGGAATATTGCAAACTTCCTGAATTCACCGTCCACCGGCAACGATCCTTATGGAGCGCTTTATTCGGGTATCCAACGTGCCAATATCGTATTACGCTATATCGACCAGGTACCGGCTTCGGGCATTACGGAAGAAGATCGTTCGATGATTAAGGGCGAAGCGCTCTTTCTGCGCGGCTATCAATATTTTCTGTTAGTCAACAACTACAAAGAAGTCCCTTTGCGACTGATACCGTCTAACGAAGATGAAACCAATAAAGGTCCTGCCAGTGAAGCTGCATTATGGACACAAGTGGAAGAAGATTTGGGTAACGCGATCAAATGTAACCTGCCTGTTGAACGCACCACCGCAAAAGAACGGGTTACCAAAGGGGCTGCTATCGCAATGCTGGGTAAAGTATATGCCACCCAACATAGATATCCGGAAGCCAAGCAATTATTAGGAACATTATTAAAAGCTCCTTACTCTTATGAGTTGATTGACAACTTCGGTAAGAACTTCACGAATGAAGATGAGTTCAATAAAGAATTCGTGTACGAAATAGCATACAGTCCCGACGGAGAATACTCATGGAGCAACGAAAGTGGAATCTGCCTGGGTTGCTATATACCGCAGTTTACCGGTCCGGTAAAATCCGGCGGATGGGCCAAACTGATGCCGAATTCTTTCATCGTAGGAGAATTCACCAGAGAAACTCGCCCGAACGATGCAGATACCAAGTTTGACAGACGTATGTATGCCAGCCTTTTCTTTGATGCAGCCAACTATGGCGACAAAGTACCCAACGAAAAATGGTATGGAAACAATTACTCGATGGATGAGCTTTGGGAAGGTAATGAGGGTAAAATGGCAGGTGGAGCTCCCAGCTTCAATGTCAACGGAACGGCAGGTAAATTCCTAATCAAGAAAAATACCGCATACTATGTGGATGATAAAGCACCGGATAATATGGGTAATAAGGAGGGAAGGTCCAGCAACTTACGTGTGATGCGTTTTGCGGAAGTCTTGCTGCTTTATGCCGAGGCATGTGCCAAAACCAGCGATCCGGACGGTGCCAACTATGCTTTAAAACTAATCCGTAAAAGAGCAGGACTTCAGGAAAAGACTTTCGCGCAAGAGGAGCTTATGACTGAAATCGAACATCAATGTTTATTGGAATTCTTCGGAGAAGGTCACCGTTTTTATGATCTCAAACGTTGGTATTCCGTCAGCGAAATCCAACTGATTTTAAAGGCCAACGGAAAGCAGGGTGCAGAAAACTTCCAGGAAAAGCACCTTTACTATCCTATACCGACAAGTGAATTGAACAATAATACTGCCATGGTGCAAACCAGTCTATGGAAATAATGTCCAGACAAGATTAACTTAATAAAGAAACAATATGAAAAAGATATATTCATTATTATTCGTATCCCTCTTCCTATTTCTAGGATACTCTTGTGACGACGGAACTCTGAGTCACGGCGACGTCTACATTCCCGACCCGGTAGAAGAAACAGACGAAGACGACGGTTTCTCTGCCGAACCGACTACCGAAGCTGTCATTAAAGTACAGTTCGGGGAGGGACACGAGCATCAGATTATTGATGGTTTCGGATGTGCTTTTGCCGAATGGTCACACCGCATATGGAACCACATGCAACGTGAAGATGTAGTAAACGACTTGTTTGGTGAGAATGGTTTAAAACTGAACATCTTCCGGGGAGAAGTATTTCCGCACTATCAGAATCCTGTCACCAACGTTATCGACTTCGGCATTAACCGCACATTCAACCTGGCTCCGAACGATCCGTCCATGATTAATGATTATTGGAGAGACTTCAACGGTTCGGGGTGTGGCGAACAGGTGCAGTTGGGTCAAATGTGGCTGGTGGATATTCTTCAGAGAAAATACAAGAATGTAAAGTTCATGTTCTCTACATGGAGTCCTCCCGGAACGATGAAATCCAACGGAAAACCTTCTGGCGGTAGTTTGAAATCCGGCTCGGGAGAAGAATTCGCCGACTATCTGATAGACTTCATCAATACATATACGAATAAATTCGGTATTAAGATTTATGCCATTTCACCGTCCAATGAGCCGAACAGTAGCGGAACAGGATGGAACGGATGTAGCTGGACTTATGGTAATTTAGCCAATTTCTGCCAAGATAATCTTCGCCCGGCTTTAGACAAGGCTGGTTATCAGGATATGAAAATTATCTTCGGAGAGCACTCATGGTGGAAAGCGGGAGTCACCTTCCTTGAGAACGGTTTGAAGGCTCGCCCCGAATTAGCAAATTCTAATATTATTGCAGCCGCTCATGGATATACATTAATCGGTAACACTGAATTTGTGCAATCACCTCTCTGCGCAGAAAAGAACATCCATATATGGAACACAGAAACCAGTTCTACAGACACATACGATCCATCCTGGAAAAATGCGATGCAATGGGCCACAACTTTCCACAATTATCTGGCAGTCTCCAATCTGAATGCATTTGTCTGGTGGGCAGGCGCACGGCCTTGTACCAATAACGAAGCACTTATCAGACTGGAAGAAGCACTGCCCGGAACAAATTATGAAAGAGCTGCCCGCTATTATAGCTATGGACAGTTCACCAAGTTCATTCCAGAGGGAAGCCGTCGTGTAGACGTAAAAACGATTGCTCCTGAAAACGATGAAGAAGTTTTCCCCAAAGAACTGTTAATGACAGCCTATGTTAAAGACGACACTTATACCATCGTATTAGTGAATAACTCTACAAGCAAAGCTTTCGAAACTAAACTGGAGATCGAGGGAAAAGAATTCCAGACAATGATTTCATATACGTCGGACGAGGGAGTAAAATGGCAGCGTAAAAAAGTGAACCCGTCTCTTACCGGATTGCGTGCCATTACTGTTCCTAAGTTTAGCGTTGTAACCATCACCGGTAAAATGAAAGATATTGGAGCTGAATAATCATCCTAAATAAACAATGAATATCATGAAAAGAAATCTATTATATTTAGCAGGATTCCTGCTTGCAGCCGCTACTATTTTCTCCGGCTGTAACGATGACGATCCCTCCTATCACAATCTCGTGCCAGATACACAGGAGCTAATTATTAATTTTGATGAAACACCGCAAGGAACGATTCAGATGCTTCAGGGAAATGGCAACTACAAGATAGCCAGTTCTGATGAAGAAGTAGCCACTGCCGTCGCCGAGGGAAATATGATTAAAGTGACAGCTTTGAAGGCGGGCAGCACTAATCTGACAATCACCGACTGGGCACAAATGAGTACCAGTGTAAAAGTCATAGTAGATCAGTTAAGTGGCTAGTTCTGGCTGTTTCATCCACAAAAATGTATCCGAGTGAAAATAAAACGATTAACATACATACAGGGAATAGAGGATACAAAGTGACAGTCGATAAAGAATCCATAGCCAAAGCTACGGTGGATGAAGAGGGACATATCCAAGTGGAATCCCTGGCACCGGGCATTGCGACCGTGACAGTTACCGACAGACTAAACAAAACCGCTGAACTTTCCGTAAAAGTTGTCAAACAGCTAATGCTCGACAACAGCGAAGAGATTGCTTATCTGACTATTGGCGAGCCTCTGACTCTCAAGATTTTGGACGGTAACGGAGAATATACCTGTGTCAATAATGGATCTGCCACTTATCTGAAATGTACAATGGCAGAGAATGGGACGGATGTCGTGGTCGAAGGTCTTAAAAGGTACCGTTTCAACAAGACGATAACCATCAGTGACCAAGAAGGGGAATCAATCAGCATCAATGTGGTATACATTGATGACCCTTATCTGGCAAACCCGTCTTATCGTTACTTTATAGCCGGTTCTGCTTCTTATCAAAGTCTATCTACTTCGGCAGTAGGCACAGTAACTCATGCAGCAGAGTTCAACATGTCCGAACTGGTTATAAAAGGAACAGGAACGTATGCCAGCGGTTTTGCCATCCAATTTACAGGAGACTTGACAGTGGGTGACAAGAGCAACGCCGTACTGTATAAGGTGACAAGAAATGCAATCGATAAAAGTGTGAAATATCCGGCTGAAGATTGCCGTATTGATAAAGTTGAAAACGACTGGTATTGGGTTAGTTTCGCGGAACCGAACTGTACAGCTCGTTCGTATTTTATTACTAAACAATAATTTGTAAACTTGACGCGTGTATTTTAAAAGTACCCCCATACTTTTGAAGTGACAAACATAAAAAGAGACTGTTCTTGCAACACAGTATATCCCTTGTATCTGTCTGTATTGTGGTCAGTCTCTTTTTATTAATTTTGAATAGATATGAATAGATATGATAACAGATTACGTGTTCTTATGGAAGAATACGAAACGCTCATCTCCCGTGAAAATGAAAAGATACTGCCAGGCAATGGAATATTCGAACGTTACAAATATCCCATATTAACAGCTGCCCACACTCCACTGGAATGGAGATACGACTTCAACCCCGAAACGAATCCGTATTTCATGGAACGCTTCGGTATTAATGCCGTATTCAATGCAGGAGCAATCAAGTTCGATGGGAAATATCTTGTAATGGGACGGGTAGAGGGGTATGATCGCAAATCATTCTTTGCCATTGCCGAAAGCCCTAACGGTATTGATCGTTTTCAATTCTGGGAGTATCCGGTTCAACTGCCGGATTTATATCCCGAAGAAACGAATGTATATGATATGCGCCTGACAGCCCATGAAGACGGCTGGATTTATGGAATTTTCTGCAGCGAAAGCCTTGATCCCAATGCTGCGCCGGGTGATCTGTCTTCTGCCGTAGCCAAAGCAGGTATCATACGTACCAAAGACCTGAAAAACTGGGAACGTCTTCCGAATCTGATTTCCAAAAGTCAGCAGCGCAATGTCGTACTGCATCCGGAATTTATAAATGGCCAATATGCTTTATATACCCGCCCACAAGATAACTTTATCAACGCCGGAAACGGTGGAGGTATCGGCTGGGCACTGATAGACGACATCACCCACGCAGAAATAAAAGAAGAAACCATTATAAACCACCGCCATTATCACACCATCAAAGAGGTGAAAAACGGCGAAGGGCCTCATCCTATCAAAACCTCCAAAGGATGGCTGCACCTGGCTCACGGAGTCCGTGCATGCGCTGCCGGCTTGCGTTATGTGCTCTATCTGTACATGACTTCTCTGGAAGATCCGACAAAGATCATTGCCGAGCCGGGTGGTTTCCTACTGGCACCCATGGGAGAAGAAAGGATAGGAGATGTATCCAATGTACTGTTCTCTAATGGATGGATTGCAGATGAAAATGGAACAGTGTATATCTATTATGCCTCTTCCGACACTCGTATGCATGTAGCAACCTCTACTATTGACAGACTGATAGACTATTGCTTCCACACACCTGCAGACGGTTTCCGTTCCGCTGCTTCTGTGAAGAACATTTGCAAGTCCGTAGAAGCCAACAAACTGATCTTGGCAGAACAGTTTCATTTTTAAGGTATTCAGACACAAAGCCGGAGTGCGTCAAAACGCAGATTAACGCAAATTATCGCAGAAATAATTTTATAAGTCGTTGATTAATATATCAATATAATTGGAATAATCTGCGATAATTTGCGTTAATCTGCGTTTTATTATTCATTATGACACACCTCCGTTCTTCTTTTTATATGAAGCTACTTCTACCCGTATCTCTGTATCTATCACTGAATATGTCAATACAAAAATAAAACTCCGGCGATATCAATATAGTATCAGAATGAGTTAAAATAATATTTGTTTCCTTACCACTTTCCGCCTACCTTTGCGACAAAGATCATAACATATAAATCGATTCAAACCTATAGTATGAAATTACACACTACCGACCTTCTCATCATTTGCGCTTACCTGATCGCTATGATTGTCATCGGACTTATTCTAAAAAAACGAGCTGCCCAAAATATGGACTCCTATTTTCTAGGAGGAAAATCACTGCCTTTTTATATGCTCGGACTGTCCAATGCCTCCGGAATGTTCGACATCACAGGCACGATGCTAATGGTATATTGGGCATTCGCCTATGGATTCAAGAGCCTCTGGATTCCCTGGTTATGGCCGGTATTCAATCAGATATTTCTAATGGTGTATCTGTCCGTGTGGCTCCGCCGTTCCAATGTACTTACCGGAGCGGAATGGATCAAGACGCGTTTCGGAAAAGGTAAAGGGTCCACCCTTTCACATACGATTGTTATCATCTTCGCACTATTGAGTGTCTTAGGTTTTCTAAGTTACGGTTTCATAGGTATTGGCAAGTTTATGGAGATATTCATCCCCTGGGAAGTAGTATCTCCTTACATTCCTTTCAATGTTCCGGCAGAATACGTCCCCCACGTATATGGAATCTTCTTTACCGCCATCGCCACATTCTACGTTATGCTCGGAGGTATGTTGAGTATTGTATGGACAGACGTGGTGCAATTCCTGATTATGACAATAGCAGGTATCGTTATCGTTGTTATCGGAATGCAAATGGTAGCGCCGGATATGATTCACTCCTTCGTTCCCGCCGGATGGGACTCCCCTTTCTTCGGATGGACACTGGACGTTGACTGGAGCAGCCGAATGAACCTCCTGACAGAACGCATGGCAAATGAACCATATAGCCTGATTAGTATCTTCGTCATGATGGCTTTACTTAAAGGTATATTTATGAGTATGGCAGGACCTGCGCCCAACTATGATATGCAGAAAATTCTATCCTGTAAATCCCCTAAAGAAGCGGCTATGATGAGCGGCTCCGTGTCGGTCGTACTGTTAATTCCCCGCTACCTGATGATTATGGGGTTTGCCCTGCTGGCTATCTACTTCTTTAAAGAAGATGGCGGCCTGACACAAATGGAAGTGACACGGACCGATTTTGAGACCATTCTCCCCCACCTAATCACACGTTACGTACCGGCAGGATTGGCAGGAATCTTATTAGCCGGACTACTAGCGGCTTTCATGTCAACCTTTGCATCCACAGTCAATGCCGCACCAGCCTATATCGTGAATGATATTTATTTGAAATATATCAATCCGAAAGCGAGTGTGAAAACACAGATACGCAGCAGCTATATCATTTCTGTTGCAGTGGTAGTTGTCAGCACTATCATCGGATTCTTCCTGAAAGACATCAATGAAATATTCCAATGGATTGTAGGCGCACTCTTCGGAGGATACATCGCAGCCAATGTATTGAAATGGCATTGGTGGCGCTTCAATGGCGAAGGTTACTTCTGGGGAATGACTGCCGGAGTCATAGCAGCCATTGTCATGAAGTTTACCGTTCCCGACGCATGGGTGCTCTACTTCTTCCCGGTACTGTTCGGTGTCTCTCTGATAGGATGTATTGCCGGAACGTACAGTGCACCTCCGACAGACGAAGAAACATTAATCAGCTTCTACACCCGTGTACGTCCATGGGGATGGTGGAAACCTATTGAAGAAAAAGCTTTGGCCCGTTACCCCCATATACAGCCCAACAAGAACTTCAAAAGAGATGCATTCAACGTGGTTATCGGTATTATCTGGCAATGCAGTCTCACCATCATTCCGATGTATCTCGTTGTCCGCGAACAACTGGGACTATGGAGTTCTATCGCGCTACTTCTGGTTACGACACTGATACTAAGAAAAACCTGGTATAAACCCTTGTGTAAAGAAGAAGTAAGGTATAATGAAGAAATGAAACAACTAAAATAAGGAAAAAAGATTATTAGCTTAACACACTAAAAAACAGAGAACCGATCATGAAAAAACTATCCGTCATACTATTGTCATTGATGCTATGTCTCCCACTATGCGCTCAATTTAAAGGGACAGTCTATATCGACAGCAACCAATCGGGCATATTGGATAAAAGCGATAAGCCGCTGATGGGAGTCATGGTAACAGATGGATTGAATGTGGTAAAAACAGATAAAAAAGGTCGGTTCTCTTTACCCGGATTCGCAAAAACAAGATTTATCACTATTACCACCCCTACCGGATTCGAAACGCAACAATTCTATTTGCCTACCCAGGAAAACAGAGAAACCTATGACTTCCTGCTGACAGAAAGTGAACGGACTCAATCCAAAGAGCACTCTTTCATCCAAATCACTGATACTGAAGCTACCGGAGGACTGGGCAGATGGGTGACAGATTTAAAAAATTACATCAACAGCGAAAAGCCCGCCTTTCTGATTCACACCGGAGATATTTGTTACGAACCGGGCTTGCAAATGCACAACCGGATAGTAAATGCACAGACCATGGACTGCCCTGTTTACTACTGCATAGGTAATCATGACCTTGTAAAAGGCAACTACGGCGAAGAACTTTATGAATCCATCTACGGTCCGACCTGGTATTCATTTGATATCGGAAATATCCATTATGTAGTCACCCCCATCGACCACGGCGACAACCCGACCGATTACACTCTGAAAGATGTATATAACTGGCTGAAAAATGACCTCTCTTCCATGAAGAAAGATCAGGCCCTGATTATTTTCAATCATGACCTGCTCACCCCCAATGACACTTTCGTATTCAAAGCGGACGATCAGCACGTGCTCGATTTCCGCTCGTTCAACGCCAAAGCCCAAATATACGGGCACATGCACTACAACTATGTGCGCAATCAAAACGGAATCTATACCATTTGTACCAGCACGCTGGACAAAGGTGGTATTGACCACTCCCCCTCCTCTTTCCGCGACATTAAAGTAGACGCAAACGACAATATCACCACACAGCTACGATATACTTTCGTCGCCCCACAAACCACCATCGTCTTTCCAATGAAACAACAAAAAGTGGGAACCAATACTAACGGACAACTTTCCATTTCTGTAAATGCATACAATTCGCATGCAAAGCCCCAACAAATCTCATATATATTGACCACTCCGGAAAGTAACGAAGAAATAGCACAAGGCACTCTCGCACCCCTCACCGATTGGAATTGGACTGCTAATATTTCAATCCCCTCCGATAAAAACGGGAGAGAACTCAAACTGACAGTCACCTCCTCTTTCAATGACGGAAAGAAAGCGACAGACTCCAGTTCATTCATTTATGAGAATGGCTTCAAACCATCCATCACTCCCGGGGAGAACTGGAATACCTTGCTCCAAAATGCCGCCCATACCGGAGGAATCAATCATTCCAACCTCCATCTCCCTCTACAACTGGCTTGGACCTCCAATACCGGAAGCAACATTTTTATGACTTCCCCCCTCATAGCGGACGGCCAAGTATTTACAGCTACCACAGACGATAATGTTTCGCTAAACACCTATATTTGCGCATTCGATCTCAACTCCGGGAAGCCCGTATGGAAATACCGGACAGAAAACTCGATAAAGAACACCATTGCTTATGAAGATGGAATTATTGTAGCACAGGATGCCGCCTGCCATCTATATGCCATTGATGCAAAAACAGGTCAGCTGCTATGGAAACAACGAATCGACTTGGACAGCTATCCATATCTCACTGAGGGACTGACAGCAGATAACGGAGTAGTCTACGCCGGAATCGGTGTAGGTTTATCTGCCTATGACCTGAAAACCGGACGCATTCTATGGACCAACAAAGACTGGCGGCAACGTGAAGGCTCCACCACCACATTAGCCATTGCCGATGGCGTACTTATCAGTGGAACTCAATGGGGAGGACTATACGGCAACGACATCCATACAGGAAAACAACTTTGGAAACTCTCGGACAACGGACTCGGCAATCGTGGCGCGTCTCCGGTTTACAAAGACGGCAAATTATGGATTATCTCTTCCAAAAGCCTGTTTACCATCGAGCCCAAAACCGGAACTGTACTTCAACAAAAAGATTTATCAATCAATCTGGATGCCACCTCTACCCCTCTGGTCACTGAAAACGAAATCATTTTCGGAACCGTAGAGCGCGGAGTGATGGCACTGGACAAGTCGACCCTTTTCAACAAATGGAAAGCTGAAACATTACCGTCTCTGGTGTACACTGCGCCTTACTCCACCACACCGCAAGCCGGAGTAGAAACCAGCCCTGTCGCTTCGCAAGGAACCGTGTTTATCGGTGCTTCCGACGGCTACCTCTACGCCATCGACCAGTCAACCGGTATCATAAAAGAAAAACTAAATCTTGGAGCACCCATATTCTCAACAGTTGCCGTATCCGGAAATTGTATGATTGTTTGCGATTATTCCGGCAATGTGCATTGTTTTACCCTCACACAGTTTTTGCCACCCTACGCGTTGTAATTTAAAGATTATCACGTATCTTTGCCTCCTCAAATCATAAATACGAGATATGGCTATTACAATCAAGAAAGTCTCCACAAAGAGAGAGCTTAAGAAATTTATCCGTTTCAATTACAGAATGTACAAGGGCAACCCTTACTCTGTGCCTGACCTCTATGACGACATGCTCAACACCTTCAACAAGAAGAAAAATGCAGCATTCGAATTCTGTGAAGCTGATTATTTCCTTGCATATCGGGACGATAAAATAGTAGGACGTGTAGCTGCAATTATCAATAACCAGGCGAACAAGAAGTGGGAATGTAAAAACGTTCGTTTCGGATGGATAGACTTTATCGACGATCCCGAAGTATCGTCCGCACTCATCAAAGCAGTGGAAGACTGGGGAAAAGAACGGGGCATGACTCATATTGCCGGCCCTCTCGGATTTACCGATTTCGATGCGGAAGGAATGCTGATCGAAGGATTCGATCAACTTAGCACCATGGCCACTATCTACAACTACCCGTACTATCCGGTACACATGGAAAAGTTGGGCTTCGAGAAAGACGCCGACTGGGTGGAATACAAAATCTACATACCGGATGCCATTCCCGACAAACATAAGCGTATCTCCGAACTAATCCAACGAAAATACAACCTCAAGATAAAAAAATACTCCTCCGGAAGAAAGATAGCCAAAGACTACGGACAGAAGATTTTCGAACTGATGAATGAAGCATACAGCCCACTCTACGGCTATTCTCCATTGACACAGCGACAGATCGACCAGTACGTAAAAATGTATCTGCCGATCCTCGACTTACGGATGGTTACCCTTATCACTGACGCCAACGATGAACTGGTCTGCGTAGGCATCTCCATGCCCTCACTGGCCGAGGCTTTACAGAAATCAAACGGACGTTTGTTGCCGCTCGGATGGTTCTATCTATTAAAGGCACTATTCATGAAACGCCGTGCCAAAATGCTTGATCTACTACTCGTTGCAGTGAAGCCGGAATATCAGAATAAAGGTGTTAACGCTTTGTTATTTTCCGATTTAATTCCAGTTTATCAAAAATTAGGTTTTATATTTGCAGAAAGCAATCCCGAACTGGAATTGAACGGTAAAGTTCAGGCACAATGGGATTACTTTGAGACTCAACAACATAAGCGCCGCCGTGCGTTCATCAAAGAGATAAAATAAAAAACAGCTATGGAAGAGAACGAATTGATACCTGTAGACAACAACAATGCAGTAGAGTACACTGACGACAACATCCGCCACTTGAGTGACATGGAACATGTACGCACACGCCCCGGTATGTATATCGGAAGGCTGGGCGACGGTGCACATGCCGAAGATGGAATCTATGTCCTCCTGAAAGAAGTAATTGACAACAGTATTGACGAGTTCAAAATGCAAGCCGGTAAGAAAATCGAGATTACCGTTGAAGAAAACCTTCGTGTCAGTGTACGCGACTACGGACGAGGCATCCCACAGGGAAAACTCATCGAGGCTGTCAGCATGCTGAATACCGGTGGTAAATACGACAGCAAGGCATTTAAGAAAAGTGTCGGACTGAATGGTGTCGGTGTGAAAGCCGTCAACGCTTTAAGCTCCCGTTTCGAGGTACGCAGTTACCGCGACGGCAAAGTGCGTATCGCCACTTTCTCAAAAGGAAACTTACTGACCGATGAGACAAAGAATACCGAAGAAGAAAACGGAACTTACATCTTCTTTGAACCGGATAATACACTATTCCTGAATTACTGTTTCAAGCCCGAATTTATTGAGACAATGCTACGTAACTACACGTATCTCAATACGGGGCTTGCTATCATCTATAACGGACACCGTATCTTGTCGCGCAACGGTCTGGTAGACCTTTTGAACGACAACATGACGGCAACCGGGCTTTACCCGATCATCCACCTGAAAGGGGAAGACATCGAAATCGCCTTCACGCATACCGGACAATACGGAGAAGAATATTATTCTTTCGTCAACGGTCAGCATACTACCCAAGGTGGTACGCATCAAAGTGCCTTCAAAGAACACATTGCCCGTACCATCAAAGAGTTCTTCAACAAGAACATGGACTACACCGATATCCGTAACGGATTGGTTGCCGCCATTGCCGTCAATGTGGAAGAACCGATCTTCGAAAGTCAGACGAAAACTAAACTGGGTTCTACCAATATGGTTCCCGGTGGCGTAACGGTCAATAAGTATGTAGGCGACTTTATCAAACAGGAAGTGGACAACTTCCTGCACAAGAATGCGGACATAGCCGAAGCAATTCAACAAAAGATACAAGAATCTGAAAAGGAGCGTAAAGCCATTGCAGGGGTAACGAAACTTGCCCGTGAACGTGCCAAGAAAGCCAACCTGCACAACCGCAAACTACGTGACTGCCGCATACACCTCAACGATCCGAAAGGCAAAGGACTGGAGGAAGACTCCTGCATCTTTATCACCGAGGGAGACTCAGCAAGCGGTTCCATCACCAAAAGTCGTGATGTCAACACCCAAGCAGTATTCAGTCTCCGTGGTAAACCATTGAACTCTTTCGGACTGACCAAAAAAGTGGTTTACGAGAACGAGGAATTCAACCTGCTTCAAGCAGCCCTGAATATAGAAGATGGTATTGAAGGATTACGCTACAACAAAGTAATCGTAGCAACCGATGCCGATGTGGACGGTATGCACATCCGCCTGTTGCTGATTACTTTCTTCCTGCAATTCTTCCCTGATCTCATCAAGAAAGGACATGTATATATCCTGCAGACGCCTTTGTTCCGTGTACGCAACAAGAAAAAGACAAATTACTGCTACAGCGAGGAAGAACGCATCAATGCTATCAATGAACTAGGACCGAATCCGGAGATCACCCGATTTAAAGGTTTGGGAGAAATCTCACCGGATGAGTTCAAACATTTCATTGGTAAAGATATGCGTCTGGAGCAGGTGACACTGCGCAAAACGGATGCGGTAAAAGAACTACTCGAATTCTACATGGGCAAAAATACCATGGAACGACAGAACTTTATTATAGACAATCTGGTTATAGAAGAAGACTTGGCATCATGAGAAAAGCAATATTCCCGGGTACTTTCGACCCTTTCACCATCGGACATTACTCGGTAGTGGAACGTGCACTTACCTTTATGGACGAAATCGTGATAGGAATCGGTATCAATGAGAACAAGAATACCTACTTCCCCATTGAGAAAAGAGAAGAAATGATTCGGGAACTTTATAAAGACGAACCTCGTATCCAGGTGATGTCCTATGACTGTCTGACAATTGATTTTGCGCAGGAAGTAGAGGCCAGGTTCATTGTCCGCGGTATCCGTACGGTGAAGGATTTCGAGTACGAAGAGACCATTGCAGACATTAACCGCAAACTGGCAGGGATTGAAACCATCCTGCTCTTCACAGAACCGGAACTGACTTGCGTCAGCTCTACAATTGTACGCGAGTTATTAACCTATAATAAAGATATCAGCCTGTTTATTCCCAAAGGAATGAAAATGAGTGAATAACACTCGTTAGGGAATAGGCGGTGAGTCAGAAAAGATGATGAAAAAACTAACGATTATACTATCCGTTTG
This sequence comes from Bacteroides sp. OF03-11BH, assembly GCF_003604005.1. Lineage (NCBI taxonomy): Bacteria > Pseudomonadati > Bacteroidota > Bacteroidia > Bacteroidales > Bacteroidaceae > Bacteroides > Bacteroides sp. OF03-11BH. The sequence goes on along the minus strand of NZ_QTMW01000003.1, from coordinate 55,692 downwards.
CTTGTGGGCAGTTGCCACACAAGCCCAGAACTTCGGTTCCGAAGCCATGCGAAAGTTACAAATGGCAGAGTTTGCAATCTCCAATTTCTATGTGGACAAAGTAGATGAAGACAAGTTGGTAGAAGAAGCCATCATCAAAATGCTGGCACAACTTGATCCGCACTCTACTTATTCGGATGCAGAGGAAGTGAAGAAGATGAACGAACCACTTCAAGGTAACTTCAAGGGTATCGGAGTGCAATTCCAGATGATAGAAGACACCCTGTTGGTGGTGCAACCTGTCAGCAACGGACCTTCCGAGAAAGTCGGCATCCTTGCCGGTGACCGTATCATTGCCGTGAACGACAGCGCTATTGCCGGAGTGAAAATGAGTACGGAAGATATAATGAAGCGTCTTCGTGGCCCGAAAGGTTCGAAAGTCAATCTGACAATCGTTCGTCGTGGCGTGCAAGACCCTTTATTGTTTACAGTGAAAAGAGACAAGATACCTATCCTTAGCCTCGATGCCTCCTATATGATTCAACCTAAAACGGGTTATATCCGCATCAACCGTTTTGGAGCAACCACTGCCGAAGAATTCAAAAAAGCAATGACAAGTCTTCAGAAGCAAGGTATGAAGGATATGATTCTCGACCTGCAAGGAAACGGAGGTGGTTATCTCAATGCAGCCATTGACCTTGCTAACGAATTCCTGGGACAAAAGGAGCTAATCGTATATACCGAAGGCCGGACTGCCAAACGCAGTGATTTCTATGCCAAAGGGAATGGAGATTTCCGTAATGGACGTCTTATCATTCTGGTGGATGAGTACACAGCCTCTGCCAGTGAAATTGTCAGTGGCGCAGTACAGGATTGGGACAGAGGAATTATTGTAGGACGCCGCTCTTTCGGCAAAGGATTGGTGCAACGTCCTATCGACCTGCCGGACGGTTCCATGATTCGTTTGACTATTGCACGCTATTATACTCCATCGGGTCGTTCCATCCAAAAACCGTACGACAGTACTGTTGATTACAACAAGGATTTGATAGAACGTTTCAACCACGGTGAACTGATGAATGCTGACAGTATTCATTTCCCGGATTCGCTGAAAGTACAAACCAAAAAACTCGGACGTACCGTCTATGGTGGAGGTGGTATCATGCCGGATTATTTCGTACCTATCGACACTACTCTTTATACGGATTATCACCGTAATCTGGTAGCCAAAGGAGCCGTGATTAAATTCACCATGCAGTTTATCGAAGGACACCGGAAAGAGTTGGCAAACAAATACAAGAAGTTCGAATCGTTTGATGAGAAATTCGTAGTCGATGATGACATGCTCGCCAATCTAAAAGAAATCGGAGAGAAAGAAGGAGTGAAGTTCAATGAAGAGCAATATCAGAAATCGCTCCCTCTTATCAAGACCCAGCTCAAAGCATTGATAGCCCGTGACCTTTGGGATATGAACGAATATTTCCGGGTAATGAATACCACGAATGAGAGTATACAAAAAGCACTGGAAATATTGAATTCGGATGAATATCAGAAGAAACTAAAATAGGGTATTCAATAAACAATCATAAAACATCGTCTTTCAGTTTGGTGGACATACATACTCATCATAGTGGACATATAGATACACGATGGTGAGTATATATATCCACCACTCTGTATCTATATGTCCAATAAGCGTTGTGTATCAACCCGTTAACTTTATTATTGAATATATTCGAATGTCACCGTACCGCGAATATCAGAAGAAGAGGCGGCAATGTATGCCTTGAATTTTCCAGGTTCTGCCACCCAAGTACGCTGTTTATCATCAAAGAATTGCAATGCTTCCGGTTTGATTGTAAACTTCACCTCTTTTTCTTCATTCGGAAGAAGTTGTACCTTCCGAAAATCTTTCAATTCCTTAACTGGACGGAGGACACTACACTCCTCATCACCAATGTATAGTTGGATAATCTCTTTCCCTGCTACTTTTCCTGTATTCTTAACCTTTACAGAAACATCTATACTGCCATCAGTATTCATTGTTTGAGCCGATATTACAGGTTTACTATACTCAAAGGTAGTATAACTCATGCCATAACCAAAAGGAAAAAGTGGCTGCACCTTCTTCGTATCATACCAACGATAGCCAACCAGAATATCTTCTTTATATTCTTGACGGATGCTATCGCCCGGATAACTGATTTCCCCAAAGAAATGAGCCGGACAATCCTCCAGTTTCACCGGATAAGAGAAAGGAAGTTTACCACTGGGAGTCACCTCTCCACTCAACACATCAGCCAGCGCCTCCCCACCAACAGAGCCTAAATACCACGACTGGACAATAGAAGGAATCTCCTTTACCCAAGGCATTTCCACCGCATTTCCGCTGACAATCACTGCTACCAGATTTTTATTTACCTTCAACAAGGCTTCCATCAACTCATTCTGCGCAAAAGGAAGTTCGTATGATAAACGGTCTCCACCCTCACAGTCCTGAAAATGATTCTTATTTAGTCCGCCTACAAAAATCACCAAATCCGAATTCATCGCCTTTTCCACCGCATCATTACGCAAAGAATCCACAGTAACCTGCGGAATGACATCCGCCCGTCCATACATCGGGCGACCGCTTGTGTAACCTTGTGCATAAACCACACCGTCACCAAATTTGGCCTTTATACCGTCCAGTGGTGAAATCACTTTCTGAACTTTCAACTCTGAAGAGCCACCACCTAACATCAAATTACGGGTAGCATTATCTCCCACCACTAAAATACGTTTGTATTTTCCTTGAGGTACAGGCAATAAGGCAGGTTGTTTCTTACCGGTTCCATTTTTCAACAGGACAATACCCTCTGTTGCAATCTCATAAGCCGTACGATAGTGCTCTTCACTAGTCAGTGCCCCGAACGGTTTCCTGCGATTCATGGCTGTACGGAAAATCAGACGCAACACACGGGCAGCCTTATCATTCACTACTTCCATCGGAATCTTACCTTCCCGAACCATTTTCAGATAAGACTTACCCAAGTAATAATCGTCATAACCGAATTCCGATTCTGAAGTCAAACCATTCGTATAAGATCCCATTTCAATATCCAAGCCATACATGGCAGCTTCATAGGTATCATGCGCAGCTCCCCAATCTGTTATGACACAACCGTCGAAGTTCCATTCTCCCTTCAATATATCATTATTCAGCAGTTTATGATGAGTAGCATGAGTTCCGCGCACCTTATTGTACGCTCCCATAATAGACCAAGCCTTCCCTCTTTCCACAGCAGCCTTAAAGGCAGGCAGATATATCTCATACAATGCACGGTCACTTAGCTGCACATCGATATGTCCCCGCCATAATTCCTGATTGTTCAGTGCGTAATGTTTCACACAGGCGGCTACTCCATTCTTCTGCACTCCCTGAATATAAGGCACACAAAGCTCCGAGGCTAAATAAGGGTCTTCCCCCATATATTCAAAGTTACGCCCGTTGAGCGGGGTACGATAGATATTCACACCCGGTCCCAACAAAACATCCTTTTCACGATAACGGGCTTCTTCACCGATGGCATATCCATATTTCTCTGCCAATAGCGGATTCCAACTAGCTGCCAGACAGGTCAGTGCAGGAAAAGCAGTGCAACTATCGTTCGTCCATCCGGCATATCCCCAATCATTCCAGTTAATTTCGGCACGCACGCCGTGAGGTCCGTCACTCATCCAAAGTTCAGGAATACCCAAACGGGGACAGCCAGGGGAGCTAAACTTCCCTTGTGCATAACTAAGACGAGTTTTCTCCTCCACAGTCATACGGTTCAGCGCATCCTGTACCCTAACCTCTATCGGTTGTGCATCATCCAGATACACCGGTGTTTGTTTCTTGTCTTGAGCAATCGCCACCATGCCTGTCTGAACAGACAGGAAACATATAGTCAATAAAAATATCTTCATTATTCCAATAATCATTTACAGTTTACAATTCCTCTGCCGAAATCTTTAGTACAGCTTGCCGAAGTCCCTCTGAAGTAGCCGTCAGCTTTGCTTTTCCCGGTTTTCCATCGTTCTGAATGACAACAAGGCATTTTCCATAAAATGCTTTCCTCTTTTCATCCTTAAAGCGTTCCATCGATACCGGGTTTCCGTTGTCTACCCCTGCGATAAAGCCATTACCTTGTACTGTGAAATTCACTAGATTGTCAGCATCAGGGCAAAGATTTCCTTTCTCATCCAACACCTCCACAGTGACAAAACACAAATCTTTTCCATCAGCAGTCAGAATAGAACGATCAGGAGTCAGACGAATCTCTGCGGGTTTTCCGGCTGTGCAGATTTCCTTTTCCGCCACTACCTTACCACTCTCTCGTGCAATGACCTTCACCGTTCCCGGTTCAAACTTCACACGCCAAGCTACATGCAGATTATCAAGGTCTTTACGCTTCACTCCTTGCGACTTTCCATTCACAAACAGTTCCACTTCATCAGCCTGATTATAGTAGCACCACATATCAATCTCCTGTCCCGGAGTCCAGTTCCAGTGCGGGAAAAGGTGCAACACCTGCTTATCCGTCCATTCCGACTGATACAAATAGTAGACATCTTTCGGGAAACCAGCCAGATCTACAATACCAAAGTACGAACTACGCGCAGGCCATCCGTAAGGAGTCGGTTCCCCGATATAATCAAATCCCGTCCATACATATTGCCCGCTGATAAAGTCGTTGTCCCTGACTAATTTCAAGCTTTCCTCATGAGTGTTTCCCCAAGGCACATGACAGTTTTCATAAGATGAACAGGCAAATGTAGAATCGGTAAAGGATTTGTCCCAACGCTCGGGCCAGATAAACATCCGGTCGCTGGGCATCCGGTAATATCCGCGAGTCATCAACGCTGAATTGCTTTCAGTAATGATAAACGGCTTGTCCGGGAAATTAGCCGGAACATTGGGAATATCCTTGTTATGATAATTATAGCCAATCACATCCAGTACGCCGGAACGGAATAAATGATTGCCGGAATTCGGTTCATTGCATCCGGCAGTGACAGGACGGGTAGGATCAAGCCCTTTTACAAAGCTTACCAGTTTTTTCGTCAGCAAAGAGTTGACACTCTCCTCTCCTTCTTTGGCTAACATTTCAGAAGAATGTCCGAAATTTAAGATCAGATTGGCCTCTTCCAGACTCAACGTATCCGCTTTGGCATCACTCCATTGTTCGAGGACTTCATTACCGATACTCCACATAAAGACAGAAGGATGATTACGGTCACGCAAAATAAAGTCATTCAAATCGCGCTCGTGCCATTCATTGAAGTAACGGGCATAATCATGTGCCGTTTTTTTCTTCCGCCACATATCAAAAGCCTCATCCATCACGATAAATCCCATACGGTCACAAAGATCAAGCAGTTCGGGTGCGGGAGGATTATGGGAACAACGTATGCCGTTACACCCCATTTCTTTCAGAATTTGCAATTGCCGTTCAATGGCACGTGTGTTGACTGCCGCTCCCAAACAGCCCAGGTCATGATGCATACACACACCATTAATTTTTGTCTGCCTGCCATTCAACGTGAATCCTTTCCGGGCATCAAAACTAAATGTGCGAATACCAACAGGAGTAGTATACCTATCCATACATTCTTCGTTTCGCATCACTTTGGTAACCAGTGTATACAGATAAGGAGTATCAATATCCCACAGTTGAGGTTGCTTTACAGTCAGTTGCTGGGTAAAAACAACTTCCTTACCGGCTTCCGCTTTCCCGCTCGACCGGGTTTCAGCAACTTCTCTGCCTTCAGCATCCTGCAAGGAAGAACAGACAGTAACATTTTCGTTCGTATCACTTTCATTCACAAGGGTAGTAGCGAGATTCAGTACAGCCTGTTTTTCGTCAACTGACGAGGTTGTGACATACGTTCCCCATCCACCCACATGTATTGGGCCGGTCTTGCTTAGCCACACATTCCGGTAAATGCCACAACCTGAATACCACCGTGAATTAGGTTGCTCCGCATTATCCACACGTACAGCCAGCACATTCGGTTCATCCCATTTCAGATAAGGAGTCAGGTCATAGCTGAAACTAATATATCCATAAGGACGTACTCCCAATGAAACACCATTGATAAATACCTCCGAGTTCATATATACTCCGTCAAACTCAATGCGAAATATCTTTCCTGCATCCGCTTTGTCTACACTAAAGATTTTGCGATACCAACCGACTCCTCCCGGAAGTGCCCCTCCTCCTGTACCGGAAGGATTTTCCTGACTGAAGTCTCCTTCAATCGCCCAGTCGTGGGGCAAATCCAGTACACGCCAGTCATTGTCGGCAAAACCAGGTTGTGCCGCTTGCAGCCCGTCTCCCAAATGAAAACGCCAGTCTGCATTAAAGTCGGATCGCTCCCGCGGAGATACAAGGGGAGAACTGCTACATGCTCCTAATAACATCAGACAGCCTCCCAATGCCAAGCAGCTCCCCAGTATAAGGCAGCCCCCCAGCATCAAATATTTTAGTTTACCAATCATCATCAACGGATTATCATTCAGCTTACAGTTTCAATGTCTGTTTGCTGCCATTATACTTCACAGTCACCCCTTTCGCATTCAAATCAAACGGTTGGGCTTTTTCCTTATTGACCGTAATTACAGTGAAAGTCCGTTCTTTCAGCATACCCGGAAAATCTCCCTGGCGTTCACCGATCACTAAAGTCTTGGTAGCTTCATCATACTTCATTGGTATCATGGCATACCTCCCTTGTTCATAGTTATAATTCACACCCTCATCTTCGTATAACGTAAACTCTCCATCCGCTCCCTGATAAATATACAAACGGATATGATCCGCCGGTTTTTCATCCGTATACTGAATATCATCTCCGAATGGTACGATAGCACCGGCACGCACATACAACGGAATACGCTCATAAGGAGCTTCTATAACCTTTCTCTCTCCTCCAGCCTGAAATTTGCCTGAATAAAAATCATACCAGCCTTCTGATTGAGGGAAATAAATTTCACGGCTGCGGTCACCATATCGATAAACGGGAGATACCATAAACGAAGGACCGAACATAAACTGGTCACCAATATTATTCACTTCGGCATCCACTGTGAAATCCATAACTAAGGGACGCATGATCGTATAATCATCCAACCAGGTCATACCTGCCAACGAATAAATATACGGCATCATATTATAACGTAACTTGGTATAATACACAACCGACTGATAAGCCGGATGCCCTTCCGGCGCAATCTCCCATATTTCACGGAAAGGGTATTGCCCGTGTGCACGATACAAAGGCACAAACGCACCGAATTGATACCAGCGGGCATTCAACTCACGCCATTCTTTATAATCGGCGTTTTCCGTCTTTGTCGCGTTCCATTGTTTCTGTCCTGCCACATAACGATTCTCTACACAAAAACCGCCAATATCCATTGTCCAGTAAGGAATTCCACTCATCGCAAAATTCAACCCTGCAGAAATCTGCGCTTTCATATCTTCCCAACGTGTACCGATATCCCCACTCCATGTAGCCGTAGAATAACGCTGCAATCCGGCAAATCCCGAACGGGTTAATAAGAACACCCGTTTGTTATTATCCACCCCGCGCTGGCCGTCATAAATCGCTTCCGCATTCATCAGTGCATAAGCATTGAAGAATTCTGTTGAGGAACCTAATGCCGTAGGCCCGCACAAAGCCTTCCGATATTCCAGGTCTGTACAGTCACGCACATTCGGTTCGCTGGCATCCATCCACCAGGCATCTATACCCAACGGATAATAATGCTCATACATCTGTTTCCAGAACAATTTCCGTGCATCGGGATCGTATGCATCATAAAAACCATAATGGTAACCGGGACCTACCCAATCTTTCAAGCTATCCCTGACAGACTGCTGATACATCCAGCCATTCTCGTCGAATTCTTTGAAATGTTCAGTAGTAACATAGAACTTAGGCCATACCGAGATCATCATACGACCATGCATAGCATGGATTGAATCGACCATTGCTTTCGGATCCGGAAAACGAGGCTTATCAAACTCGTGACTGCCCCAGGCATTCTCCGGCCAGTGATTCCAATCCAGTACGATATTATCCAACGGAATTTTACGATCACGAAAACCCTTCAGTGCTCCCAACATTTCATCCTGTGTATTATACTTCTCACGACTTTGCCAGAAACCCATTGCCCACTTCGGCATAACGGGAGACTTTCCGGTCAGCGTACGATAACCGCTAATCACATCGTCCATATCTTCACCAGCCATAAAATAATAATCGAGCTGCTTGGTCATTTCACTCCACCACGACTGTTTCCCCTGTTCTTTCGGATCAACGGGTGTCAATGCACGCAGCCCGCAATAAGACTGCCCACCATCAGGCTGCCACTCGATTTTCAACGGCACACGCTTTCCTGCTTCCAAATGAGCAGCAAACTTATAACTATTAGGATTCCATGCAGTACGCCAACGTTCCGGCACTACCAGCTCATTATTCAAATAAACCTTGACATATCCTGCATAATAAAGAATAAACTTAAATTCTCCCGTTTGAGCAGGCTCTATCTCTCCTTCATAAGTGACGTTAGCCCCCATTAACGGCAGTTTCTTCGGAAGATTCTCAATCGTTTTCAGATTCTCGAAATAAATGGAATCTTCCCGACGAACCAGAGTTTCTCCTTTTTTCGGTACATAAGTACCGGTAAGCGCCCCTTCCTGACCTGTCTTATCATAAAGTTTAAAGATACGGTTCAACTGGGAATAATCATTCGGATTACCGAAGCGGCACAACGAATAACTATCCAGTAGTATGCCATAATTTTTATTCGAAACAACAAACGGAACAGATACTTTCGTATTGTATTGGAACAATTCTTCATTCTTGCCCTTATAATTAAATTCATCCGCCTGATGCTGACCTAATCCGTAAAACGCCTCATCTTCGGGAGACTCAAATACCTGACAGATCGTATATCCTTTCGTCCCCTCCACTTCTATCGGAGTAAACTTCTTTCCTCCTCCCTTGTTTTCCTGCAGGATTAACTCTCCGTTTCGATCCGTAAACCACACTTCCCCGGTACTAGCCAGTACGGATGCTTTTACTTCTTCAGTAGACACTATAATCGTATCGCCATTCTGCACAACGGCAAAGGATGTTTGTTTTTCCTGCGGAACAACAATCAAACTTTGCGGATCGGCAAACTTGCTGTCGGCAGTGGCGGAAACACGGATTAACTTATCTCCCATCACTTGAAGGCGAACTAAACGAGGCCCTCCTATTTCTTTCTGTTGTACTTTAACTATCACGCTATCACCTGTCTCCTCGTAGACCTTATTAGAACATGCTCCGAAAAGAAGTCCCGGCAACAGGCAATAGAAAATGTTTTTCATATTCATAATCATACCTACCTTTAGGGTTCAACAATATATTTTCTCATATCGCAAAAGTAAGTACTATAAATGAAAAGTTCCCCTTCTAATGTTTTACAGAAGGGGAACTTTTAAACAGTGACCGGACAATATGTTTTTTTCAGAGGTATCATTTGTTATTTCCCTTCTTTTTCCTGGTAAACGGAGGGCAAAACACCAAATTCATCCTTGAAATAACGACTGAAATATTTGGGGTTATTGAAGCCTACTTCGAAGGCTACTTCGGACACATGAAGCTGGCTTTCACGCAATAATTGCGCTGCCCGTTTCAAGCGGATCACGCGGATAAACTCAATCGGTGTCTTTCCTGTGATCTGAAGCAATTTCTTATACAAATGCACACGACTCATACCCAGCTCCCGGCTAAGTTCCTCTACCGAGAGTTCAGTACGTGACATATTATCTTCCACATACTTGATTGCTTTCTCTATCAACTTCTCATCCAATGAAGTAATCACAATCTCACTAGGCGCAGGATCAATCATTCCCTGGGTGACACGATGATAACGGCTTAGTTCGATCAGTTTACGGATACGCAATACAAGAATAGTCATATTGAAGGGCTTCGTTACATAATCGTCCGCTCCTGTCTGCAGTCCTTCCAGCTTCGCTTCGGTATTCTGCCGTGCTGTCAGCAAAATCACAGGGATATGCGCTGTGCGCTTATCTTGTTTTATCAGGCGACACAACTCATTGCCATCCATTTGGGGCATCATCACATCACTGATAACCAGATCGGGTAATTCTTCCTGCATCATCTCCCATGCTTCCTTACCATTCACAGCCAGTTTGACACGATACTGCAACTCCAGACTATAACGCATAAAGATACGGAAATCTTCATTATCATCTACTATCAGCAACAATGGGAAATTTTTGCGTTCCGTTTCCTCCCTGGCTTCCTCTTTCATCTCCTTATCTTCTTCATCCCCGGCCGACATACCCGTTTCTTCCGGCAACTGCACCTGTGTCTCCACATGTTTTACCGGAAACTGAATAACGAAAACAGACCCCATCCCTATATTATCGAATACCTTCACTTCTCCTTCATGCAAAGTGACAAAATCACGTACCAAACTCAAGCCGATACCATTTCCGGTAGTTTCCTCTACTCCCTTATGACCCGCCTGATAGAAACGTTCGAAGATATGTTCCTTGTCCACATCGCTAATTCCTATTCCGGTGTCGGCAATCTTGATTTCCAATATATCGGGAGTTCCTGCCACATGCTCTATCATCACCGTCACACGCCCTCCTTCGGGAGTAAACTTAAAAGCATTAGAAAGCAAATTCATCACAATCTTTCCTACCTTGTCAGCATCAAAAGCCATCGAGAATGTATCTATACCCGAAAAGAAAGAGAACTGAATGTGTTTCTTATCCGCCATCAACAGGAAAGAGTTGCAAACACTATGCACATACGAAATGATATCTCCTTCCGACAGAGACAACTGATGAGTACTCATTTCTCCTTTACGGAAATCGAGCAGTTGATTAACCAGATGCAACAACCGTTGTGCATTACGATACATCAATTGTAAACGTGTACTCTGCAATTCATCAGTCGTTTCCTTCAGCATGCCTTCCAAAGGAGAAATAATCAAAGTGAGCGGTGTACGCAATTCGTGGCTAACGTTCGTGAAGAAACGGAATTTCATATTATTTATTTCTTCATTCTTCGCCACCTCATTTTCTATTTGCTGAAGATGAAACTTCTCACGTTCACGTTTCAGCATCCGGTAACGCGCCAGGAAGAGCACGATAACCAAACCGACGGTATACAACAAATAAGCCCACCATGACATCCAGAAAGGAGGATTGACTACAATACCCAGCGTGGCTTCCTTTATGCCGACATAACCGTCACTATTGATCGCTTTCACTCTCAAAACGTACTTTCCCGGAGCAAGATTAGTGAAAGTCACATTGTGTACTCCTAACGGCAGGGTTAACCAGTCATTATTGAACCCTTCCAACTTATACATATATTGAGTTTTCTCCGGCAAATTATAGTTATCCGAAGCAAAAGATACACTGAAAATGTTCTGCTTATAATCGAACTCTACATTTTCTACATCGTTCAACTCTTTTTCAATCAACACTCTTCCACCATACGACTGTCCCACTTTCACAGCCTCATCAAACAGCGAAAGACCTGTAAACATCACATTAGGCAGCATTTTATTATAGCGTATATGATCCGGAGCAAAAACATTGACTCCATACAGACCACCAATCGCAATGATTCCATTGTGCAACGTCTTGATAGAACGCTGGTTAAAATCACAGTTCTGCAATCCGTCCTCACTATTGTAAGCCCTGGAATCAAAAAGATAACTCCCTTTTCCATCGGAAGCTACTGTTACCCGAATCACCTTTCTGCTGGTCGATACCCACATATTACGCTCCTGATCTTCCGTAATTGCTGCAATAAAATTTCCTTTAGCTTCTGCAACAAAAGACAGACCAAGAAATACATGGCGTCTCGTATCATACACATTCAATCCCTCACGGGTAGCAATCCATACCAATCCCCGGCTATCCTTATATACATGATTAACCGCATCATTCGATAACTTGACATTACCGCTCTGGCCTTGAATCTTTTTTATTTCTCGAGTACGCATATCCATCATGCCTACTCCCTGATTGGCAGTTCCGAAAAACAATGTATTATTATCTACCCAACACAAAGAGGTTACATTATTCTCCAACAAAGCCGAGTTACTACTGGTATAAGTTTCAAAAGTACCGGACACAGGTTCTAAACATTGCAAACCACCTCCCAATGAAGCAATCCAGATTCTTCCCTTATCATCCTCCACCAATGCCCAGACATTATTACTCGCCAAAGCGTTTCCGACACCCTCCTTATAAGAACGTATCTGGGAACCATTCATACAATACAATCCCCCATTAAATGTCCCGACCCATAATTTACCATCTTTTGACTTCAGCATAGATACAACCGGATTCGGCAACTGTCCTTCGGCATCTCGCCAGAAAGGTTCAGCCTTTCCTGTAGAGCGATTCCACAAAAGAATCCCATGGTCATTTGTTCCTAGCCACAGCCTGTTTTCATCCGCCTGTTCTATGCAAGTTATATCTCCCCATTCATACATATTGAATTTAAAGATACTTTCACTATAATAAGATACTCCTTTCTTATAAGTGCCTACCCACATGATACCATCCCTATCAGCATATAAGTCATAAATGGTATTATGAGGTAAACTCCGTCCATTGTCATCGTGGGCAACAAGAGAAGTTACTTTCCCCGTTTCCTTCTCAAGCACGTCTATACCGTCATAATCTTTTCCAACCCAAATCCTGCCTTCTATATCCTGTGCCACCGCATGAATAATTACGTCCGGACGTGACGACCAAATAGCGGTCAAATCTGTCCGCCAACTTTTTGTTCCACAATCATACGCCCAGATTCCCATAAGACTGTATGCCCAGATACAATTGTCTCTGTCTACAAAGAGCGAAAACTCTATTGTCTTTCCTGCCGGAATATATTTTTTTATTTCATCAGACTTCCATTTTATTGCCAATGTGGCACGATCCAGACAGACAAGCAGTCCTGTATTATAAATCAACAAAAGTCCGTCACTACACTCCGCTATTTGTGTCACTCCATGCTCCGGCAATGAATGTTCCACATACGAAAAAAAAAGTCTCTTCCCACCTTCCTTATAACGGTAGCATCCTTCACCTGCCACACTAAGGCATGTATTCCCTTCCCGGTCTACAAAGACCTGTTCCGGAACTCCTCCTGACTCGAGATTCTTCATGAATCCGGTAACATCGGTGATAAAACAATCCTGTTCTTTATCAAACAACACATAGCCTCGGCCCGTATTTACCCAAAACCGTCCATCAGGCATTTCCACAATATCAGTGATATAATTATCCGGTAAAGATCCCGGATCATTCTCGGCATGCTGGTAAATCTTAAAAGTATATCCATCATAGCGGTTCAGTCCGGTAGTCGTACCAAACCACATGAATCCATCACGATCTTTACAAATAGTGTTTACAGAGTTATTAGACAGCCCATCCGATACTTCCAGATGCTTAAACTGATAGGATTGCGCAACCACCATCCACGAAGAGAGAAGTAAAACAAACAATAAAAGGTTCTTTCTTATCATGTTTTTCAGATTTGTACAAAGAAAATAAAATATTACCAAACAGCCAAGAAAAAGAGCCTGCGAAAGCCTTTACTCATCGGTAATTTAGAAAAAAGTGAAGGGGCTACAAAAAAACAAACGGTCTGAACAGAGATTCCCGCCCAGACCGTCCTTATGTTTTATTAATACTCAATAGAAACAACAGAGCAACTCTAATCCGGACTATTCTGTCGCGAGTCCCTCTATCAGACCGTTATACTCCAAATTGTCATAAATGTCCAACGTATTGCGATTCAAAATACCGTCCCCACGATCCCAATAGAATGGAACCAGTCCATGAGCACGCGCCTGGCGTACTACACATCTGTCGAACGCCGCACGCGACAAGTCATGTCCTCTTTGGGCTTCTTCATCCGACAGTTGACGACGGATAGCCGCAAACTCACCGATGAGTACCGGAATATTCTGTTCTACAAACCGGGTCTTCAGTTTCTGAAATTGAGCTTTCATATATTCCTCTCCGCCAATATTGTCCCAACGACCTTCGTAATTGCCAACAGCATACCCGCGATTCTCTTCTCCCCAGAAATAGAAAGCCTTTCCCCAACTCTCATCTTTCTCCATGCCGCAGAACTGCCACGAACTGTAATAATGTACTTCAACAATCATACGTCCGTCCGTCGGATCTTCGGGCAATCGGTCCATCCATCGAATAGTCTTGTCAATATCCGTAGCAGGTCCCTGTACTATGAGATTACGATACACATTTTTCCCTCCTGTAGCACGAACGGCATCTACAAATGTCTGTTCATACTGTAGCAGTACTGTCATATCATCGACATCCTCAACATTCGGTTCGTTGCAGCCAGCAAAAATCAGACGCTCGTCATAGTTTCTGAAGAAAGTAGCAATCTGTTGCCACAAAGCTCGTTGTTTTTGGTCTACAGCTTTATTATATCCGTTTGGAATATCATTCTCCAACCAACCTCCGTCCCAATGAATATTAAGAATAGCATACAGTTCGTTATCCACACAATAGTCTACCACTTCCTTCACACGGTTGAGCCATGACGCCTGTATTTCATAGCTACCATCACTTACCAAATAATCATTCCAGGCACAAGGAATACGTACCGCACTGAATCCAAGCTCCTTTATCTTGGTAATCATGGCTTTGGTAGTAGCCGGATTTCCCCAGGCGGTTTCTCCACCGACAGCTTCCAGCGAATTACCCAGATTCCATCCAATCGCAATTTCCTTCATCAATTCCATCGCATTCTTCTCCATGCCTGTCATATCTGCTTCTGGTATCGAAGAAACCTGTTGAATCACGGTAACCGATTCTATAATGTCATTCAACATGAATGTGATAACGGCTGTACGAGCTTCATTACCAACGTTAGGATCGGCGGTAAATGTCTCCACCTTTTCAGTCAGAGCACGTGAAGAATTATGATGAAGCCATCCGGCATCAACCGTTATCTCATAATCTCCGGATGCCTGTATCTTAATAGAAAAGTTTTCCCCTTCACCGGCAACAGTCACTTCGTGTGTTTCCGCTACTAAAAGGTCACTGGCGAGCTGATTCACCTGTACCACCTCATTCATTTCACTTCCTGTCACCTTAATCGTAGTCGAACGGGATTCCGTATCAGGATTGGCAGTTACACTGACTAGATACTTGCCAGTCTTTTTCGAGTCCGATTCCTGCCGGGTGATGCTGCACCACTCCGGCGAATCCGACACTACTTCATAAGACACGTTTGATTGTATATAGAGTAAAGTCTCGCTTTGGCTCTTACCGAAAGTCAATTCTTGCTTTGAGATTGTAATGAAAGGAGTTCCCGCTACTTCATCTTCCGTACAGGAAATAAGCAAAATACCTGCCAGACAGAAAACATAATACGTCCAAAGACAACAAATCTTATTCATACTCATTCAATTACAAGATTTTTAAAGTATCTATAGTAACGTTCACTTTATCCGGTTCTGCAATGTCACTGAACATATCAATGATATCAATCACGAATACGATTACACCGTTATAGGCCGCTTCCGGTTTAATGTTGATAGTATAAGTACCGTTGCCTTTCACCTTTACATCACTCGTGCCTGAATAACTAGGCCACCAACCACTTGCCGTACACATCAGACCTGCATTATATTCCTTGGTGGCCGCATCGCCACTCAATCCGCTAATAGTAAAAGTCAGCTCCATTGAATAGTCGAACACAATGCTTGCCGGATCAACCGGAGATGCAGATGCAGTCTGACCATATTGATTGTACAGTTCGATACGAAAATTATTCTTATCGTTCTCCAGATGTCCCCACACCAATTTATGGTTGTCAACAGTAATAGTGGTTGCCTCCGGTTCGGAGCTTCCTCCGGCATTGGGCACAAAGTGATAAGCCTGATATTCATCTTTTTCAGAGCTGCGCGCACCAAGCCACATACCTATCACCGATCCTCCTGCACTCTCGATGCGGAGGATGCGAAGCTGGTTGTTAGCATCTGCTCCAAACATAATATCACCGCCACCGATGTGACAGGCAGGCAAGGCTGAACTGAAGGTGTAAATGCCTTTTTTATCCAAACTATAGGTTCCGTCCGAAGAAGTACCATCAGGCAGAACAAGAGAATAGGTCATTGTACTTGAATTCAAAGTCAACGCAAGTTTTTCCAATCCGCTGACCGGAGTTGCCCACTCGGGATAGTTACCGGCTGTAAAGTTATTCATTAAGCTACCATCCAGGTTTGCCCAGTCGAACGGAACATCAGGCGACATCGTCCATTTGATTTCGGTAGTCACGACTTCCGATACCATGTCTTCCCATCCGTCAGGCAATGCAGGTTCCGGATCTGGCCTATCTTCAGGCACATAATTGTCGGCATATTCTTTCGAAACAAAGTTCCATACCAGCCACCAGGGTCCTTCGCTATTGTCACGCATCACCCCGATACGCATGTGATTCTCATCCAGTTCGAGCAACTTCAGATTCCGGTTCCAATTCGTACTTCTGTCCGACCATGAGGGCGTGTGCAACAGTTCACAGTCGGTAAACGTGATGGTATGATCGTCTACATTGAGCATAAATGTACCTACGGCTGTGCTCTGTGAAGAAGAATTATAAACTGTCACGTTCGCTCCGCCGGTCAGACCGAAAGTCATCGTACTCTCCCAAATGGCATCATCTCCCGAATGACCAACGCCCGGATCCCAGTTGGCACTCCAGTTGTTCCACTCTACGGTCGTGCTTGGATCAGCATAAGTCACTTCACCCGCAGCAAATCCATACGAACCGTTATCGAAAATCCAAACCTTCTCATTGTTGACTCCTCCCGACAAATAAGTCCATAAGGCATCATTCACAAATTCGGCACAGAAGCTGTCGATGGTAAACTTAGCAGCGGGACCATACACTATTCCGGCTCGTGTCTGTACACCGAACTTCACGCTATACTCTCCCTCAAACGGTATCTGCAACTTAACTTCCGCACTCTGACTCCGTCCTTGCGGATGTTCCCAACATACCTGATAATTTGAAGGCATCAGACTTTTCAGATAAACAATATTCGGATTCACCGCATCATGTGTGATCGAAAAAGCAATTCCTTCGGCCAGGTCATCCGAAACGATATCCTGACTTCCCAATTCATAAGTTTCGGGAGTACATGCCGACAACAATGTGACGAGCGTTGCCAGCAATGCTATATATAATTTTGATACAATCTTATTCATAACTTCCATTTTTTAATACCAACCTACATTCTGTTTCAAAACGCCATTCGAAAGTATAATCTGATTATTCGGAATTTGAGAAAAACCTCGCTTGCCGATAATATTCGAAGCTGTAATGCTTACATCCTCGGGATTTCCCCCGCTGACAACCGACGTAGTACCTGCAATCTGCGAAGCGGCATAATCCACACCCTGACGCAGCAGATCCCAGTAACGCTGTCCTTCAAAAGCAAACTCCAGCATACGCTCTTTTATTATATTTTCTTTTGTGACCGCAACTTCCCGATAATCATTTGAAACCGACAAGTTTCCCTCACCATCATTCAATGTATAAGCACGCTGGCGTACCTGATTGAAATATGCCTGTGCGTTCGGACTTCCTAATTCAGCAGCCATTAACAACACATCAGCATAGCGCATCACAATGAAATCCTGATATTGTGAAATCTGGAAATCGCCTTCACCTAAACCAGAAATTTCATCAGTAATCGACCATGCACCAGACTTTTCATCTTTAACCCATTTCGACATCGGAGTATATTTCTTTACCGTATATCCGGTGTATTCACGTTGATCGGCATACGATTTTGCATATTCCGAATCATCGGTGATACCTTCACTATCCAAATTGATGATAGAAGCTTCACGACGTGCATCACCCGTACCATAGACAGTCCACATTTTAGGATTGACCGTGCATCCTCCCCATCCTCTTCCGTAAGGTGCATGATTCAGATAACTACGTATCCCCATGTAGACCAGCCAGCGGTTTCCATCATTATTTCCATCATAATCTTGCGTATAATTAAATTTCTGTGCCAATACCACCTCCATATTACCTTTTCCGGCATAGGTCTTAGTCTGTGTATAATCACCTGTCGCCGCATTTCGGCTCCATGAAGTGGAAGCAGCCGGCCACAAGTTTTTGAATTCTCCAACCAGCCCGTAGCCTTCAGTTTCTGCTACAGAGATAAAATTTTCCAGTCCCTGCAATACCGAAGCTTTGGTGACACCTTCTACCTGAGGTTCTTTGCCGTAATAGCCTGTATAAAACAAGTAAACGCGAGCTAACAGCGCTTCAGCAGCAAACTTGGTTATATGACCGTCATTCGAAGCAGCCGCACTTTTAGGATATGCGCCTGCCGGAATATTATCCGCAGCAAATTTAAGATCGCTGAAGATAAGATTGTACACCTCTTCCGGGTTGGCTTGTGCACGGTTCTCATTCACAGGTTCGGTGAATAAGGGAATATTTTCCCAAAGACGGACCATATCGAAATAGCACAAGGCACGTAAGGCACGACATTCACCCATATAAGTATTTCTCGTCTGGTCACTTGTCCAGGATATCTGACCTTCATGAGCCAGAAGTTCATTGCATCGATACACTGCCGCATAATAGTTAGTCCATTCCGTTTCCAACAAGTTCATATCGGAAGGAGACTGAGTGGCATCGAAGCGATCTATCACCTGATAGTTACGAGCGTCAGTATTTCCCATACCGGCAAAACACTCGTCCGCCATGACTTGCGAAGCAAAATAAAAGGCACATGCCTGACTGGACGTAGTACACTGCCAGCCATCATAACAACCTATCAATGCTCGCCACGCATCACTCTCCGTCCTGTAGAAATTGCCGGTAGTAGATTCTTTTTTCGATTCTACATCCAAAAAGCCTGCCGTACATGCCGTAAGTGACATCACAGCTAGTACCATTCCCACTATATATAATTTCATATTATTCATATTCTCTGATTTTTTTAAGGTTATAAATTAGAACTTCAGATTGACACCAACGAGGAATGTACGCGGACGAGGATAATACCCCAGGTCGATACCCGATACCCAGTCGGAGGTTCCGTAACCAATTTCGGGATCCATACCATCGTATTTGGTGAAAGTAAACGCATTCTGTACCTGAACATACAAACGGGCCTGACTGATAACTTTGAGTTTAATCAGCTTGGCAAAATCGTAGCCCAAGGTGATGTTGCTGATACGCAGATAGTCACCGTCTTGCAGGTAGAGGTCGGAAAATTGCCAGTTGATATTAGTGTCCGTCACACGAGGCATCCGGTTGGAAGTTCCTTCTCCGGTCCAGCGATTCAGGATGGCAGTCGTATAGTTAGCCTTGCTATTGGCATGATTACGGTACGATTGCACAATCTGATTGCCAGCGGCTCCATAGGCTACCAATGAGAAATCAAAGTTTTTGTAGTTAAATCCGACATTGAATCCGTAAGTAAAATCAGGAGTACCATTGCCCAAATCCACCTTATCGTTATCGTCGATAATTCCATCCTGATTCTGGTCTACATAGATAACGTCACCCGCTTGTGCGTCGGCCTGCAGGATGCCATGCTTTCCGTCGGCATTCCAGTTGGCAATCTGTTCTTTGTTCTGGAAGATACCGGCAGTTTCGTATCCCCAAAAGTAACCGATAGCATGACCGTTTTGTGCCCGGTAGAACTCCGGTGTATTATCATACAACATATTGATTTTGCCGTGAATGATACCATCTTCAGTAGGAATATTCCCTACCTTATTCTTGTTATATGCACCGTTCACACCAATATTATAATTGAAGTCCTTACCTGCCCGGTCATTCCAGGTTAAAGCCAGTTCAATACCTGTATTCTTCACATCGCCGCCGTTGATAAAAGGTGCACCCGTTCCTGCCGTAGCCAGAATAGGAGCTTCCACCAGCCAATCTTTGGTTGTCTTGATATAGAAATCGGCGGTCAAACTCAAACGGCTTTTTAAGAAACGTGCATCAATACCTATATTAGTCTGTTCCGAAGTCTCCCAAGTTACACTCTCATTGGCCAGACGGCTGGGATATGCACCCCAGTAACCAGACTGTGCCGGAGCACCATCGGCTGTTCCGAAAATGTAATGGGTATTGGAAGAGGTGATAGGAGCCGTATACTGGTAATTATCGATATTCTGATTGCCGACTTGCCCCCAACTTGCACGCAACTTCAGATAATCAAGCCAATTTTGAGTATTCTGCATGAACTTTTCATTTGAGAGAGTCCATCCTGCAGATATAGATGGAAATACACCGTAACGGTTGCCACGTGCAAACTTCGATGAGCCATCAGCACGCAAGGTAGCATTCAGCATATAGGTTTCCTTCCAGTTCCATCCAAAACGTCCAAAGTAAGAAACAGAGCGACTTTCATCATGCGGATATCCATCGACAGACATTCCGTCGTCGGCGCTCGAAGCTGTACCATTACCTACATAGGCATGATCCCAATCGTCAAAGCCTTCTCTCAATGCTCCGGTTTTGGCCTGCAGATAAGTACCAGAATAGCGATATACTTCCATTCCGACTAAAGCATTGAATGCATGTTTGGCGCATGTCCAGTCATAAGCAGCCGTATTAGTCCAGGTCATTCCTAAAGAATGATTCATATTTTGGGTGGCTGATGTACGGGTCGTATTATAAGTATAAATTGAGAATTGATAAAGCGGATTGAAACTACGGTATTCCGAAGAACCGTACACTGCTCCGAATACGCTTCTCAACTTCAAGTTCCTGACCGGTTGCAGTTCGGCATATACATTGCCGGAGAATGTGGCCGTCTTGTTCTCGTTGTTGCTGTTGGTCATCATTGAACCGTAAGGATTGCCGTCACCGTTATACCAATCGGAGTTCGATGTATCGTTATAAGAAGAATCATAAGCATTATTATCGCTATAGATTGGAGCAAGCGGCGAAGTGGCAAATGCACCGCGCAAAGTATTGTTATATTGGTCGGATACTGAAATGCCATTGTTCATTTTGTAGACGAAGCTGACCTGCTCGCCCACTTTCAGCAAATCCGAATCCTTGAATATCTTATGCTCGGAATTGATGCGGAAATTGTAACGTTCATAGTTCGAAACGTCCTTACCGCCCACTATTCCTTCCTGACTCATATACCCCAACGATAAGGCATAAGTGGAAGTCTGCGAACCTCCGGTGATACCCAATGTATAACTCTGCGTTCTGGTATTATCTTTAAACATCGAGTCTATCCAGTCCGTGTCGTGTACATTTCCATTAGCATCATAAATACTCCGAAATGAACTCCAATCATAAGGTGTATTTCCGGAATTAACAGCCTGCTCGTCCATAATGGTCATGTATTCTTTTGCGTTCAGCATATTTATCTTCCGGGCCACTGTCTGTACACCGTAATAGGCATCAAAGGAAATTTGCGCCTTTCCTTCCTTGCCCGATTTTGTGGTAATCAACACTACACCATTGGCAGCCTGAGCACCATAAATAGCTGCCGAAGCTGCATCCTTTAATATATCGATACTTTCTATATCGGCAGGATTCAAGGTGGAAATATCACCGCCCACACCATCAATAAGATACAGTGGACTAGAATTTCCGACAGTACCCAGACCACGAATACTGACTTTCATGTCCGAGCCCGGCTGGCCGGAAGTAGAAGAGATATTCACCCCAGGTGTCTGTCCTTGCATCCCCTGCAAAGGGCTATTGGTATTCATCTTGGCAAGACTCTCACCCTTCACCTGCACCGTTGCACCGGTCACCAGTTTCTTTTTCTGCACACCATAACCCACCACCACTACTTCATCAAGAATTTCGGTATCTTCCTTTAATATTACATTGAGCGATTTCTGATCCGTCACAACGATTTCCTGCGTAACGTATCCTATATAAGAGAAGACTAAAGTCTGTCCGGACACCACATTCAGCTTGAAGTTTCCATCCATATCGGTGATTGTTCCATTGGCTGTCTCCTTCACCAAGACACTAACCCCCACCAAAGGCAACTCATCAGTGCCCGAGATAACTACACCACTGACAGTTGAAGTTTGCGAAGGAACAGCCTTCACAGACATTATCGGCAAACACAACAGAATGATTACCGCAAAGCTAAAGAGATGCACAAATGTGCATTTTAAAGAAAAGTGTTTACTCATGGTATATTGTTTAATAGTTAATTTAAAACACATGATATAAAAGAGGTAGTCAATAACCCCAGCATAAATATGACTCGTTTAATACCCGATGGACTAAATAATCCATCATTGAATGACTGTTTTTCCATATTCTTCATATACTATTAGATTAAATTTAAAATCGTTAACCTCGTCTCATCAAAACATATTTTGTTTCTACGCCACAAAATTATGTATTCGGCATGTAACTTCACCTCTGTAATGTTATTCATATAGGGAGCGTTTTGGAAACGATGGGGTGAATTTGTTTTATAAA
Organism: Bacteroides sp. OF03-11BH; assembly: GCF_003604005.1. NCBI lineage: Bacteria > Pseudomonadati > Bacteroidota > Bacteroidia > Bacteroidales > Bacteroidaceae > Bacteroides > Bacteroides sp. OF03-11BH. Next base: position 33,153 of record NZ_QTMW01000003.1, on the reverse strand, counting down.
GGGGATTCATTTGTTTTCTCCCTGTTTCCCTTTATACTTAAAACACTCAAAATCAGCATACATCTTTGATTCCTTAGAAACCGATACAGCGTAAAGTCCCAAGACAACTCCGGTAAATCCACCTGCTGTTTCAGTGCTTAAATAACGCGTGTTCATCTTACCCAGATCATAATATATTCCATTCACCTTATAACCGAAATAATAGTAATTGATATCCGACTTCACCACCAATTCCACTTCACCATCCGCCGGCAGAGAAACTTCTTTGGCACAATGGGTAATCTCTCCCAGTTTATACCGCAAACCAACAGAACGTTTCTGATCCTTATCCTGACGGACAAATAAATCATAGTGAGAATGAAACTCCATAAAAACGGAAAGTCCCGCTTCATCATTTACTCCCGCTTTCTGCAAGACTACCGGAGCGGATGCTTCCATATCAAAGTGTTCCTGTCGCAAGGCGACAAAGGTAGGACTTTTCCAGTCACTTAGCGTAACTGGAGTTGCTATCAAACGAAGTTTGCCATCTTTGGTAAAAGTATAATTCTTTGCTTCCGGATTTTGCAAATGAATCCATTCGGGAGAAAGTTTTCCTTCTTTAAAGTCTATCCGTTCCGGTCTGCCTTTCATTTCCTGTTGAGGCAGAGTGGTTACATCCATCTCCAAAGAAATAGTTCCGTTGGCATTGACCACAGGCCAGGCAGCCTTATCCCAACGCACCGGAGCCAGATACGTTTCACGTCCCAATGTATGATGAGTTCCCGGCATAATTCTGTATGCCAGGCACACCATCCACCAAGAACCATCGGTGCCTTCCACCAGGTCAGCATGCCCTGTTCCCTGAATCGGACTGGATTGTCCCGACTCATTGGCATGGGTCAGAATAGGATTTGCCGGATTTCCCTGATAAGGACCGTCTATGTAACGACTGCGGGCAATGGTTACTTTATGTCCCAATTCCGTACCTCCCTCTGAAATCAGCAGATAGTACCAGCCGTCTTTCTTATAAATGTGTGGACCTTCGGCATATCTGCCTCCGGTACCGTTCCATATTCGTTTGGAAGAAGAAAGCTGTTTGCCTGTCATGGGGTCAATCTCACACAGGTTGATGTATCCATCCGGATTACTGACCATAAAACATTTGCCATCTTCAAAATAAAGCGAAGGATCGATGCCTCCTTGTTCGAGCCAGACAGGTTCCGACCATTCACTACGGGGATCAGTAGTATGTACCAGGAAATTCCCCTTACCGGAAACGTTAGTCGTAATCATGTAAAACACTCCATCATTGTAACGAATGGTAGGAGCAAAAATACCGCTTCCCGAATTGGCATTAGTCAGATCAAGCTGGGACGGACGAGTCAGACAGTTTCCTATCTGCTCCCAATGCACAAGGTCTTTACTATGAAACAAAGGCACTCCGGGGAAATATTGAAAGCTGCTGTTGACTAAATAATAATCATCCCCTGCCTTGCAAACACTTGGATCGGGATGGAAACCGGGAATTACAGGATTACTGTAACCTTGAGCCGATGATTTGCATACAAAACAAAGCGAGATGAAAATAAGAAATAAAGCGTTTCGCATATTATATAATTTAAGAGTTAAACATCTTTTGCCGGCCGACGATACAAAAGTAGATGTTTTTCCCCAAGAAGACATGGTATTTCGTTCACACCCAGTCTGCCAAATGTTTTACCCATACGCACAAAATGTATCTTATTGGGGCATCATATGTATTCAATTGCATTTCGCCCTTTCGAGTGACTGCAAATCTTTCTACATTTGTGGTAGATTTTAAGTCTCACTCTAAAAATATCAACTCATGAAAAGCATTAAGAAAATGGTATTAGTATCAGCCTTTGCCGGTACCTGCCTTACAACTCACGCGCAGGCTACCCCTCCCACCATCCCAGCCGATCCGGCTATTGAAGCTAACATCTGGAAATGGCTTCAAAAAATGACTCTCGAACAGAAGATCGGTCAGATGTGTGAAATCACCATTGATGTGGTGTCTGACCTTGAAACCAGCCGTGAGAAAGGATTCTGTCTAAGCGAGGCGATGCTCGACACGGTTATCGGTAAATATAAGGTAGGCTCACTACTGAATGTCCCTCTGGGAGTAGCACAGAAAAAGGAGAAGTGGGCGGAAGCCATCAAGCAGATACAGGAGAAATCAATGAAAGAAATCGGTATCCCATGCATCTATGGAGTAGACCAGATTCATGGAACGACCTACACGCTGGACGGAACGATGTTTCCGCAAGGCATCAACATGGGAGCCACTTTCAACCGGGAACTGACAAGGAAAAGTGCCGAAATATCTGCCTATGAAACCAAAGCAGGATGCATCCCCTGGACGTTTGCCCCCGTTGTCGATTTAGGTCGCGACCCGCGCTGGGCACGTATGTGGGAGAACTATGGAGAAGATTGTTATGTAAATGCAGAAATGGGCGTGTCGGCCGTAAAGGGATTTCAGGGAGAAGATCCGAACCGCATCGGAGCATACCATGTAGCTGCCTGTATGAAGCATTATATGGGTTACGGTGTACCCGTTTCCGGGAAAGACCGTACTCCTTCTTCCATCTCACGCAGCGATATGCGTGAAAAACACTTCGCTCCTTTCCTGGCGGCCGTGCGTCATGGTGCATTGAGCGTGATGGTAAATTCTGGCGTTGACAACGGCCTGCCTTTTCATGCCAACCGTGAATTACTGACCGAATGGCTGAAAGAAGACTTGAACTGGGACGGTCTGATTGTAACAGACTGGGCGGACATAAACAATCTCTGCACACGGGATCATATTGCTGCCACCAAGAAAGAAGCTATCAAGATTGCCATCAATGCCGGAATCGACATGTCAATGGTTCCTTACGAAGTGAGTTTCTGCGATTATCTGAAAGAGTTGGTTGAAGAAGGAGAAGTATCTATGGAACGCATCGACGATGCAGTAGCCCGTGTGTTGCGTTTGAAATATCGTCTGGGATTATTCGACAATCCGTATTGGGACATTAAGAAGTATGACAAGTTCGGTTCTAAGGAATTTGCGGCCGTTGCCCTCCAGGCTGCCGAAGAATCGGAAGTGTTATTGAAGAATGACGCACATACCCTGCCGATAGCGAAAGGCAAAAAGATTCTGCTGACCGGGCCGAACGCAAACTCCATGCGTTGCCTGAATGGCGGATGGTCGTATAGCTGGCAGGGACACGTTGCCGATGATTACACGCAGGCATATCATACAATCTACGAGGCTTTGTGTGAGAAATACGGAAAAGAGAATATTATCTACGAACCGGGAGTCACCTATGCTCCTTACAAAAACGATAACTGGTGGGAAGAAAACAAACCGGAAATTGAAAAACCGGTAGCAGCGGCAGCACAGGCAGATATTATCATCGCCTGCATTGGCGAAAACTCTTATTGCGAAACTCCCGGCAACCTGACGGATCTTACCTTATCGGAAAATCAGCGCAATCTGGTTAAGGCTCTGGCCGCTACGGGTAAACCTATCGTTTTGGTTCTGAACCAGGGACGTCCGCGTATTATCAATGACATAGAGCCTTTGGCAAAAGCTGTCGTCAACATCATGCTGCCAAGCAATTACGGTGGCGATGCGCTTGCTAACTTATTGGCCGGTGATGCCAACTTCAGTGGAAAAATGCCGTTTACTTATCCCCGCCTAATCAACGCTTTGGCGACTTATGACTACAAGCCTTGTGAAAATATGGGGCAAATGGGAGGTAACTACAATTATGATTCGGTGATGGATATTCAATGGCCGTTCGGCTTCGGATTAAGCTATACCAATTATAAATATAATAACCTAAAAGTAAACAAACCGACTTTCAATGCCGATGATGAACTGATATTCACGATTGATGTAACCAATACGGGCAAAGTTGCCGGAAAAGAAAGTGTGTTGTTATTCTCTAAAGATCTGGTGGCAAGCAGTACACCGGACAATATCCGCCTGCGGAACTTTGAAAAGATCTCTTTGAAACCGGGAGAAACAAAGACTGTTACGTTGAAACTAAAAGGAAGCGACTTGGCATTTGTGGGATATGACGGTAAGTGGAGACTGGAAAAAGGAGATTTCAAGATTAAATGCGGTGACCAATGGATGGATATTGTATGCGATCAGACGAAGGTGTGGAATACTCCGAATAAGAATACGCTCCACAAGTAAATCTCTTTTTATATATTTCTATATAAACATCTTCATATAGGATCTTCTTCTCATATAAAAATACACATTCCTCTATCACCTATCATTTTGCTGACATCAGCAAAATGATATTCCTGACAATAAATGAGAGATACCCTGCGACGAGGTATCTCTCATTGCCTATATCATCCATCAATAAGACCTAAATTCAATTATTCTTATTAATCAAATTGATTACTACCTTCACCATCACGTCCTTTTCTTCCGTCCGGCTTTCGGCAATCATTAACGTAAGTGCTACAAACGTATTGTTGGTCATTATCGCTACCCACATGTGCGAATTTTGCACACGTGATATCACGCTCCAACTCTCCTTCCCGATATACATTATTTATATGTCTACCGATGACAGTTCTATCCTTCTGGAATAAGTCTGCCATTTGCGCCTGTGTCAGCCACACCGTCTCATTCTCCAACTTTACATCAATGGAAGTTGTCCCATCCTTTGTCTGATAAATGACAATATTTCCTCTATTGTCCATAAAAGGCCTCCTTGTTTATGCATTGTGTCCGTCCATTACCTTCGTAGTAATGGACGGACACACAAATGTACAACTTTCAAAAAGAAATAAAAATATAAAGCCGTTTTTAATTATTTGCTCTGAAGCGTTATAATAGAACGAGCCGGAATCTGAACAATCTTTCCACTTTTCACTGTCCCCACCGGAAGCAAATCTTCCCCTTCTTTATCTGAAGTACGATAAATCTGCCATTGTGCATTTCCTACTTTTCCTTCATGAATAGAAAACTCTTTTTCTTCATTGGCATAATTAATCACTACCATCACATACGTTCCGTCTACATTCTTATAAGCAGAACACATCAATCCCTGCTGATCGGTGTCGCCATCAGGAATCAAAGCGTCTGTTTGATCGAAAGCCGAAACGGACAACCGGACTGCCCCCGGACGAATAAAACGACTATAATTACCTAAAGCCCACATCAGTTTGGAGTCTTCCACTCTGCCATTCAGGAAGTTATCATCCGTAGTATATTCGCGAATCAATCCATCCTTATAATCACCGCCAATAGCACGCCACCATTGCCAGCTTTCAGCTTTGGCATACACAATATCGTGATGAATGATACGTGCCACATAGAGCGCCGTTTTCATCGTATGGTCGAAACCATTTCCACCACCAATTTCTTCATCATTGCCCATGATGCAGGTTTCTGTTTGCCAGAAACCAACTTGATGTTTATCTAATGTATCCCGTAGCTGGCAGCGGATATTACGTAATTCACTTAACGGGGTCGTTGTCCAATAACTATGACCGAGCATCAGGCGGGGAACATTCGGAGTATCTCCCAAATACGTATCCACACTATCCGGACAGAAGAAAGCCTGAATCTGATACCCCCGTTGCCAATCCGTTTCGTGAGTGCGGAACATACAACGATAATCGGAAGACTCATTAACCATAATCTGTGTATCCATGTCCCGGTCTACAAACTCTTTGCTTAACAGACGAACCGTGCGGGCTACTTCCCTGTTCGTTGCCGGACAGCCTTCCTGCTTCGGACCGACCCAGTTCCAATGTCCGTCCGGTTCATTGAAAGGACAGATATAGTTGAACTTGATGCCATCGTGTTGTTCTACTCCCTGCACTACATCAGCCAGAAAACGAGCGTACTTTTCATAACAATCCGGTTTCAGGTTCGCCGTACCTCCACGGCCGGTGTTGGTAGCCAATCCGTTCTGTGTGTAATATACGGGAGGAGAGTTCAGGAAAGCCAGAAATTTGTTGACTCCCCGTTCTTTAGCCAGTTTCAGAAAGTTTCGTTGACCTTGTTGCTTGTTCCAATCGTATGTTCCGTCGGGATTCAGGAAACATTCGGCACGCATCCAGGGGGAAGCAATTTGACTGTCCTCTCCTTGCTCCGTGCTACCTGCTCCGACATTGAAACGCCAGAGTGACAGTCCGATACCTTTCGGTTGTCCGTTGGCGTCATTCTCCGTGCTGAACAACCAGTCGGCTATTTGGTTTTGTTCCTCCTGCGGCCAAAGCCCGATGAATTGCATACTCCAGGCATCGGAAGCACTAAAGTATGCCATCGTCTGACAGGGTTGGTCTGTTTCTATCTGATAACGTATATTGGGGGCAGGTTGGGAACATCCACCTGCCACACCGGCTATTGAGAAGAAGCCTAAAGCGGCTAAAATCTTTTTACCTTTCATCCTATTCATCTAAAATCTTTAATTATTCAAATCACACAATACGGTTCTAAAAACATACAAACAATCTATTGAAATCCGAAAAGATATAACTAACGAGTGGGTATTACTTGCTTAATGCTCCCATCTTCATTAAATTCCATACGATCTATGCATACTTCACGATGAACACCGGGATCACTCTTCAGATAATTCTTATTAATGCGATGATAAACAATATACCATTTATCAGTACCGGGAACTTGCAAGATGGAATTATGAGCAGGGCCATATATTTCCTTTTCCGGGTTTTGGATCAATACGACAGGGTTCTTAGCTACTTTAATCGGTCCCAAAGGTGATGTCGAAGTGCCATAAGCTACATGATAATTAGGAGAGCCGGTATCGTCTACCGACCACATGAAATAGTAAAGCCCGTTACGATAAAACACATAAGCAGCCTCACGATACGCATAATCCTGTAGCGTTCCTCCTTCAGGAGTCATCACCGTGATAGTCTCTTTCTTAATTGAAATCATATCATCATTGAGCTCTGCACCTGCCATATAACCGTTTCCCCAATACAAATATGACTTCCCCGAAGCCGGATCGGTGAACACATCCACATCAATCTGTTGTCCGTGTCCTGTAGGTGAATCCGTTATAATAGGATGTCCCAAGTCAACAAACGGTCCGGCAGGCGAATCACTTGTAGCCACTCCGATCTGCTTTCCTCCTCCTGTCTTAGGATTTCCACTGTAATAAAAGAAATATTTATATTGATCTCCTACTAACTTTTCCTCTATACATGGCGCCCACGCATTACCATCCGCCCAAGGCACTTGGTCTGACTTTAAATCCAGCATGACTCCTTCATCCTTCCAATTCTTCAAGTCGACGGACGAAAAAACAGTAAAATACCAACCGCCCCATCCAGGCTGACCGTCCGTAGTAGAATAAATGTAGTATTTCTTTGTCTTATTAGAATACAAGATTTCAGGATCGGCATGAAAACCCGGCAAGACAGGATTCCCGGATTGTGCGAAAGCGGGAAACGTCACCGCTAACAGCAGACCGAACGCAATTAGAGTTTGTTTAATCGTTACTATCATTATTTTCATTCATTAGATAAAGGGGGAAATATCAGGTTGCGATACTTCCCCCTCAAGTATTATATTCTTGATACTATTTATTTCAATGCTACCTTAATAGACTGACTATAGCAATATTCTGATGATTTGTCCGATTTGACTCCCACACGGGCGTAAAGATACGATTCGTTTACCAAACCACTCGGGATTTCAATTTCAGCTGTGTTTTCCTGATCGAGTGAAACAGCATTACCCAACTTCAACTCTGCTTCTTTCTGCTTCTCATCCGTCAGAATACCTGTACCTAAATAGATACCTACGTTTTCCATATTGGCATTGGCAACCACTTTGTTAATGGTGAAACGTGCTGTAATCTTGTTAGCATTTTTAGCAAAAGACACGTTTCTGACAAAGAAATACGGCGTCACAGGAATATCCTGCACAGTGTTTCCTTTTACGGTAATATAGATCGTATCATTAGAAGGTCTTTCCCAAGGTGCATTACCCATACGCACCAATTTGTAATCACCATTGAAAAGCGACACGGAATAACTTCCATCTTGGGCAATATACACCGGAATAGAACCTTTCAGAGCATAACCATCCTGAAACAAAGCAAATTCGGAACTTCCGCTTCTAACCCCTACTGCCTCACCGTCATAAATAGCTTTTCCGGTTAATGTGGCTTTAGGTTCCTCAAAGTTGTCGTAGCTGCAACTGCTTACTGCCAACAAACAACATATCATAATAAAGAAAGGTATAATCTTTTTCATAATCTCTTATTTTTTATTGGAATGGATTCTTAACAATCGTCGGATTGTTATTAATTACATCATCAGCAATGAATGAATAATAGTTGGACTGCTGGAAGGTTCTTGCCACCTTGAAACGTTCGGATCTGGTCTTTACGAAAATGTACTTGTCCTGATCCTGTGTTCCCGGTTTTGCCACTGCAATACGATAAGGATATAAACCATATACGATAGCTTTATCATTATCAGTATTTCCGTTCCAGGTAATATCAGCTATTCTCCATCGTTTCATATCAAAATAACGGTGATCTTCGAAAGCCAATTCCACACGACGTTCGTTCTGAATCTTTTCTATTGTCAGGCTTGTCAAGCTGTTGGCCGGGAAACCGGCACGCTGACGCAAACGGTTGATGTAGGGTAAAGCTGTCGGTTCGTCATTCAATTCGAAAGCAGCTTCGGCGGCATTCAAATAGATTTCACCCAAACGGAACCAAGGCCACCAGTTTTCAGCGTAGTTACGGAGAGTGTAACCGGATGCCTCACTGATAAACTTACGGATATAAAATCCGGTGTTGCTCACATTAGGACTATTGGTTTGAGGTCCGTCCTGACCGACAAAAGTTTTATTATCTTCATAAAAACTTCCCAATTTCGAGTCTGTCAGCAAGTCATAAGAACCGGTCTTATCGTTCCAAACTGCTACTCCTGCCTGAATATCCACATCCTGATTTCTGAACTTGGAACCCGGATAGATAATCGTACCATACAAACGTGCATCCTTATTGGCAAAAATATCGCTTGGAGTGTCATATACTACATAATCATCACCATTCTTATAATGTAGCGTTCCCGGAGTTCCATCCAGATAATCGAAAGCCTCTACCAATCCTAGTGATGGGCCGATGCAAGAAGAGTTGTCGTTATCCTCTCTTAAATGATGGACTACATTATCATAACCGAAGCTATGCACCTTCAGAGGATTCTTATAATCTTTCACCCAAATTGCTTCCTTATTCAGGGTCTTGTCCATAAGCATCTTGTAGAAATTCACCCCTTTATCTGACTCCTTCTCATAAAGTTCATATCCACCTTTTGTGATAATCTCTTGCGAAGCTGTCAATGATTTGCGATAGTAATCATCTGCCATATCGGACGGAATGCCCACTTCTCCACCGGAAGTCACAATATTAGGAGTTTTCAGCGCGTTGTACTTAGCGATAGAACCGGCATACAACATAGCGCGACTTTCTAACGCTAACGCTGTGTAATAGTTGGCACGAGTCTGACTGCCTTTATTACCCAATTGCGACTTAATCGCTTCACATTCACTATATACAAAATCATATATTTCGTGTTCCTTTGCACGCGGATTGCGTAAATAAGAAGGATCTCCACTAAAGTCATACTCCAAAGTCGTTGTAATCAATGGTACACCACCCATACGTCTTACAAGCTCAAAATAAACGTAGGCGCGGATAAAACGGAACTCTGCTTTGAACTGAAGTTTCTCATCTGCCGAAATATCGGTTCCATACTTATCGATATTCTCAATAGACATATTGATGTCACGTATCAGTCCGTAATCCCACCAGCGTCCGTAGTCGTTTCCATAACGCAGTTCGTTACGATAATTCTGATCTAATGTACCACAATACATAGCATCGTCTGTTTCACACATACCACCGGTATTGAAATCACCGTGCAACTGCGGAATACGATTATAAAGATTGGCCAACTGCGATTTAATCATGTTCGGATCATTCCATACCAACTCATTAGTAAGAATGTTTTTGGGTTCTCTTTCAAACCAACTGTCACCACAACTCGATAACATGGAAGTGATGGCAGCTCCCATCAGAAGTATTTTTATAGATTTGCTTTTCATGATCACTTTCGTTTTTAGTATGTAATATTAAATCCAAGGAGGAATGTACGTTGTTGCGGATATACCACTGCAGCTGCGGCAGTAATTTCAGGATCGACTCCAAACTTACCCACATTGTCGAACGAACACAAGTTAGAAACATTCGCATAAACACGTACCTTCTGTGCACGGATCGGTCTCAACAGTTGAGCCGGCAAGCTGTAACCCACTTCCAAGTTCTTGATACGCAGATAGCGTACATTGTGCAACCAAAAGTCACTATTCTTATTGTTATAGCTGAATTCACCTTTACGGATGGCCGGATAACGTCCCGGTATCCATTCACTATCCGGATCATACAAGTCGGCACGATGCCAACGGTCTTCCAACAAATAAACCGGAGAGTTTCCGTTGCCATGATATGCATTGGCCAACTCATAGTTCTGTCTCCATCCTTGCATAGCACCACCGGAAAGGTCGATATTCAAGTCAATGCCCTTCCACTGCAAACCGATATTACCACCAAATGACATGATAGGTGCCCAGCCTTCAGGATAACCGATAGGACGCTCATCCATACCATTGATGATGCCATCACCATTCACATCTTTATAGATAAAGTCACCAGGAAGCAGGGTGCGGTTATTATTTCCATCCAGGTTTACCGGATAATTACAAATTTCTTCTTCCGACTGGAACTGGCCGATTACCTGATATCCCCAATAAATACCTCCCCAACGACCTTCTGCAGAATTGCGATATTCATCCCAGGAGTTATTAAAACGTGGTTTGTAAGTCTCAATACTTTTGTAACGTGAGAAAGTAAAATTACCGCTTACGGTATAATTCAAATCACCGATATGGTCGGTCCATGTAACCATACCCTCCGCACCAATATAAGCTTGTTTGTTCAAGTTTTCGTTAGGTAGCGAATAGCCTACTTCGCTCGGAAGCAATACATCATAGCGGGCAGCCGGCACACCGGTAATATCCTTACGGAAAGCATCGGCTGTGATCTTCAAACGATTATTGAACATAGTCAAATCAAAACCGATATTCGATGTCGTATTCTTAGTCCAGGATAGATTTGTAATAGGTAATCCTCTTTGGTTCAATCCGGTAACCAGCTCGCCATCCAATACAGCATTACCATTATTCCAAGTATAACCACTCAAGTAATCGAACAACTTTACATCTTTTTCTGTACCTGTCTGACCGATAGAAGCACGAATCTTTAAATCATCTACAACTGGTCTCAACTTTTCAAAGAATTTCTCTTCCGAGATTCTCCAACCGATAGATACACCCGGGAAGAATCCCCAACGATTATTCGCTGCATAAAGATAAGAGCCATCATAGCGAGCCAATAATTCAATCAGATATTTGTGAGCAAAATCGTAATTGATACGACCAATCCATCCGGCACGTGCCTCGTAGCTCCATTCATCACCGAAACTGTTAAGTTCATCGAACTGCAATAGCGGCAAATAGTCGGTAGAAGGTTCTGTTCCATAAGTCTTCTTAGTCCAATCGTAATCGGAGGCTTCATAACCCAAAACAGCCGAAATATTGTGGTTCTTAATCTGTTTGGCATAATTCAATTGTAACTGCATATAACGCGCAGGAACGCTACGATCGATTTGACTTCTCCAACGTCCTACGGCAGGAGTCCCATTATAAGTCTCTTTCTCCTTATCGTAGGTATAAATCTGATAAGCATATTGATAACCGTCAAAACGACTGTTAGTATAATTGTACGAGAAAGTAGCCTTTGCAGTCAAACCAAATGAGAAATCATACTGCGCATAAGCATTGATATTGGCATTACGAGTCAGATTATCTTTATAGCCGGCAATATCACGGCTGAAAGCTGCCGGATTGTAACCATTCTCATGTACATTATTGATATACTCCGGATTATCATTAGCATAAGGACTTTCAATCGGTTGCATTTTGAACATAGACAAAATAGCCGAATAATATCCATCACCGCCAGGCAAACCTACATCTTCGGTCTTTTCGTATTTACCGCTGATCTGTGCACCGATCGTAAAACAATCTGTAATCTTTGTATCAATATTCAACTGAAGGTTGGTACGTTCGTATTTGAAGTCGCGCATCATGGCATCCTGTCCGGTATGAGCTACAGAAAGGTAGTAATTGGTCTTTTCAGAACCACCCGTCACGTTAGCGTTAATGTGGTACTGTGGCACATTTTTTCTCATCACCATATCATAATAGTCATAACTCTTATATCCCGGTTCCGTACCGGCTTCCCATTTCGCCAGTTCTTCGGGGCTATATAGCTTGCTTGGATCTTCACCTCTATTCTGCGCTGCTTCAGCCAACCCTCTTACATATTGTCCTGCATTTGCCAGTTTCGGGAAACGGGTCAGGTTTTGCCAGCCATAATATCCATTTACATTGATACTTACCTTATCATTCTTTTTACCTTTCTTGGTGGTTACCAAAACCACACCATTTGATGCACGCAAACCGTAGATAGCAGCAGAAGCATCCTTCAAGACTGTGATACTTTCAATATCTTCAATGTTTAGAGCATTAAAAACGTCACTACCGGAAACATCCGATGCCTGCAACCAGTCACGACTATTCATACCTCCATAAGGAATACCATCAATTACAAACAGCGGACTACCCATATTACGAATTTCGAGATTAATTCCCCTACCCGGACGAGCATCCACAGCACGTGTAGATACACCTGCTATTTTACCGGACAATGCTCCAGCAGTGGTAGTAGAAACAGAACGTGTCAACGCATCAGACTTGACATCACTGATTGCTCCGGTCAAACTTTTCTTGGTTTGTGTACCATAACCTACCACTACAACTTCATCCAAAGTTTCGGTATCTTCTTCAAGAACAATCTGAAGACGTGCCTTTTCGCCAATCTTCACTTCTTTAGTCTTATAACCAATAAACGAGACTGCCAGTGTTCCATTCTTATCATCTACATTGATTGTAAAATTACCATCAATGTCTGTAATTGTCCCATTAGAAGTTCCCTTTACAGTTACATTGGCACCAATGATATCCTCTCCCCTTACATCAGCTACATGTCCTGTAACTTGTGTTTGTGCAAATGCAACAGCAGACAGAAACAGCTGTATGATACATATGCATAAGATTCTTAAATACCTCATAAATTAGAATTTAAAGATTAAACATTTTTTATTGTTTTTTCGAACACAAATATACGTCATTGATATAGACTGAATAAACAAAAATCATGCATAAGAGCTACACAAATCATGCAATGAACGATTTACATACTCTAAATAAAATATTTATTCCTATTTTTGGACTTGTAATTGAAACAAATAAGCACAAGTTATGAAAAAACACATTGCTTCTATTCTATTTTTATTCTTGTTATCAACTTTTCAGTTGATAGCCCAGTCTCATTCTGTAAAAAGATTGGGGATAGAGCAAGGATTATCAAATAATTATGTAGTCAGCATTACACAAGATAAACAAGGATTCTTATGGTTTGCCACAGAAGAAGGACTTAATAAGTTTGACGGTACCCGCTTTACTACTTACTATAAAAATGATTTGGCACAGAATAATCAGGGAATTACCGGCAACGAGCTTAACCGGGTGTATGCAGACACCAAACGTCCTATTATTTGGATAGCCACTCAACGAGACGGACTAAATGCATACAATTATAATGAGCAAACATTTACCGCTTATCAACATAACCCGGAAAATCCACATAGTCTGATTACGAATGACGTAACAGACATTTCTCCTTCCACTCAACATGATGATGGTTTATGGATTAGTACCTATTATAGAGGTATAGAATACCTTGATATCACCAGCGGACAATTCACTCATTATAATAAAAGTACAGTTCCCGGTCTACCTTGCGACCAGACATGGACAGTATTGGACGGAGGTGATGGAAATTTGTATATCGGGCATGTCGGAAGCGGGTTCAGTATTTTTTCTCCAAAAGACAAGAGCGTAAAAAACTTCCGGAACGAAGCCGGAAACCCAATGAGTTTGCCCGGTAATGATGTGTTTTGTATTATAAAAGATGCAAATGGAAATATCTGGTTAGGTACAAATAACGGATTGGCTCTATATGATGCTGCTAATGAAAACTTCATAATGTTCAAAAACAACAAGAATGACAAGTATGCTACTTTATGCAGCCGTATATTATCTATCCGCCAACTGAAAGATAATAGGCTTTGGATTGCTTCAGAACTCAATGGTATTGCCATATTAAACCTTAAACAAAGTATGTTCCTCTCGCCAGAAGAGATTTCTCTTGAATATATACAGGAGGGTGCTGATAGCCGAAGTCTTTCTAATGCAAGTGCCCGATGCATATTCCAGGATTCTTTTGATAATATCTGGATAGGGACATGGGGAGGAGGAATCAACTTTATCAGCAGTAAACCACCTTTGTTCACCACATTGAGCTATTCCCCTATTCCAAACAATGAGAACAGTTTGAACAACAAAGTAGCCAGTAGCCTCTGTATGGACAGACAAGGACGGGTTTGGATCGGAACAGACGGTGGAGGAATCAATGTATTTGAAGGAGAGAAACGTATCGCTATCTATAAAAAAGAGAGTGGAAATATTCCTTCGAATTTTATATTAGCCTCTTTGCAGGATTCAAAAGGTAATTTATGGTTTGGTTCCTACCAAGGGGGAATCAGCTATTATGATAACCGGAATAAAAAATTCCGTTCCATCTCTCTTATGGGGCAATCTAATCTGGATGTCCGTACGATCTATGAAGATACCCAGCACAACATTTGGGTAGGATACAGTGGAGGGATTGTTATATTGAACCCTCTTACAATGGAGATTATCCGACATTACAATACAGAAAACAGCGAACTACAAAGTGACTTTATACGCTCCATAACTCAAGATGAGAAAGGGCGTTTCTGGATTGGGACTTTCGGAGACGGACTTGGTATATACACCCCGGACTTACAAAAAATCAAAACGTTCACTCAAAGGGATGGTTTCTGTTCCAATACTGTCAACCAGATCATACAAGATAAACAAAAAAGAATGTGGATAGGAACAGGAGAGGGATTGGTTTGTTTCCTGTCTACCGATGAACTGAATTATAAGACTTATCAACGGAAAGACGGCCTGATCAATACAAATATCTGCGCTATAGCAGAAGACAAAAAAGGAAATATCTGGTTTAGTAACAACAAAGGTATCAGCTGTTATGTTACAAGCAAAGACTGTTTTTACAATTATAGTCACTCTGATGATGTACCGGCAGGAAGTTTCTCAAGCAGTTGTGTTACACAAAACAAGAACGGATGGATTTATTTCGGTTCTATCAATGGAGTATGCTGTTTCAATCCCGATATCACCATGAACGAACAACCAGCTCCGGCAGCAGTTATCACAGAAATGAAAATACTCGGACGGTTAAGCAATCTGGAAAACAATGACATGATTATCAATTTATCCAAAGGACAGAATGTAGAATTAAGTCATGCGCAAAATAGCTTTGGACTTACATTTAACGTACAAAACTACTCACTAGTCAACCAAGTGGAATATGTTTATATGCTGAAAGGGCTTGAAAACTCATGGTACACCGTCAATGAGAACAACAGCGTCACTTTCCGAAACATTCCTCCGGGAAAATATGAATTCCTCATCAAAGCAAGGGTACATAATCAAGAATGGCCCGAAGAAGCTACTTCACTTACCATCCGTGTCAATCCCCCTCTTTGGTTGACATGGTGGGCAAAGCTTATCTATATTTTGGTATCTATCAGCATCATTTACCTTATCCTGCATGCATATAAAAAGAAGCTGGATTTGGAAAGTCTCTACACTTTGGAAAAGAAAAACCATGAGCAGGAACAGGAATTGAACCAGGAACGTCTGCGATTCTATACCAATATCACCCATGAGCTGCGTACGCCGTTGACCTTAATCCTCGGTCCTCTGGAAGATATGCAAAAAGAGACCTCACTTCCGGTAAAACAAGCCCAAAAGTTATCTGTCATCCATCAGAGTGCACTACGGCTGCTCAACTTGATTAATCAAATACTGGAATTCCGGAAGACAGAGACACAAAACAAGAAATTGTGTGTCAGCAAAGGCAATATCGCTCCTCTGATCTATGAGATAGGGCTTAAATACAAAGAACTAAATCAAAAGACCAAGATTGATTTCCAGATTCAAATAGAGAAAGAAGAAATGCTCCTTTTCTTTGATAAGGAAATCATTACCATCGTTTTGGACAACCTGATTTCCAATGCGATCAAATATACGGAACAGGGACGCGTCACTCTAAGTTTGTATCAGACAATGCGCAATGAAGTTGCTTATACGGAGATAAAAGTCAGTGACACGGGATATGGAATTTCTGCTGAAGCCCTGCCACATATTTTTGACCGTTATTATCAGGAAAGCGGCAAGCATCAGGCATCCGGCACAGGCATTGGCTTGGCCCTAGTGAAGAATCTGGTCACCCTGCATGAAGGAGAAATCCGGGCAGAAAGTATGCAAAACGAAGGAAGTACTTTCTATATCAGCCTATTGACGGATAATATCTATCCCAATGCCTTACACGCAGATTCTACAGAACTGATTCAAGAAGATACGAATCAGGAAGCAAGCCTTGAATATCCACAAGAAACCACACTGGATACCGGCAAACCAATCCTGTTGATTGTAGAAGACAATGAAGAGATACAGAAATATATCGCCGAGTCCTTCGCAGATTCGTTCGAAGTACTCACCGCCTACAATGGAGAAGAAGGGAAGCAACAAGCTCTTAGCCGCATCCCAGATATTGTAGTCAGCGATATTATGATGCCTGTCATGGACGGTATCACTCTCTGCCGGCAATTGAAAGAAGACGTACGAACCAGTCATATCCCTGTCATCCTATTGACAGCCAAAGATTCTCTGCAAGATAAAGAAGAAGGATACGAAGTAGGAGCCGATTCTTATCTGACAAAGCCTTTCAGTGCTTCTCTGCTACGCAGCCGTATCAATAATCTGCTGGAATCAAGAAAGAAACTGATAGCTCAATTCCAGACACAATCCGTTCCGGGCAATCAGGCAGATTTAAAAGAAAAACGTATCGTAATCGCCGAAGCTCTAAGCAAGCTGGATAATGAATTTATTGAAAAAATCACCCTTTTAATCGAAGAAAACCTCTCTTCGGAGAAAATTGATATTACCTATCTTTCAGACAAGATGTGTATGAGCGGTTCCACCCTCTACCGGAAAATGAAAGCACTGACAGGATTATCGACCAACGAATATATCCGGAAAGTGAAAATGCAGAATGCAGAACGTTTACTGCTTGAAGGAAAGTTCAACATCTCTGAAATCGCCTATAAAGTAGGAATGAACAGTACGGGATATTTCCGCCAATGCTTTAAAGAGGAATTCGGCGTCTCGCCTTCGGATTACCTGAAGCAGATTATACAATCTTGAGAAAGGAAGATGTATCAGAAGTAGAATTTACTTTCATGTTGCTCTATCATTCAGAACAATAATGAAAAATCCCTTCTGATACCTCCCAATAGGAAACTCTGCGACCTGTAGGGGAGGTCATTTTCTTAATTCCTCAACCATCGCTTTGAGCAATGATTTAGAATCATCCAGCGGCAAATCTGTGGCTAAATCCCAACTCATCATGCCTTTCAGTCCTTGCTCCATCGCATAACGGGTCTTAGTGCGGATATTGTCCTGTCCGTCAAACACATATTTCTCTCCCTTATATATTACTTCATTTTGTGCAGGTTCCGTAATCAGTCCCTCTTGTACAAAACTGAAATAAGCCTCTGTCTTCTTCGAATTATCCTTTGTCACACCATAGAAAGGAACTCCTGCTACCAGTTTTTCCTTCGGAATGCCATACTCCAATACCATCTGTATATCCGAACAATATTTCTCTATCGGAAAGCGAACCGGTGAAGGACCATAGCACTGAAGTGAAATAAAATCAACTGCTTCAATAGCTTCCTTACTAATCTTATAACAAACAGGATGCAGAGATACACTGAAAAGATACTTGTCTCCCAACACTTCCCGCATCTTCAGGATAGCCAAACTATAATCTTTATATTCTTTCTCATTTTCTGCCCACTCAAAATCAAGATCAATGCCATCCAGTTTATTCTTTTCCAGTACAGTCTTTATGTTCTTTGCAAACGTCGTACGAGCAGTTTCATCGACTACCATCGCTTTCCATTCGCCACTGGAAGCTCCCAGACGTATTTTCGCTTTTGTCCCTTTTACTTTTGCACGAACCGATTTAATCAATCCTTCCCAAGTTGTCACCCCTTTTCCTTGAAATGCAAGTGGATTCTCAAATGCAAGTGATCCGTCTTTATTAGGATGAACATTCAAGAAAATAAGGTCGTCACTTGCCCGCAAGCTTTCTGTAGAAATACGACCACGGTTGTAAAAATTGCCCCGCACATAAGAACTGACCATATAGTCTTGTTGTGCAAACAATGATAATCCAACAAACACAAAAAAGAAGAATACAATTTTTCTTAGCATTAACATAATGATTGATAATTAAAACGTTTAGATTACAAAAATACGCATATCAAAGGGAAACAGATGTTCAAAAACAACTATAATACTTCCAAAAATCAACAGAACGTTTTCTATTCAGAAATCTAAAACAGATAAATATTGAATTTTCTAACCTCATTTAGAGGGATAAGAATAATATTCGCAGGTTTCTACTAAAACATAAATAAAAGAAAGAGTTCCATTTTCCGCAAAAAAGCCTATCTTTGTTCCGTCAAGATAATAAATCATGAATAAAACTCATGCCAGGAGATTCATTTTGCATACAATATACCAACTGTACGGGATGCCCCAAAGCCACTGAAAATATCCTTGTATATAGAAATTTACCCAAAGGAGAGCATATCCCCAAGGATAAGTGTACGCAGAATTGTATGCTTTTTATGATAAAGGGTGAATTACTGATCAACAGCGAAGAATATCCCGGAAATACACTGCGCGAAAAGCAGTTTATCCTGCAAGCTATCGGTTCCAAGGTTGAAATATTGGCACTGACAGATGTTGAATATGTTGTCTATTGGTTCAACGAACTACCTCTGCTCTGCGAAGAACGGTACAAAGAAATGATGGAACAGACAGGAGCCCCATTGACCTACACTCCGCTTGTCATGAGTGAAAGACTGTACCATCTTGTCACCAGTATGCCCGAATTCCTCGGCGAAGAAAACCTTTGTAGCAAGTATATCGACTTAAAATGCAAAGAACTGGTTTTCTTGATTACCAACTTCTATCCGCTGCCCCAGCTAGGTTCATTCTTCTATCCGATCAGCACTTATACGGAAAGTTTCCACTATTTCGTCATGCAGAATTACAGCAACGTGAAGAACGTTGAAGAATTTGCGCATCTGGGAGGATATACGACCACTACTTTCCGCCGCCTTTTCAAAAACCTCTATGGTATGCCCGTATACGAATGGATACTGGAAAAGAAACGGGAAGGAATCCTGGAAGACCTGCAGTACACCAAAATGCGAATCACAGAAATCTGTAACAAATACGGATTCGACTCCCTGTCTCATTTCGCCCACTTTTGTAAAGACTCTTTCGGAGATACCCCACGCGCTTTACGCAAG
This sequence comes from Bacteroides sp. OF03-11BH, assembly GCF_003604005.1. NCBI lineage: Bacteria > Pseudomonadati > Bacteroidota > Bacteroidia > Bacteroidales > Bacteroidaceae > Bacteroides > Bacteroides sp. OF03-11BH. The sequence goes on along the minus strand of NZ_QTMW01000003.1, from coordinate 13,407 downwards.
AAAGCAGCCGGTGGTGAGAAAATCGGAAAAGTACAATAAACAGTCCCATCCTACTAATGTGCCAATCAGTTGCACCATGCGTACATACTGGTTGGCATATTGATACATTAGCGCATTGATTCATTATTAAAGAATTATTTCTTTAATTCCTTGCTCAATCAATCTATTTCCCCTATTTTTGCAGTCTGTAAGAGGTGTAAAACGTCGAAATTTTAGTTCTAACAATTAAATAATTTAAATTCAATCATTTATGTGGTTAAGTAATTCATCTGTAGGAAGGAAAGTGGTGATGAGCGTTACCGGTATCGCCCTTGTCCTGTTTCTAACATTTCACATGGCGATGAACTTGGTTGCAATCATCTCGGCTGATGGTTACAACATGATTTGTGAGTTCCTGGGAGCAAACTGGTATGCGTTAGTGGCTACCGCAGGACTAGCCGCTCTTTTTGTGATTCACATCATCTACGCATTCTGGCTGACCATGCAGAATCGCAAAGCGCGTGGTAGCGAACGCTATGCAGTGGTCGACAAGCCGAAGACTGTAGAGTGGGCTTCTCAAAACATGTTGGTACTGGGTCTTATCGTAATCGTAGGTCTTGGTTTGCACCTCTTCAACTTCTGGGCAAAAATGCAGTTGCCGGAATTGGTTCACAACATGGGCGGACACGCTGATACACTGACGCTGGCTTATGCGGCAAACGGCGCTTATCACATTCAGCAGACTTTCTCTTGCCCGGTTTACGTAGTTCTTTACCTCGTTTGGCTATTTGCTTTGTGGTTCCACCTGACTCACGGTTTCTGGAGCTCTATGCAATCACTGGGATGGAACAACAAAGTATGGATCGATCGTTGGAAATGTATCTCTAACATCTATACTACGATTGTTGTACTCGGTTTCGCACTGGTAGTAGTGGTATTCTTCGTGAAAACACTGATTTGTGGCGGTGCTTGCTAAATAGTAAATTGTAAATGATTAAATTGTAAATAATATTATGATCAAGATAGATTCAAAAATTCCAGAAGGCCCGGTGGCTGAGAAATGGACCAACTATAAAGCTCACCAGAAATTGGTGAACCCCGCTAATAAACGTCGTTTGGACATCATCGTTGTGGGTACGGGTCTGGCAGGTGCTTCTGCCGCTGCTTCACTTGGTGAAATGGGTTTCAGAGTATTCAATTTCTGTATTCAGGATTCTCCCCGTCGTGCACACTCTATCGCTGCACAGGGTGGTATCAATGCTGCAAAGAATTATCAAAATGATGGCGACTCGGTTTACCGTCTGTTCTACGATACTGTAAAAGGTGGCGACTATCGTGCCCGTGAAGCAAACGTATATCGTTTGGCTGAAGTATCCAACGCTATCATCGACCAATGTGTAGCACAAGGTGTTCCTTTCGCTCGCGAATATGGCGGTACACTGGACAACCGTTCTTTCGGTGGCGCACAGGTATCCCGTACTTTCTACGCTAAAGGCCAGACTGGTCAGCAGTTGCTGCTGGGTGCTTACTCCGCATTGAGCCGTCAGGTAAACGTAGGTACTGTTAAACTGTACACCCGCTATGAAATGCAGGATGTTGTCATCGTTGACGGACGTGCCCGCGGTATCATCGCAAAAAATCTTGTAACAGGTGAACTGGAACGTTTCGCCGCTCACGCTGTAGTAATCGCTACCGGTGGTTATGGTAACGCTTACTTCCTGTCTACTAACGCTATGGGTTGTAACTGTACGGCTGCTATCTCTTGCTACCGCAAGGGTGCTGTATTCGCAAATCCTGCATACGTTCAGATTCACCCGACTTGTATACCGGTACACGGTGACCAACAGTCTAAACTGACTCTGATGTCCGAGTCTCTCCGTAACGACGGTCGTATCTGGGTTCCGAAGAAAAAAGAAGATGCTGTGAAACTTCAGAAAGGCGAAATCAAAGGAAGTGATATTCCTGAAGAAGACCGCGACTATTACTTGGAACGCCGCTATCCGGCATTCGGTAACCTGGTTCCGCGTGACGTTGCCAGCCGTGCCGCTAAAGAACGTTGCGACGCAGGTTTCGGTGTAAACAACACAGGTTTGGCCGTATTCCTCGACTTCTCTGAAGCTATCAACCGCTTGGGTATCGACGTTGTTCTTCAACGTTATGGTAACCTCTTCGATATGTACGAAGAAATCACTGACGTTAATCCGGGCGAACTGGCAAAAGAAATTAATGGCGTAAAATATTATAATCCGATGATGATTTATCCGGCTATCCACTACACAATGGGAGGAATCTGGGTAGACTACGAACTGCAAACCACTATCAAGGGTCTGTTCGCTATCGGTGAATGTAACTTCTCCGACCACGGTGCAAACCGCCTCGGTGCTTCTGCATTGATGCAAGGTTTGGCTGACGGTTACTTCGTATTGCCTTATACAATCCAGAATTATCTGGCAGATCAAATCACTGTTCCTCGTTTCTCTACTGATCTTCCTGAATTTGCTGAAGCAGAAAAAGCAGTTCAAGCTAAGATCGACAAGTTCATGAGTATCCAGGGTAAAGAATCTGTTGATTCTATCCACAAGAAACTGGGTCATGTCATGTGGGAATATGTAGGTATGGGACGTACGGCAGAAGGCTTGAAGAAAGGTATTGCCGAATTGAAAGAAATCCGCAAGGAATTCGAAACGAATCTGTTTATCCCCGGTTCCAAAGAAGGTATGAACGTAGAGCTTGACAAAGCAATCCGTCTGTACGACTTCATCACAATGGGTGAGCTTGTTGCTTACGATGCATTGAACCGTAACGAAAGTTGTGGTGGTCACTTCCGTGAAGAATACCAGACTGAAGAAGGAGAAGCTAAACGTGATGACGAAAACTTCTTCTATGTAGCATGTTGGGAATATCAAGGTGACGATGAAAAAGCTCCGGTATTATACAAAGAGCCGTTGGTATACGAAGCTATCAAGGTTCAAACCCGTAACTACAAGAGCTAATCGGTGAAGTTAAACATTTAAAAGAATTAGAAGAAAATGGATAAAAATATATCATTTACACTGAAGGTATGGCGCCAAGCTGGTCCGAAGGCTAAAGGTGCTTTTGAAACCTACCAAATGAAAGATATCCCTGGCGATACTTCCTTCCTCGAAATGCTGGATATTCTGAACGAACAGCTCATCAGCGAAAGAAAAGAACCGGTAGTATTCGACCATGACTGCCGCGAAGGTATTTGCGGTATGTGTTCTCTTTACATCAACGGACACCCGCACGGTCCTGCAACAGGTGCTACTACTTGTCAGATCTATATGCGTCGTTTCCAGGATGGTGATACGATCACTGTTGAACCTTGGCGTTCGGCCGGTTTCCCAGTCATCAAGGACTTGATGGTAGACCGTACAGCTTATGACAAGATTATGCAAGCTGGTGGTTACGTGAGCGTACGCACAGGTGCTCCGCAGGATGCTAACGCTATCCTGATCGCAAAACCTATCGCTGACGAAGCTATGGATGCTGCTTCTTGTATCGGTTGCGGTGCTTGTGTAGCTGCATGTAAAAATGGCTCTGCTATGTTGTTCGTCTCTGCAAAAGTTAGCCAGTTGAACTTGCTGCCGCAAGGTAAACCGGAAGCTTTGCGTCGTGCAAAAGCTATGTTGTCAAAGATGGATGAACTGGGATTCGGTAACTGTACAAACACGCGTGCTTGTGAGGCTGAATGTCCGAAGAACATCTCTATCAGCAACATCGCCCGCTTGAACCGTGACTTCATCATCGCAAAATTAAAAGACTAGAAATTGCTAGATTTCGAGAGCGAGAGCTTAATTTGATTAATGACAGAATCCCCTGCCGGCTAGTCCGACAGGGGATTTCTTTATGTATGAATGGATCATGATTATTATTAATACGGATCAGTAGTAACATGAACTTTTAATTCATAAGTTTCACCGATTTCACCTTATAGCCGAAATTGTTATGAATGAGAGAATTACGGGTGAAAGCGAGGATTGAAATAAGGTAAAATCATTCGTTATCGCTTTCACCTGTCTTATTAAAATATCCCTTGAGCTAAAACAATTATCATTATAGCTAATCCGGATATGCTTATAGCAAATCCGCTTTCAGGTGTTAATGAGTGAACTGTGCGGATGTAATACTTTGGCCGCCAGGTCTTAACACCTTAGTTCTCATGTGTTAATACTTGAGTTATTGCATCTATATATCCAGCATCTTGGAGCTATATGTCCAACACCTTGGATATATAGCTCCAACAGTCGGTATGAATAAACTCAATAGGTGAAACCGGGAAAGTTCAGTTTCACCTGAATTTCTCCCTTGCTTTCACCCGCTGTTACCTTATTCATCGGCATTTAGAGAATTGGGTGAAACCGGTGAACCGCAATTATTTTACATAGTTGCATTTATGAAATGTCTTGCCTACGTAAATTACGTGGAGAGGCACCAAAAGATTTCTTGCAGAAATTAGAAAAATGGGGTAAAGATTCAAAGCCATATTTATAGCATATCTCCGAAATGCTACATTTAGAGTTGTTCAAGTCGTCCAGAATGCCCTCTTTACGTCTCGCCAGCATCCATTCATAAACAGGTTCATGAAAGACGTTATTGAAGATACGACGGAATGTACTAAGAGTATATCCGCCTAATTGAGCGAGTTCTTCTACTGTCTTTACTTTCTTATAGTTTTGAATAACGAAGTATTGGAAACTGTTTACATATTTAGAGAGTGGATGCACCAAGCTTGAAAGATCATAATCGGAATAATAATATCCCAATACAAATGCCAATTCTTTCCGTTTCAGAGACAGCAAGTCCCGGCAGACTTTATCTCCTTTCAGATAAGTGATAGACCCATTGAGAAAATAGTGCAATTCAGGTATTATTTTTAGTGGAGCATAAATAAGTGGAGGAGATACCTCTTTCATGATATGATTGAAACGAAAATCACAAAACAGTTCGGGCTGAATAAAACGATAATAAATACACTCGCATTCGGTCATAGCAAGCATCTCAAACATAGAGCCAATAGCCTGAAGGATAAATTCACCTCCCTTAAGCATTGTCCCCGCATATTCCTTACTATTAACCAGCATTTCTCCCTTTAGCAAAAAAAGGATAAGATTTTCTTCACACTTTTGAGCTGGTTTATGAAAACCACGCTGATAAATCACATGAGTAATAGCATTACTCACCGCTTTCGGACATATTTGACAATCCCAGGTTCCTTGACAAATAGATGGCATACGTTTGCTGTGTTTGCACTTATTTTATGTTAGCAGCAAAAATATATGAAAGTTTTCATATTGCCATAAAAAATGGGAGAAAAGTGGAAAAGAGAGTATAAGTGGAGACTAGAAAAACTAAACTTTTAACCTAGAATGATATTCTATTTAGCTTTTAAAAACGAGCGATAGCATTTTAAGATATATTATTCTGTCACATATAAAAACTGCATAAATGAAGAATTAGTTTTCATTCATGCAGTTTTAGAATTTGAATATTATTTTCTTAACAATAATGCCATCTTATTCTTAAAGGTCACCCGGCTAAGGCTCCTTATTAGTCCAGTCATTGTTGTCAACATTACCAGTAATTGTCATTTCATTACCTGGTGTTAAAGCAATGGTGAAGACAATTCTTTGACCTACTCCCCATTCGTCAGTAGGAATATTCACTGTTTTTGTTTCGTCACAAATTTGAATTCCATCTTTTGTTGCTATATATTTTACATCAATTGTAGCTGTTGGTACCTGTGGAATAAGCATCAGAACTTTGTCATTACCCGTTAGTTCGGTAGCAGTTGCATCTCCAACAAATGTAGTCGCCGACGCCGACATATCAATTGTATAATTTTTAGTAATATCATCAGCCGTCCATTTATTTTCTTTCCAATCGTATGTTCCTGATTTTTTAATTCCTTTTAAAGCTAACTCTGTTACAGAGTAATTAACATCCTTATCAGCTCCTTTCAACTTAAATGCAATTTGAGTCAGGGCATGTTTAAAGCCTAAAGCAATGCCACTCTTATTTGTTGTACCATCGCCAGTCTGTTGAACTACTAAAAAATCTGATTGACTTGCAATGATATCATTAACAGTATAAGCTATTGTTGGATATCCAGGATAGGTTGTAGCAGCTGTATAGGTAGTTCCAGTTTCTCCAACAGGGCTATATGCAAAGAAAGTAACATTGTCACTTGATGGCCAATAAAATTTCTGACTAGCCATCTCACTCCAAACATTTTCTTTCTTTTCATAAGTACCATCCACAATAGATGTAGCTTTTGTTGCAACAGCAAACTCGCCCTCGTGAGCATATCCATACACCTTAAATTTACTAAAATCAGCAGTAGTCATAGCAGTAGCTCTAGTTACCGCTGTATTAAAACCAATCTCTGCATTCTGTGCCGGATTCTCAAATTCTTCATTCTGTGAGCAACTCGTGATTGCTAAAGCAGCCGTAACTGCCAATAAAATCTTTTTCATAACTGTATTTTTTTAGTTTATAATATTATTATATTTTGTTTATGCTACCCATTTCAACTTACAGGTAATTCGACTTCTTTGTCTGGTCCCCAATCATCAACATTTCCATCAAAACCTCCTCCTCCATCAGGATTCGGTGGTGTTTTCGGCTTTTCAACTTCAATCTTATCATCAGGTGGTAACTCAATTTCCGGCGGCGGTTCCTGTTTTCCATCCTTGCCTGTTCCGACATCTTCAAGCGTACCTATTATTTCAGTAACATCAATCGTTTCTTCCTGCACTGTATTATCAGTTCTTACAAAACTCAATATCAACTTTACGTTACCTTCCGCACGGGTACTCCCACCTTCTACTTTCAACATTCGTGCCAGTACATCCCACTTCTGCTTAAAAGCTGTGAAATACGCCACTACCTTATTGCCCTCTTTCTTCGCTTCAAAACAAATAGCCTGTGAGGAAGACGCTCCATAACCTTTGCCTATCCGGTAACAATCTGACAATCCATTCACACACCCTACGACTGTCGTTACATACTCCAAACCCTTGACCTCTACTGTGAAAGAATATTTCTTCACTACAGATTCCAGTTCCCAATCCAGCTGAAGCACCTCTTCACTCTTCTCTATTTTCAGTTCATCTATATTCAACACATACAATGAATCCGGTGTCCAAACCATCTTTTCCGTTCCCGCAATCCCTAAACCATTGCAGTTTCCTGTGTAGGCTTCTATTGTTTCATAGGACTCTTCACCTCTGATACGTACATATTCTGTATTATAGTTGTAGACTACTACCGAATACCGTCCCGGAGGAACTTTCATTTCTCCACCTCGCACCGAAAGGTATTTATCTACTTTCCTGCCATCTCCGTTCTTCGGATAAAAAATCACCCGAACTCCCTCCGGCAGTTGATCTGTCACTCCATCCCAATCCAGCTTTATATCTACTCCACTTACAGGATAATCATCCAATATATCGCGACGGCTACACCCGGTCAGCATCAGCAGCGAGGACAGAAGCACAAGAAGCATGAATCTTGTATTTCGCATAACGCCCTCCTATTTCTTTGTTGTTATCAACCATACCAAAGAAACTTTTGCTTTGGTAGGACCAATAAAGTTATAACGCCCACTATTTGTCCATACAATATCCCCCTCATAAGGAGTATATTTCTTATATTCTGTTGTCAAATACCCTATGCCAAGACTGAACTCAAGAGAAAAATGCCGTGCCAATTGCCGTGCATATCCATAAGTCACTCCCGCAGCTCCATAGTACTTACCCTGATACCCATCTCCACGTAACTGGAAATCGTATATTCCACCTTCAGCATAAAGTCCTATAAAATGTCCGGTCAATCGGTTACGTTTCTGCCGGTTTCCCAGCCAATAACGTCCTTCCATCCCTCCAGAAAGGAGCTGATAGCAGAAATCGTGTTTACTATTCAACCACCACGGACATTTATATTCAGTATTCAAAGACCACCTCTTACCTATTGGAATTTCTATTTCTATATTCGGAGCCAATGCCAAATCATATAATAGATTGTTCTTTACTGCAAGCACTGTTTGGCTTTTCACCGGCTCTTCTGCCTCCGACATATCGACCTCACAGGTCTGTTTATCATCACTTTCTCCCACAGGCTTATCAGGTTGATTCTTCGGAAGCGCCTCTTCCTGATTCGAAACAAACAACCCGGAGACAGAAGATACCGGTTCAAAAACCTCTCTATCTATTATCGCAGTTTCCCCGACAATCGTTATAACAGACCGCCTCAATTCTGGAAATACATTACGAACCATATATCGGTAGGCGACTCCCCGATTTAGCTTACGCAACAGTCGCTTTCTTTTGGCGATATCATCCTTATGATAGTCGATCAACATCAGCACTTCTTCCCGGTCGGGTAAGTTGGTGTCAGATGCCACCAACTTACGAAACTCCAACCAATCCTCTCCCTTTGAACAAAAATGAATCTTATCAACATTATTAACTAATTCATATCGCCTCAAGAATTCCTTTATCGAGTTATTTCTCTTAGTAACCAAACTTTTATTATAAGACTCGTCACCATCAGGAGAAACAAAACTTGCTACATTTAACGCTGTTATATATTTCGTATCCAAGTTTCCAGACAACAAGGAATCCAATGCAATAATTACCTGATTATTATCCCTATAATAAGGATTCACATTCGTTTCATTCGCATCAAAATATATCACTACCCGTCGGATTGTATCATTTACAACAGTAAAAAATGGCACCGAAGCATACCCACTTTCTGGAAGGCTTAACAAAGCCATAAGAATAGCCAAGATAAAGATACCATGTTTCATTGTCGTTCGTTTCTGTTGACAAATATAGAAGTTAGAAAATAAATCAAATCATACTTTCAGGAGAAAACACAGGCCCTGAAAGGTTCTGTGAAACGATTGAAACGATTTTGCAAGTTTGAGGAGTATAAAAGCTGAAAATCATATAAAAAGAATGCACAGATTACCGATTAAGAATCGATTCTCTGTGCATTCACTAATTAAAGGCTTGCTTTAATACAAAGTCCAGTCCAATTATGCAGCCGGGTCCGGTGCTTCCCCTTTGCCATCATCGCCCGAATCAGGGTTACCCCCATTATTCCCCCCATTACTACTTCCGTCCGTATAATCCGTTTCAATTTCCGCACGGCGGGTAATACTCATATCTTCCAACGTATTTTTGAAGATTTTTCCCGGATAGAATAAGATCTTTCTCTGAACGATCGACTTGGATAAGACCTCCTTCTCGTCATCCGTACTCTTAGCACGGATAGTAGGAGTGAAGGTACCAAACTCACCTTCTTTCCATCATCAATATCCTCCGCCATCTTGTCCACCAGACCACTGACGACCAAATCTACCACTTTACGATGGACGCCACAAAGCTCACTCACTTTCCGACACATTTTTGCAAAACTCACCTTACCAGAACGAACCGATTTTGCCACATACTTTTCGTTTTTGTCTTTGTCAAAACCGAACACTCTTTTTGTTACTACGTACCCTAAACCCATAATTGTTAAAGTTTAATTGGTTAAAAAAATAAAGGTTATCTGTTTGTCATTCTCTTTGTTTGAATGACTCTGCAAAGGTATATCAACCGTAAAACGTCCGGTCCCCTTTTGTCTCCTTTCATCGTTTGGAATCAATTATCATCGGAAGAGAATATTGCTAGTTATCAACAGGATATATCAAAGAATTATTTTTTTCATAAAATGCGTATTTTCTATATTCAACACTCTAACTTATCAATGGATAGCCATTGAAATCCTAACAGCTAGAAGCCTTCCTGTAACTTTTACATTGAATGTCTACAAACAAAGAAGGCTGCAATCTCGTAAAAGATTGCAGCCCGATTTTTTATTGGAGACCCTCTATACCCTAGCTCTTATAGGAAGTCTCACGCAAAGATATCGCTCCGCAGAATATAACCGATAACATCTCCCTTACGTACGGTAGCGCCTTGTTGTGCACATATTTCCACCACACGTCCGGTAAATCCAGTCAGAATCTTTTCATATTCTCCCCATGGAGTAGAAAGATAACAAAAGACTTCGTCATGCTGATATTTGCGTCCGATGAAAGGAGCAATGGATGGACCCTCTACGGAAACTTCCCAAAGTACCTGTCCGTTATCAGGAGCAATGACCGGGTCTGCCTTGGCACGTTTCAACTTCTTGATATCTTCCTCGGAATAACCACTCTTTGCCATAGATGCATCCTTAGCATGTTGTAATTCATCCTCAAAACGTTTCTTGGCAACGCCCGACTTATAATCGCGATACTGACGATCGTGCATAGCCAGTTCAAAAAGTTCCTCGTCATCCTCTCCATACTCCCAGCCATTCTCATCCATTTCCTTGCGATAATCATCCAAAGCATCCGGATAATTCAACTGCGGATCAGTATCGACAAACTCATATCCTTTAGACTTCGCCAATTCTATAATCTCCGGAGCAAGCGTACCCGGCAGCCGTCCACTCTTACCCAAAATCATATCCCAGGTATGGTTGTCTATCATTGTCCAGCGCTCTTCCCCTTTTACCAATTGCATAAGATTCATCAATGCAACATTCTTCACATACTGACTGAAAGGAGTTACCAAAGGAGGATAACCTAACTTAGGCCACACATATTCCACTTCGTCGAAAAGCATTACCAGCAAATCGTCAAGACTAAGTTCTGGTTCGTTCTTACTCTTTAATATCATATTGATACCGGAATGCACTCCTTTCAAGTCTGCCATCATGGAACCCATCATACCACCCGGCAAACCACATTTCAATAAAAGCGAAGACATATATTTGTTGGTAGGATCCATGAAGTAACCCAAAAAGTCATCTATGAATTCCTGCGTCATCGCACGAGCCTTCATATATGCTTTCATATTAATATCCGGAACCTGAAAACCTAAATCTTTCAACATTGCCTGTACCGAGATCACGTCAGGATGCACTTTACCCCAAGACATGGGCTCCATAGCCACATCAATGATGTCCGCACCATTTTCGCAAACCTCAAGGATAGAAGCCATAGACAATCCCGGCCCACTATGACCATGATATTGAATCAATACATCCGGATGTTTCTCCTTGATAGTCCTGACCAATTGCCCCAACATACCCGGGCGACCGATACCTGCCATGTCTTTCAAACAAATTTCAGGTGCACCGGCCTCAATCAGCTGATCGGCAATTCGGGCATAATACTCAACGGTATGCACCGGAGAATACGTGATACAAAGAGTTGCCTGCGGAATCATACCTGCTTCCAGAGCATATTTAATGGAGGGAATTATGTTTCTCGTCTCATTCAGTCCACAGAAGATACGGGTGATATCCACCCCTTGTGCATGCTTGACTTTATACATTAATTTACGCACATCCGCCGGAACCGGATACATACGTAATGCATTCAAACCACGATCGAGCATATGTGTTTGAATGCCCGCTTCTCTAAAAGGTGCAGTAAAAGCACGGACAGCTTTATTAGGATTTTCGCCGTACAATAGATTCACTTGCTCAAAAGCACCTCCATTCGTTTCAACTCTTGTAAAACAGCCCATCTCAACAATCAATGGAGCTATACGTACAAGCTGGTCAACCCGAGGTTGATACTTACCGGAAGATTGCCACATATCCCGATAAACAAGACTGAATTTGATTTCCTTTTTCATCATAGCCAATAATAAGTGATTTTTTCGGTTAACTTCACATATACAAATATAAAGGTTTGTTTTGACATATAGTCAAAAACAACCTTTAAAAAATGGGTAAATAGAGATGTTTTACATCATAATGAAAGCGAACAACGTCTATATTCTTCCAACTATAATAAATAACAAATCAAATTGTCTAATGTTCAGATATATCCCCTTAAGAATCCAAAGGCTTCACGAAGTTTATTCATACTAAGGTTTGCACGAATGCAAATCGCTTTTCAAAGTCATCATTCGGTATAAAAAGGGTAAGATAACCATCAGGCATAATCCATCTATCACGAAGTTTATCATATTCAAAAGTACTATTGCAATAATTAATATAAGATGTTACATTAGTGGAGTCATTAAGATAAAGAATAGATTTATTACAGATATCATTTTCTAAAACACAAACTAAGACAGCATTGTCCACTACAATTTCAATGCCTTTACTTGCTTCCTCCTTAAACAAGTATTCATATATACACATCTCTTTTTTAAAAAATAATCTTTGAATGCGGCTACTTGTATTAGTGAGCACGCTTCTTCCCACATACAGTAAATTTTCAAAGTGTGAATGCAATTTAAGAGTATCCATTTCATCATTTTTTATTGTTATTACTCTGCTAAATATTTTATGACTGATCTCTCTCATTTAAGACCCTTGACTTGCCAGGTATAAATTATTCTCCAAAGTAACATATTCACATTCATATACTCACAATCATATATGATTGTATGATAAGTTTCAATTAAAATAAAGAATTACAAGAAAAAACATCTACCCATTCAAGATTACACAAATAAAGATGAAATGAGACTGTCTTTAATAATGTAGTGATTATTAACCAGACACACAAAGATTTCGTATATTTCTCATTTCAACACACCGAAAAAAGTTTATCTTTTCTGCATAAACGACTTTTGAGTTTCTAATAAACTCTCAACAAGTTTATTAAAAACCCGAATGTAGCTTTCAGAAGGATTTACGTTGAATTTATGCAACAAAAAAGGCTACAAACCCTATAAAAGGTTGCAGCCTCAAGCTTTTAATCGGGTCGTCTATACCCTAATACTCATAAGGATCTCCTAGATGTTTTGTTATAATCTTATACTGTTTCATCGTCAAATAACGATGATTATACGGCATATAACCAGTCGGTACAAGCTCTTTGGTCAACGGGTTACAGTCTTTAATCCATCGGCTCAGACAACGCACTGCATTTTTACTGGTCGTACATCCGGGGAAGTACAATGCAGCTAATACAGCAAAAGATAAGATTCGTCTCATTTCGTTTTTAAAGTTTTAATTTGTCGTTTCATTGTTTCTTTCGTTCTACAAATATACAACATCAAAAAGCGTTTGTCAAGTCATTTGGGATTTTATCGTTAATATAAAGGAATACCCACCTTTATTAACCCAATTACTAAGCAATTGAAACAGATTGAGCATTCTCAATATTTAACGCTAGAATTAAGTCTAATGCTCACAAAAAGAAACTTAAAAATACTTATACGAAAATGACAATCTTTAAATCACAAGAAATAACATGTTTATATTAAAAAGAGATACATGAATGGATTGTGATTTACTTTTAAATTAGTAACTTTGAACCATTGGAAACAATAGAAATTAAAAAAAAGTCAGCCAGCAGAGTTGTGATTTGCTTTCAAATTAGTATCTTTGAACCATTGGGAACAA